>CAYYHM010000262.1:0-1511 GCA_964471795.1 uncultured Chitinophagales bacterium | reverse complement strand
GCACAACTAACGAAATATCCGTGAGTAGTTGGCCATCCGGCATGTACACTGCCATATTCCAGACTGAAGGCAAAGTGTACCGACATTCTTTTCAGGTTTATCATTGATGTAAACGTAGCCTCGTATGTTGTTTGTCTAAATGTGCATTCTTCATCCCCCGAATTGGCTGTACTTTTGCGCATCATGCATGACAAGATCCTCATCCTCGATTTCGGTAGCCAATACACACAGTTGATTGCCCGCAGAATACGCGAACTCAACGTGTACTGCGAAATCATCCCCTACCATTCGCTGCCGGCCGACATGAGCGACATCAAAGGGGTTATCCTTGCCGGATCACCGTTTTCTGTGCGCGACCGGGAAGCACCACAGGTCAACTTCCGATCCTTCATAGACCAACTGCCCGTATTAGGCATCTGCTATGGCGCGCAATATCTGGCGCAACAACAGGGTGGCACGGTAGAGGCCTCCCGTACCCGCGAATATGGCCGCGCCCGTCTGCACACCATCGACACCGGCAATATCCTGTTCAAAGATGTCCCCATGGGAACGCAGGTATGGATGAGCCATGCCGACACCATCTTCAACTTGCCGGAGGGATACAAGATTATCGGCAGCACCCACGACGTGGAAGTAGCTGCCTACACCAGTACCCACCCGCAACAACGCGTGTTCGGCATACAGTTCCACCCTGAGGTAACCCACAGCGACCACGGCAAACAGCTCCTGCAAAACTTCGTGTACGACATTTGCGGCTGTCGGGGCGACTGGACGCCGGCATCATTCATAGAAGAAACCATCGTCAACCTGCAACAGCAGCTGGGCAACGATCGTGTCGTGATGGGACTGAGCGGTGGTGTGGACTCTACCGTTGCTGCTGAACTGATCCACAAGGCCATCGGCGACAGGTTGTACTGCATTTTCGTGGATAACGGGTTACTCCGGAAAAACGAGTTCGAGGACGTGCTAGCCTCTTATCAGCACATGGGTCTCAACGTGATTGGCGTTGATTCCAAACAGGAGTTCTATACCGCGCTGGATGGACTCACCGACCCGGAACAAAAACGCAAAGCCATCGGCAGGACCTTCATTGAGGTCTTCGATAAGGAAGCCCACAAGATTACGGGTGTCAGCTGGCTGGGACAGGGCACCATCTACCCCGACGTTATCGAATCGGTATCGGTACATGGGCCGAGTGTCACCATTAAATCGCACCACAACGTAGGAGGACTGCCCGAAAAGATGGGCCTGAAGGTGGTGGAGCCGTTGCGCACCCTCTTCAAAGATGAGGTACGGCGTGTGGGAAAAGCCCTCAATATACCGGACAACATATTGGGACGCCATCCATTCCCGGGACCTGGACTGGGTATCCGTATCCTGGGCAACATCACAGCAGCCAAGGTAGCTACCCTGCAGGAAGCAGATCACCTGTTCATCAACGGTCTGAAAGAATATAGCCTGTATGACGATGTGTGGCAAGCAGCGGTAATCTTGCTGCCGGTGCAATCCGT
>CAYYHM010000261.1:0-1518 GCA_964471795.1 uncultured Chitinophagales bacterium | reverse complement strand
TTCTTCATGCCAGCAGCAAAGTAAAGGCCTTTGGCAGATATGCTACTATGTCGCCGGCCAACAGGCTGTGTTCACCGAGTTCTTCTGCTGCCAGGTCCCCGGCCAGTCCATGGAGATACACGCCTACCATAGCCGCCTCCGGTGGTGTAAGCCCCTGTGCCAATAGGCCTGTGAGTATGCCCGTCAGTACGTCGCCACTGCCTGCAGTAGCCATGCCCGGATTACCGGTAGGATTGAACCATACCTGACCCTCCGGAAGGACTATCGCCGTGTAAGCTCCTTTCAGGATGACGATGAGTTGATGCGCCCGTGCGAAGTCCTGTGCGATTGCCAGGCGCTCGTAGCCGTTGGTAGCAGGTTGGGTCATGCGGGTAAACTCGCCCGGATGCGGCGTTAGAATGGAGTACGGCGGAATCTTATCCCAACTATGGGGAAGGTCCGACAAGATGTTGAGTGCGTCGGCATCCAGCACCAGTGGCATCTCTACGGAAGATAACAGGTTGAGCAAGGCCTCTCTTGTAGCTGCATCAGTGCCCAGGGCAGGTCCTATGCCTATTGCGCTGTACTTGTCTAAAGCCGGTACAGTGGTCCAATAGTCAGTATGCGTGTCCAACGCTGCCATCGCTTCCGGACAAGCTGCATGCAAGGCGGTTTCGCAACCGGCAGGAAGCAGTACGGTAGCCAACCCTGCTCCGGTTCTCAGGCAGGCTCTGGCGGACAGGATGGCAGCCCCTGCGGAGCCCCTTCTTCCTGCAATCACCAGCGCGTGACCAAAAGTGCCCTTGTGGCCAAAGGCAGGTCTGTCCGGCACCAGAGCAGATATTTCTTCTTCAGTCAGCAAGGCATACGGGGTATCTTGTTGCTCCATGAACGCCTCATCCAGCCCGATGTCCACCACCATGAGGTCACCTACATATAGCGAATTATCCGGTAATATTTGCGATAACTTGGGTCGCTGAAAGGTGATGGTGACATCAGCTTCTACCACAGCGCCGGCTGCCGGTGTATCCGCAGGCAATCCGGATGGCATGTCCACCGAAACGATGAAGGGAGCACGGTTCATGTGTTCAATCACGGCAGCGGCCCATCCGGTAATGCCCCTGTTCAGCCCACTGCCCCACACTGCTTCGATTACAATTCCCTGTTCAGGTAGGGGAGGAAGTACCTCGCCGGCAAACAAATCCGTCCAAATGATGTCGCGGTTCTCTTTGGCACGCCACTCGTTGTGTAGAAAATCGGGAGAAGGCTCTTCGCTGTATCGAACTGCGATAATGGATACAGGCCAGCCCTTGTCGGCCAGCAGGCGGGCTATGCACAATCCATCCCCGCCATTGTTGCCCATGCCTGCCCATACCTGTACTGGCTGCACGGATAACAGGCGGCAAAAGGTATCGGTAAACTGCTCCGAAGCACGTTCCATCAGGTCTATCGAGGAAATAGGTTCATGGGCGATGGTATGCTGATCGGCAGCTCTTATTTGTTTTGCGGAAAGAATCTTCATACCGGAAAGTTACGGCA
>CAYYHM010000260.1:0-1518 GCA_964471795.1 uncultured Chitinophagales bacterium | reverse complement strand
GATTGCATAGCCATCCACAATTGGGATCCGGTCTTCCCTGCCTATCCGAAGGATGCGGACCTGTGCAGACCTGCGGAAGCGTCAGCGTAGCATCGTCAGTACCGGCTAGGCAGGACTTCTTCCCTTTAAACTTTTAAACCCTTAAACCTTTAAACCTTCCCCCCTGCTATCTCTCCTTCTCAAACAACAACCTGTCGCCCTGCCGGCTTTCATCAAAGCAGGCTGGTTGGGTAACGTCGCTGTGCTCATAGGCCAGATGTCCGCTTACGATGGTATGTGTAACCCTTGACCGGAACTGCTGTCCCTCCAGTGGCGACCAGCCGCATTTGTAGTACAGACCGGATTTGTCCACCTTCCAGGGACTGTTCAGGTCTACAATGGCAATGTCGGCCCAATATCCTTCCCGCAGGTAGCCGCGCTCCCGAATTCGGAAACAGTCTGCCACAGCATGGCTCATCTTCTCCACCACCTGATGTAGGCCTATCAGTCCGTTGTGGTAGAATTCCAGCATCATGGTGAGGGGATGCTGTACCAGTGGCAGTCCGGAAGGCGCCTTGAAATAGGTTTGTTGCTTTTCGTCACGCGTGTGTGGTGCATGATCGGTAGCAATCACGTCGATGAAGTTGTTACGTAGCGCTTTCATCAGTGCTTTCCTGTCTTCGCCGGTCTTGATGGCCGGATTGCACTTGATCTTGGTGCCCAGTCGGGTGTAGTCCACCTCATCGAACCACAGGTGGTGCACACATACCTCTGCCGTGATGCGTTTGTCGCGCAGGGGTGTCTTGTTGTCGAACAGCCCCAGCTCCCTGGCTGTGGTGATATGGAGGATGTGCAGGCGGGTGTTGTATTCCTTGGCCAGACTTACCGCAAAGCTGGAGGAGCGATAGCAGGCCTCTACATCACGGATTTCTGGGTGAAACCGTACCGGTACATCTTCGCCATATTGCAGCCGGAAATTGTCTTCGTTGTGGCGCACGGTAGCTTCGTCTTCGCAGTGTGTAGCAATCAGCAGTGGGGTTTGGGAGAACACACTTCGCAGTATTTTCTCGTCATCCACCAACATATTACCGGTAGAGGACCCCATGAAGATCTTGATGCCACAGACTGTTTCCGGGTCTGTGCGCAGCACCTCCTCCAGATTGTCGTTGCTGGTGCCCATGTAAAAACTGTAGTTGGCGAGACTTCTGTTGCGGGCTATCTCGTATTTGGCTTCCAGCAGATCCTGCGTGGTAGCAGGGGGTTTCACATTGGGCATTTCCATGTAAGAGGTTACGCCGCCTGCGACGGCCGCCTTGGCTTCCGTGTAAATCTCAGCCTTGTGGGTAAGTCCGGGTTCGCGGAAGTGCACCTGATCATCGATCACGCCCGGCAACACATGTTTCCCGCTGGCATCTATGACGATATCGGCCGCTTTTCGGATCTCGCCACCGATCTGTTCTATGCGACCATCTTTGATGTAGATATCGCCTTCGGTGGTGCGGCCTTCATTGATAATCGTGCCGTTTTGGATGAGAATGG
>CAYYHM010000259.1:0-1608 GCA_964471795.1 uncultured Chitinophagales bacterium | reverse complement strand
TAGACTCCAACGACACGGAAGAGGGGCGGCAACGCAATCAGCGGGTAGAATTCACCATCCTGTCGGCTGATTAGGGAAAGTTGGCAAACTGCAGTATGACCTTGCTGAAAGCCTGCCGCATGGCAGCGCCGGAGCCGTCGAAGTGGTTGGCCAGCAAGGCAAAGGCATACCAACGGCCGGATGCAGACTGGTAATATCCTGCATAGCTGCGCACGCCTGTCATATACCCACTCTTCCCGTAGATGCGTCCCGGAAATCCTTCCGGCAGCGACAACAGGCGCAGCGTACCTTCCTTGCCCGCTTCTGCCAACACTTCCAGCCACACGTCGCGGTAGGGCTGCCGAAACTGATGGATCAGGAAAGCTGTGAGGTCTTCTGCTGACACCGCATTGCTGCGCGATAGTCCGCTTCCGTCGGTAATGTTGCCCCGGAACCTGTGTGGCAGTAGTGCGCGGAAGGTGTCCTCCAGCGCTTGCCACTCCCTGCCGGGACAGGCATCCTGAAAGAGGTGACGCACCCATGTTTCTGCGAACAGGTTGTCGCTTTTCTCCAGCGTATGCGCCAGCAATGTCCGAAGCTCCGGCGATGTATGTTGCCATATTACAGGAAGTCCTTTGTAGGCACCATTGCTGGTTGATGCCTCTTTGCCGAGGGAGATACCTGCCATTTCTATCGCTTGCTGGCATTGCTGTGCCGCAAACAAGACAGGATCCGGCACGGCACCTTTCAGGACATACTGACGATGGTTGTGTTGCAAGGTGCCCGTAATCGTTCGGTGATATTGGCCGGGCATACCATGAATGTAAGCCTGATCGCCCGAGCCGGCGGCTATGGCGAGTGCGGTGTGCTGCAGCCCCGGAATGGGTGGACTGAGTGACAGGATCTGTAGTGGTTCGCCGGGTGTTTGTGATGACACGGTGAGCAAATAGGTGTTATCGGCAAATGACAATCCCGACGCCGGAGCCGCATAGTAGTTGCCTGCATCTTCTACGGCATACCCACCCGGGATGAGTACCTCCCGGAAGGGTGCCGGTATGCCCACTACCCCACCGGTGATATGGTTGATGCCCAGGGCCTGCAGGGCGTTTCGCCATTCACTGCGTATCCTGTCTGACTCTTCCGCTCCAGCAAGGCGTGCAGAACCCAGGGATGGGTCACCTGCGCCAATCAGGATGAGGCTACCAAATAGTGTGTCATTGGCAATATTTGCGTTAGGCGATCCAATAAGTGTTGTCGTGAAGGTATGTGCAGGGCCATAGCGTTGCAGCATCAAGGCTGCCGGCAGGAGCTTCAGCACAGAGGCGGGGATGAGTGCCCGCTGTGGGTCATAGGCCATCACAGATTGTCCGGAAGCGACCTCCTGCACCTGTATTGATACGCTGGCTGCCTGCAGGATCGGATCGTTCATCCACGTCTGCCAGTCCATCTGTGCCGGCAGTGGTAAAACCAATAGCAGAGCGGTTAGCAGCCATATCCACTTTTTATAGTTGGGGTTCATGTTGTCATTTTTTTGGGATGCCACTCAATTTAGTGCCGTTTGTCTCATGATTCCGTAATATTTACCTAACTTACCGCCACTTTTTATGAATTGCTAACTATTCCAAACCA
>CAYYHM010000258.1:0-1644 GCA_964471795.1 uncultured Chitinophagales bacterium | reverse complement strand
CCTATCTACCGCTTTGATCTGGCGGTGTCTACCGCCAATGCCGAATTGGATGACGCAACCATCACCACCAACGGAACCTACAATGCCGGTGAGGTGTCCAACCTGAAACTGTGGTATTCATCTGATGCAACATTCTCTGCCGGCAGTGATCAGTTGCTGTCTACGATTGCCAGCCCCACAGCTGCCGGTACACAGGACTTTCCGTCTTTTGCACAGCTGATCACCAACGGTAGCACCGGCTATTTCTTTGTCACCATCGACGTACCCTGTGGCGTTACTGCCGGCACTACGATTGGGGTAAATGATGTCACAACCGGTGATCTGGTGTTTTCAGCATCGGTTAATAGCAGTGGTACGGCCAATACCGGTGGCACACAGACCATGGCGCTGGCAGCACCTGCCAATGTAACCGGTTTGGCCGTTTCTGTGGGTAACACGCAAGCCACTGTTTCTTGGACCAACCCGACAGGTTGCTATGATGAAGTCATCATTGTAGCCCATACGGCAAGCATCTCCGGCACACCCACCGGCACCTACAACGCCAACAGTCAATCCTACACCAACGGCAGCAATCCCTCCTTCCCCGGTGGTGGCAAGGTAGTGTATAATGGCAGCACATCGCCCCAAACCATCACCGATCTTACCAATGGCACTACCTATTACTTCAAGGTCTTTACCCGGAATGGTACGTTGTGGAGTAGTGGGGTAGAGGTGAGTGGGGTGCCTAATAATACTACCACCATCAACTTTGATGACGCTGCGAAATGGACGGCAGGATCAGCTGCTATAGGATCGTATGCATTGAATCACTCATATGCTGAGGGGTTATTCTCCGCTACCGGAGGGCCAGCGCTCAGAAATACGACAACTGCACAGGATGGTTTTCTAGGAGCCTTAGGCACATATTCCTGGCGACTGGAAAATACTAGTACAGTAGATTGGCGTGCAACCATAGCATCAGGCGGAATAAATGACTTCAGCATGGCTATCAGGCGCTGGGATGGTTCACCATCGCCGGATTTTTCAATAGACTATTCACTGGATGGTGGTAGCACATGGCAGAATCTGGAAACGGTGAACAACACCTCTTTATCCAACTCAAGTAACTGGAGTACGTTTTCTGGTTCTATCAATTCATGGAGAGATAACATCATCATTCGTGTAAAGGCAAACGGCACCACAGAACGCATTATGATTGATGACTTTACATGGTCACCCTTTACCCCTGATTATTCCTTCGATGGAACGTGGTCTCCCTCAAACCCGAGCGGTCAAAATATAGCTTCCTCAACAATTGCCATTTCAAGTGGGGCAGCATCATTAACCGGTGCTCTTACGCAGGTAAAAGGTCTTTTAGTAGCATCAGGCGCTTCTCTCCAGGTAGGCTCAGCATCTACACTTCAGGTTGCAGACCTTGCCGTAAATGGCACGCTTACCATCCTAAATGGAGGTTCATTGCTGACGGATGACAATGCGTTACTGACCGGCAACATCTCTGTCCAACGTACCGGCACCCAATACCAGGACATCTTCAACTTCTGGAGCAGCCCGGTAAACACACCCACTTTCAATAGTGTGTGGCCTACTGCAACCTATAATCACAGTGACCTATTTCAACTCGATAACACCGGTGCCTGGGTAGCA
>CAYYHM010000257.1:0-1649 GCA_964471795.1 uncultured Chitinophagales bacterium | reverse complement strand
GAATTCGTGATTGAAACATTTGCGGAATATCCCAAGAAGATCTGCCTTACCATCTGGGGTGATAAGATCAATCTGGCGAATTTTCCACTGCAGAGCAAGGTAAAAGCGAGCATCGATGTCGAAAGTCGGGAATACAATGGCCGCTGGTATACCGATGTAAAGGCATGGAAACTGGAGAAAGGGGATGGTGCGGCTTCTGGTGGAGGCTTTGTAGATCCTCCGGCGCCTGAAAACTTTACCGATCTGCCGGACGACGATGATGCCCTGCCATTCTGATACGCATTTGAGCATGTTCGGTTTTCTGCGGTAATTTGCACCTGTGGATCAACCGGAGCTCAGACATTGCTTAAATTGTTCTCAGCCACTTCGTGAAGGCGATAGGTACTGTGGCGCCTGCGGGCAACGGGACGAACCACCATTGCCGCGATTCCTGCAAATGGTCACAGATTTTTTCGGGGATTATTTTTCCTTCGATGCCAAATTGTGGCGAAGCGTGGGACCGCTGTTGTGGAAGCCGGGTTACCTTACAAAAGCCTATTGGTCAGGCAAGCATATGCGGTATATACCACCGCTCCGCATGTTCCTGTTCTTATCGGTTGTGTTCGTGCTGTTGCTCAACTTTACCTTAGAGCCGGATACCCTCATGTCGGGTATTACCACACCCGATGAAAACGGCCAAATAGCCTTGTTGGGCATCGATAGTACAGATTCGGCCGGATCTCCCGTGCTTGCGTTGGATTCTACCATCCTTTCCCTGTATCCGGCACATTCGCCCGCAGCTATTGCCGACACCATCCTGAGCAACCAATCGGAGGTAAATCGCTTCACCAGACTGGTAGTGGCACAAATCGTGAAGTTGCAGGTGTCCAGAGGGGCGGCGTTGGCCAGTTACCTCATCAGCAATACCACGCTGATCTTATCCATACTACTTGTATTGCTGGCATTGCTGCTGAAGGTTATTACCAGGCGCCGGCATCTGCCCTTTCTGGCCCACCTGGTGGCATCATTGCATATCCATGCTGTATTATTGCTGTTGATGCTGGTCTTACAGCTAACAGGCATCCTCTTTACGAGCAAGTCTGTGTGGATCATTATGGGTTGTATGGCCGTGTATATATTCCTGGCCATACGGAATGCTTACCGGCAGAATAGTAGATTTGTGTTGCGACCATTGGCAGTTGCATTTGTGTACAATTTGATTTTCTTGCCCGTGACCATGGTGATTGCTTTGCTAGCCGGTTTTTTGTTGATGTAATGATGAATGAACTGACAACCTCTCAACCTGCCATTACCCTCACTGCCTTTCATGCTTCCGATTCAGCCAGACTGGCAGTATTGGGCAACAACCGAAAGATATGGCTGATGGTGCATGACCGTTTCCCCCAACCATATTGGTATATCGATGCGGAGCGGTATGTGTCCAAGGTGATGCAGCAACGCCAGCAACTTACATGGGCCATCCGCAAAGATGGCGAGCTGGTGGGAGTGATTGGTGTTGAGCCGGGTGCCGACATCAACAAGAAGACCATGGAAGTAGGATATTGGATAGGTGAGCCACACTGGGGGCAAGGGATTGCCACGGCTGCATTACAAGCACTCACAGCGCATTTGTTTGCTACTTTCGATATCGTGCGGATTCAAGCTCGTGT
>CAYYHM010000256.1:0-1652 GCA_964471795.1 uncultured Chitinophagales bacterium | reverse complement strand
GTCGCAATACGTAATACGCTGTACGAAATACGCCATACGCTATACGCAATACACCATACAGTACAACAGTAAGTATCTCTTACTCACTTACCCAATCACCCAATCCTACTGCCCTTGGCCCAGCGAAAAGGCCGGCTTGCCGTCGAAAGCATACAGGTTCTCCGTCTTGATTACGTCGATACCGTGCTGTTCGGCGGTTTGCAGCAGCTCAATGATTTGCTGTTTGGTGATGGTGGTGCCAATAGTAGGCTTGAAGCGACAGCGCCAGTGGTCGGTGCAGAATGTCTCCGGAAAGCCTTCCGGATACACCTTGATACCGCGGTTGGTAATCATGTTCAAACCAACGGTTGCTGTTTCCAGTGGCTTCAGCATGGCGGCCAACTCGTCGGCGTTGTAACCATTCCAGTGTACGAACAGGTCTACCCCCAGCAATTCCTTCTTGGCCGGCGCACGACGGGTATATTTCTTCAGTTGTAAGGTAGCATCTTTAGCATAGGTTACAGCCTTCAGTTTGGCCGGCTTTTGGCCCAGGTTACTGATTACGGCCTCTGCAAATTCTTTGGTGCCCACTTTCTCCTTGCTCACGCCTTCCTTGTAGATATCATAGGTGTGAATGCCATCTTCGATGGTCTTCAGCCAGGCGTTTTGCACCTTCTCTGCCACGTCGGTCTGTCCGATGTGGGCCAGCATTTGAATGGCACCTTGTAACAATCCTGACGGATTGGCCATGTTTTGGCCGGCACGGCGAGGTGCAGACCCGTGGATCGCTTCGAACATGGCACATGTTTCGCCGATGTTGGCAGAACCTGCCAGACCTACCGAACCGGCAATCTGTGCAGCCACATCACTGAGTACGTCACCATACAAGTTCGGCATCACGATGACGTCGAAAGCTTCCGGCGTATCGGCCATCTTCGCCGCCCCGATATCGATGATCCAATGTTCGTTTTCGATGTCCGGGTACTCCTGGGCAATCTCATCAAACACCTGATGGAACAGACCATCTGTTTGCTTCATGATGTTGTCCTTGGTGAAGCAGGTCACTTTCTTGCGACCATATTGACGTGCATATTCAAAAGCATAGCGTACGATCTTCTCGCAACCCGGACGGCTGATCAACTTGAGACACTGCACCACTTCATCGGTCTGCTGGTGCTCGATGCCTGCATACAAATCCTCCTCATTCTCACGCACAATTACGATGTCCATCTCCGGATGCTTCGTTTTTACGAATGGATCCAGGCTCATACAGGGGCGAATGTTGGCATACAGTCCGAGGAACTTGCGGGTAGTAACGTTCAGGCTCTTGTAGCCACCGCCTTGTGGTGTAGTGATGGGCGCCTTCAGGAATATCTTGTTTCTGCGGATGATATCCCATGATTCCTTGGCAATACCGGCTGTGTTACCAGCCAGATATACTTTCTCTCCAACCTCGATTTCGTCTATCTCTATCTGTGCCCCGGCAGCTTTGATGATTGCCAGTGTGGCATCCATGATTTCAGGACCGATGCCGTCACCCTTTGCTACAGTTATCCTTGTCATTTCCAGTTTGATTTATTGACCTCTGCAAATTTGAAGAATGTAGCGCACAACTCACGTAGATTATTGATAATGTTTCCCACAAATTTGGGTGCAGGGGCAATGGGAGAATG
>CAYYHM010000255.1:0-1663 GCA_964471795.1 uncultured Chitinophagales bacterium | reverse complement strand
TTGCAAGATTACTCAATGCTATGCATATGCTACGGAAGTTTGTTGCCTTGTTTGTTGTTGGTGCAATTACAATGACCGCCCGATCCAATCCCCCGGTAGAAGGGATGTGGATTCCTATCCTGCTGGAGCAGCTAAATTACAGTGAGATGCAGGCGATGGGTCTTACCCTCACACCTGAACAGATCTTCAGTGCCAATCAAAGCAGCCTGAAAGATGCCATCGTGAGCTTCGGTGGCTTCTGCACCGGATCCATGATATCGCCCAATGGCCTCTTACTCACCAACCACCACTGCGGTTTTGGTGAGATACAAAACCATTCTACGGTAGAAAACGATTACCTGCAACACGGCTTCTGGGCAGCCACACAAGCAGATGAACTACCGAATCCGGGACTCACTGCCACGTTCATCGTGGATATCCTTGATGTAACCGATCGAATCATGGAAGGCGTCACCGCCGACATGTCGAAGGCGCAAAGAAATAACCACATCAGAATCCGTGCAGGAAAACTGGAGAAAACCATGGTGGAAGACACACACTATGGCGCTACGGTGAAATCCTTCTTCGAGGGGAACAAGTTCTACATCTTCATCACAGAAACCTTTGAAGATGTGCGGCTGGTAGGCGCACCGCCATCTGCCATCGGAAAGTTTGGTGGTGACACAGACAACTGGGAGTGGCCGCGGCACAATGGTGATTTCTCGCTGTTTCGGGTCTATGCCGACGCCAACAACAGGCCAGCCACGTACAGTGCGGACAACAAGCCCTATCAACCGAAGCATTACCTGCCCGTGTCTACCGACGGTGTGAAACCCGGCGACTTCACCATGGTCTTCGGATTTCCGGGTCGCACGGAAGAGTACCTTACATCCTTTGCTATTCGCCAGATCATGGGGTTGTCCTACCCGATCCGTATCGATCTGCGTGGCAAGCGGCTGGATGTCATCAACCGATACATGGCCTCATCAGATGAACTGCGCATCATGTATGCCGACAAACAAAGCAGTATTGCCAACGGCTACAAGAAGTGGCAAGGGGCCATTCGTGGACTGGAGCACCTGAATGCCCTGCGGGTGAAGCAGGAAGGTGAGGATGACTTCAGCATGTGGGCCGCCAACACGGATTATGCTACCCTCCTGCCGGCACTGGAAGATGCCTATCAGCAATATGAGCCACTACTGCTGGTGCGGGAATACATTTCTGAGGCTGTATTTGCCGGTGAGCTACTGTCGTTTGCGTGGCGACTGGTTCCTTTGGTGGAGGCCAGCGAGCAAGCCGGTGATGGCTGGCAACAGGAATTGGAGGCAATCACAGCACGTGCAGCCTCCTTCTATGCCGAGTTCTATCCGCAGATCGACCGGGAAATCATGCCGCAATTGCTGGAGGCCTACTACCGCAATGTGCCCATACCCTATCAAAGCGAAGAATTCCGCAGTCTGGTAGGCAGGTACAATGGCGACTTTGCTGCTCTGGCCAATCATGTGTTCGACAAGTCGATGCTGGCTGACGGCGACCGGCTCATGGCCTTCCTCCAATCCTACACACCTAAAAAGGTATCCAAGCTGAAAAAAGATGCCGGCTATCGATTGATGGAAACACTGATTGCGTATTACATGTCCCATGTGCGGGCGGAGTTGGCAGCAACACTGGCAGGATTGGATTC
>CAYYHM010000254.1:0-1729 GCA_964471795.1 uncultured Chitinophagales bacterium | reverse complement strand
CTCATGGGCTTGCAACTGCCTGCAACAGAGCAGCAGTGCCGAAATAAAAACCAATTGTCTCATAATGGCCTGGTATAGGTAGTATACTCTGGACGCACAATTTACCAAAACCCTCACGATACAGCTGCTGCCTGTACAACAGGCCCTGTCAGCCTGGCCACTACCCAACCGTCCTGTTCATTCAGGGTAAAGCGGCAGTTGTTCATTCGGCTGAAAGACTGGATCAACTGTAGCCCTAAACTGCGACCGGTGTTCCATTGCAGACTACCACGGTTCCGGATAACCAGCTCCACTTCACCCGCCACCTCACGGCAAGTAACGAGTAGCTCAGTACCCCGCTCACCATGCTTTATCGCATTCTGCAGCATGTTGCGGAGACAGGTGCCGATCATCTCCCGGTCGGCCAGCATATGCACTTCTTCCTCCAACTCGGTAGAAAGCTGCAACTGCCGGTCCTTGATGGCCAATTCCAGGAAAGATAGGTTCTCCTCCACCAACTCCACCACATCAAAAGGAGCTATTTGTGGCTGCAGTTGTTGCTGTTGGGTAAATGTCCACTTCAACATGTCATCCAGCAGGAAGCGCAACCGGCGCGCATAGGTTTTCACGGAATCTCGCAGATCCTCGGTAGGTTTATCCTGATCAACTAAATTGTCCAAGGCAGCCAGTGGTGACCGCAAGTCATGCGCAATCATGCCATACAGCATGGTTTTATCCGCATTAGACTGTTTGAGTACTTGTTGCTTTTTAAACAAGCGATAAGTCTGCACTAATACGATGATCAGCATAAGCCCAATACCCCCTAGGAACAGGTTCAGCGTTCGGTTGTTCTTCTTGAGTTGCTGCTCCGACAACTCCAAATCTGTAGCCATATCACTTACCAATACTAGGCCCATAGCATCAAGAGACTTCATGTATTGACCCTGCAGCAATTCTCTTTTTTGGCCCATCTGTTGCATCATGACTGTATCACCCGTTTGTTCATAATATCTTACCCAGATATTGTTCAGGTGATTTTCTATTTCCAGGTCCCCCAGAAGATGTGCGGCCTCGGTGGCATTATCTAAATATAGCCTGGCGCTATCCAACAGTCCGGACAAAATAAAATAATCTGCCAGTTCAACATTTCCCCTAAACGTTGCAAATGTGTTGCTACTTCCTCCTAATCGAATCATTTCCCGAAACCTCCAAGTGTCACTTACATGGTGACCTTCAATAGGTATTATAGCGAGAAGAGCATATGTCTTGGCGCGAGGAGGCAATTGCTTATACACCTCCATGAACTCTTCATTTGAAATCAGGCCATTTCCCACCATCCAATGTGACAAATTACCTAGTGGTTCCCAATAATGCATCGATTTGGCTGCATAGTAAGCCTTTTTCACAAGGGTCAATACCTTTTTATCAAAATACCCCAACGCTTTGACGTAGAAATTAACCCATAAATACAACGCTCCGACTTCCACCGGGTGACGCAACTCACCCATGGCATGGCGCTTTAAATCTATTATTCCCCTTACATGCCCATCTGTAAATCGAATAAACTGACGCTCAAAGTACAATACCTGCAGTCCGATTTCAGCTACCCTGCGATTACTGGCATCTGTAAATAGCTGACCAAGACTCTGCAACAAATGATAAGTTCTGTTTTCTGACTGCAGATATTTTTGATGCACAAAATCATGATTGATCAAGTCCAGCCAGGCAAAGAAGATACTGTCCGGATTCG
>CAYYHM010000253.1:0-1740 GCA_964471795.1 uncultured Chitinophagales bacterium | reverse complement strand
AATTCTGTCGTGTACATTTTTCTATGTGGTGAGTCGCAAAAGTAAGGTCCAAAGTCTTTTGATGTCTTCTCACTACTAATCATTTCCCATTATCTTCACAACCATGTGGCAGACATTCCGACCTACCATCTTATTCCTGCTGAAATTCGGCCTCACGTATGGCATTCTGTCGGCACTATACGGCTGGTATTTGCATCCTTTCGAGGCAACGAATCCGCCGGTAGCTGATGGCTTCACCATCGAGGTAAGTCGCCATACCGTGTGGGTGCTGGAGCTGTTGGGCTATGATGCCGCCATGCGTCCCCACCCCGACGAAGCCTCCGTGCTGGTGGCAGTTGATGGCATCGATGCCGTCCGCATCTTCCAGGGCTGCAACGGCATGAGTATGTTCATCTTGTTCACCGCATTCATCATCGCCTTCACCGGCACCTGGAAGCGTACCCTGTGGTTCATCCCTGCCGGTCTGCTGTTCATCCATCTCAGCAACCTGGCGCGGCTGGTGGCCCTCTCCCTGATCTCGCTGCACTATCCGCAGCACATGTATTTCTTCCACAAGTATGGTTTTACCATCATTATCTACGTGTCTGTGTTCCTGTTGTGGGTGCTGTGGGTAGGGAAGTTGCACAAACGTAGGTCAACTGAGTCAACTACCGCAGCAGCATGAAATCCTTGTCCCTACACCGGTGGTTGCTGATTGTCGTCGCCATTGTCCTGTTGGCTGGCGTCTACCTGACACAGAATTATCCGTTTACAGATTACCTGATCGACTTTCTTCGACCCGGCACCGGTGATACGGCCCGCTTCGTTTGGTATAAGCTGGCGCGCTACATCGTCAATGACGGTGCGTCGGTTCTCCTGATACATGGGCTGTTTGGTCGTCGCGACTTTACCCGATTTGCCATTTATGTTATGGTGTTCGGATTGTTGGTATTATTGCCGGGCTATATTATCTTGCACCAAACCTTACCCCAGCAGTATAACCACTTGTTGATGCACTGGCATCGCTTCACCCTGAACCCTGTGTTGATGATGTTGCTGGTACCGGCGTTTGTGTATCAACTGGAAAAAGAAAAACGTCATGTCCCACAACCGTGACAGCTTATTGATTCTACAACAAGGATTGCTCATCACCCTATCGTGGTGGATAGCCGTAATGATTTCGGAGTTTTGGAAACTGGTGCCGGCCTATCAGCATGGGATCGCCTGGTCATGGACACCCGAGGGAATCATGTTATCCGCTGCACAGGAGGTTTGGGTAGCCTGCGACTGTGTGGTGTCCGTCTATGCGATCGGTTCCATTCTTGCCCTGTTGCTGGGCGTGATTCTGTTTCAGACCACTCGCTTTGGCAAGGGCTCTTGGCTGTATACGTTGCAGCTGTGGACAGCCCTGTTCCTGATGACACGATTGACCGGCTCATGGCTGGCCGACATCGTCGTACAGGAGGGTTTGTGGTATGTGGCCTCCTGGAGCTACCTCAACATCGTGTTGCAATATATAGCGGGTGTCGCTCTGCTGATAGGTGTGCTGGTGGTGGGTTTGGCGGCACAATACAGGCTGCTGTACAACCTGGACGTACTGGAAAGCGAAGTCGATGCCGGTCGTAGCAACCTTATCGCTGCCCGGTACGTGTTGCTGCCTTACCTGCTGGCAGGTGCCATCATCCTGGTTTGGCGGGGTTTATCGCAGACCGACCTGCTGCATCAGGGCATCGTGGTGCTGAGCGGCATCATCATGCTGTT
>CAYYHM010000252.1:0-1774 GCA_964471795.1 uncultured Chitinophagales bacterium | reverse complement strand
ATTTATTTCAAAGGGGATGATTGCACGGTGTGCCATCATTTGGGGCCCAAGGTTCACCAGCTGGCCTCGGTGTTAGCTATTCCCATTCTTGAGATTGACATGCCCTCTAACCTGCACCTGGCAGCTACCGAGATGGTGCTGAGTGTACCGGTGGTAAAGCTATACGTAGAAGGACGGGAAGTATGGAAAGAGGGAGCCTACCTGCAGCCTGTCGCCCTTCAGCAACAAGTGGAGCGATACCGCGACATGCTTAGCGATCACACTTCGTAAGTGCCTCCTCTACCTGTAGCAGGCTTTGCGCTGGAAGCTCATTTCCCCAGGCTGAGTTGATGTAATTGATGATGTTCAGGATCTGACCATCAGACAGTTGTTCATTACCCGGCATCACCTCTGCATAGGTGTTTCCATTAACGATGATGGTGTCCGCCTGCCCATATCGGATGATACAAGCCAGTTCGTCCTGATGATTAACTAGCCAGTCACTACCGGCCAGGGGTGGAATCAACAATCCAAGCCCCTGCCCTTCTTCCAGGTGGCAACTCTGACAGTGCCGTTGGTACAAAGCCGCCCCCGGATCCGTCTTGCTGGAGGTCACTAAAGCCACAATACCGGCAGTAATGGCTACCACCACCAGCACCAGCAGGGCAGGTATTGTTATTTTACTGAGTAGTGTACGCACGAAGCAAAGTTTCAATGTCCAACAACAACTCATCTACTTCCTCCGGCCGGGTGCCGTCATAATGCCCCCGGATATGTCCCTCCTTATCCACTAGTAAAAAGCCACCACTGTGGGCAAATCCGCCTGCTACTCGTGGATCTTCCTCTACCGCAATGAAATAGTAGGTAGCCATGTTGTAGATGTCTTCCTTATTACCGGTAATCAGGTGCCACTTATTACTGCTGATGCCCAACTTATCGGCGTAGGCCTTCAAAGTCCCCACTGTATCGTGCTTTGGGTCTATGGAGTGGCTGAGGATTGCCACGGTGTCATTGTCGATGTATCGATTGTAGATGCGCAGCATCTGCTCCTTCATCTTCGGACAGATGGAGGGGCAGGTAGTGAAGAAGAAATCGGCTACATATATCTTACCGGCAAACGTGCTGTTGGTAACCACATTGGAATCCTGATCCACAAAGGAAAAGGCAGGAATCGTGTGCCATATCGTATCGCCGGCAATTACCTGACCATCTGTGGTATCTTTTACCACCTCAAAGGGGCCGAGATAGGGCAGTTGCTTGTCTGGCTTGCCCTCCTTAGCACTGTTGCAGGCAGTAACCAGTAATAAGAAAGCTACGATAGCGAAGATCCTCATAGGTGCTATTTTGGCTGAAGTTGTTGCAGTAGTTCTTCTGCTTCAGATATACTCTTCAACATCTTGTCCTTCACTTCGTTCACCTTCACTTTCTCGGCTTCCAGATAAGCCATTTTCTGCTCTTCGGTCATGTCCTCACCGGGCTTCTTATAGTGGCGCATCCAATCCATCATGGCCTCATCAGCTATGGTAAGTTGATTGGCAGCAGTTTGCATAGAGGAAACAAGAGCTGTATCAATGGCCAGGGTATCGGCCTGCATCCCGACCACCAAGTGTTGCAACGAATCGAGGAGTACGGATAGGTGGCCCATCTGCGGCATTACCTCATCATGTATTGCCATTACTTCCTCCTCCAGAGATATGGACGGTGGCACAGAATCAGACTGGCAGGCTGTAAACAGACCAATCACGATGGCAAGCAGGAAAATACGGTTCATGGGAAAGCAATTTTATGATACAAA
>CAYYHM010000251.1:0-1796 GCA_964471795.1 uncultured Chitinophagales bacterium | reverse complement strand
CCCACATCATAGGGGTGATGGTTGCCTACCAAAAAGGAAATCACGCTGGCTTTTTGCCGGGCTGTGCCAATGAATCGGATGCCGTCAATCTGACTGAGCTGCTCCGTTCCATACGCCAGCAAGTGCTGCTCATAGGCGGCAATGTGCTGCAATCCCATGTCCATCACATATTGCAAGGCTACGCCCAACCCAATGCCTCCGGCAATATGAGGGGTACCGGCCTCAAACTTGTAGGGCAGCTTGTTGTAGGTAGTTTTCTCAAATGAAACCGAAGCAATCATTTCGCCTCCACCCATATAGGGGTCCATCTTGTTGAGCCACTCTTCCTTGCCATAGAAGATGCCGATACCGGTGGGGCCGCACACTTTATGGCCGCTGAAAGCGTAGAAGTCTACATCCAGCGCCTGCACGTCAATGGCGTGGTGAGGCGCGGCCTGTGCTCCATCCAACATTACCGGAATGCCATAAGCATGCGCCTTGTCGATGATAGTCTTCACCGGGTTGATGGTGCCCAACGTATTGGAGATGTGTACCAGTGAAACAAACTTCACCTTCTCGGTCAGTAGCCGGTCGAAAGCTTCCATGTCCAACTCCCCGGCAGGTGTTACAGGCACTACTTGCAGGCTGGCACCCACTTGCTGACACAGCATCTGCCACGGCACGATGTTGCTGTGGTGCTCCATACCACTGATCAGTATCTCGTCTCCGGCTTGCAGGAACTTGCGCCCATAGGCTTGTGCTACCAGATTCACAGCCTCTGTAGTGCCCCGCACAAAGTTGACCTCATGGGTATGGCGTGCGTTGATGAACTGCCGGGCAATGCCCCGAGCCTTCTCGTATGCTGCGGTGGCCTTTTCGCTCAGGTAATGTACGCCACGGTGGATGTTGGCATTGTACCCTTCGTAATACGCCTTCAGTGCATCAATGACCACGGTGGGCTTTTGCCCGGTAGCGGCATTATCGAAATACACCAGTGGACGGCCATACACTTCCTCGTGCAGGATGGGGAAGTCTTTCCGTACCTGCCACACATCAAAGGCGGGCGTGTGGGTGGCTGTGTTCATCAATGGATGTGCAGATTGCCCTGCACTATTTGTTGTAGAAACTGCTGCAACGGCTCGATGTTCACCTTTTCTATTACTTCGTTGGCAAAGGCGTAGGTCAACAGACCCCTTGCATCTTCCTCGGGTAGACCGCGCTGCTTCAGGTAGAACAAAGCCTCATCATCCAATTGACCCGAGGTGGCACCGTGGCTACACTTTACGTCATCGGCAAAAATCTCGAGCTGTGGCTTGCTGTAAATACTGGCGTCATCACTCAACACCAGGTTGGGATTGTGCTGGAAAGCGTTGGTCTTCTGAGCATCGGGGCGTACGATGATCTTGCCATTGAAAACTGCCGTAGAATGACCATCCAGAATACCCTTGTACAGCTCATCGCTGGTACAGTGTGGCAGGGCGTGGTCTACCAAGGTGCGGTTGTCCACGTGCTCTTTATCGCTCAATTGGTACAAGCCATACATGCGGGCATCGCTGCCTTGTCCGGCCAGTTTCATGTAACTCACATTGCGCACCAGCTTACCGGAAGTAGTGAGTACGAAATGTGTGAAGCGGCCATCACGACCTATTTCCACCTCGAAGTTGCTGAGGTGAAGCGCATCATCCAACCGATATTGCAGGCTGTACCATTCCACATCGGAATTGTCGCCCACAAATACCTGCGTGAGGTGATTCGCCAGGTTGGTTTCGTTGCCGGATTCGTTCAGGTAGTTCTGCATGATCTGCACCTTGCAGTTG
>CAYYHM010000250.1:0-1871 GCA_964471795.1 uncultured Chitinophagales bacterium | reverse complement strand
CCCTCACCGACTCCATAGTTCCCGGAGACTCTACACTCCCTGTGGAATTGCGTCGGCAACCCAACAACATCCGTAAGGTTATGGCGCAGCCTGACCATATCCGTTTTCTGTATCGCAGCTTATGAAAAAGGTAGGGATCACCGGTGCTATCGGTAGTGGCAAGAGTATGGTAGCCCACCTGTTTCGGGTGCTTGGGATGCCTGTCTACGATGCGGATACTGCAGCGAAGCAACTGATGACCACCAATCAGGCCCTGCGGGAACAACTAATCATGCATTTCGGGAATGAAACGTATCTGGCCGATGGCTCGCTGAACAGGACGTATCTGGCCGGGAAGGTGTTTACCAATCCGGAAAACCTGTCGCTCCTGAATAGCTTGGTACATCCTGTTGTACGAGACCATAGCGCCCGATGGATGTCGCAGCATGAGGGCTATCCATACGCCATCAAAGAGGCGGCCCTATTGCTGGAGTCCGGATCCGCCGAGCAGCTTGATGTGCTCATTTGCGTAACCGCACCTGAGCCGGTGCGAATAGCGCGTGTTATGGCTCGTGACAACACCAGTGAGGATGCGGTGCGACTTCGCATGGCGCAGCAGTGGACGCAGGAACAGAAAGCAGCGGCCAGCGGACACATCATCGTAAATGATGATAACACGCCACTGATACCGCAAGTGTGGGCCCTGCATGTACTGCTGATGCAATAATGCTGAAATGGAATTTTGTAGCTTGCATTGCCAAGTAACCCAAATCGAGCTGAATCTATGAAGTTTCTCCCACCGGATTCTCCGGTTAGAAAGAGTCTGGCCGCTGATATCCCGGCCTCTGTTGTAGTATTTCTGGTTGCACTGCCCTTGTGTTTGGGTATCGCACTGGCCAGTGGTGCGCCCTTGTTCGGTGGTATCATTGCCGGTGTGGTGGGTGGTATCGTGGTAGGTATCCTCAGCGGAAGCTCGCTGGGTGTTAGTGGACCGGCGGCCGGATTAGCGGTTATCGTACTCAGCGCTATCGAAACACTGGGAGGAGGTGCCGCTGGGTATAGCTTGTTTCTTACGGCCGTTGTGTTGGCCGGCATTATTCAGCTTAACCTTGGATTCCTCAAAGCCGGTGTTATTGGATACTACTTCCCATCGGCCGTCATCAAAGGCATGCTCACCGCCATCGGTATTATCATCATCCTGAAACAAATACCTCATGTCGTAGGCTATGATGGCGATTATCTGGGTGACCTGTCCTTTCTGCAGGCTGATGGACAAACCACTTTTTCTGAACTGCTGAACATGCTGCAATACCTGGCGCCCGGCTCGGTGATTGTGTCATTATTGTCAATGGGCATTCTGGTACTGTGGGAGCAACCGTTCATGAAGCGGTTATCGTTCACCTCACTGATACAGGGGCCATTGGTGGTTGTAGTTGCGGGAATCCTGTTGAATCGACTGCTGATGGATCATCCCGACTTTGCCATCGCTGCAGATCACCTGGTGACACTACCTGTGGCGGACTCATGGCAGGCGTTTGCCGGGCAGTTGATGTTCCCCGACTTTACGGCATTGTCCAATCCCGCTACCTACACCATCGCCTTCACCCTGGCAGTAGTTGCCAGTTTGGAAACACTACTGAGCGTAGAGGCCACAGACAGGCTGGATCCGCAGCGCAGGGTTACCCCTACCAACCGGGAACTAAAGGCGCAAGGTATCGGCAACATCGTGTCCGGCTTACTTGGCGGACTACCGGTTACTCAGGTAATCGTGCGCAGTTCGGCCAACATTCAAAGCGGTGGGAAAACCAAACTTTCCGTGGTACTCCATGGCATCCTTATCCTTGTTTCTGTGATTACCATACCCCGCATACTCAATATGATACCACTTGCCA
>CAYYHM010000249.1:0-1903 GCA_964471795.1 uncultured Chitinophagales bacterium | reverse complement strand
TTGATGAGTTGGCTGACCTGCGGATTCTGTGACACCCGCTCACCTTCCTGCAGGTCATCGTAAGGCCTGGCGTAGTGGAGTGGCAAGTCGCCGATGCGGCGGCTGTAGAACACATTGCCCTTGCTGAACAACTCTGTTCCTTCGGTGAAGAACGACCTGTTTTCGTTGAACTGTACCTCAAACGGGCTCAGATTCAGCACCTGATCGTCATAGATTACCTGTCCGAAGTCGGGAATCAGGGTCATATCCAGTGTAAAGGCATCGTTGATGCCATATTTGAGATCGAGACCCGCATTGTAGCTGTTGGTGAGGATCGATCCATCGCTCCGGTTCACGAGGTCCAGGTAAGATGACACATAGGGTGTGATGGAAATGCGTGGTGGCGAGGGGATGTTCTTCATGCCGGTCAAGCGGCCATTCTGGTTCACCAACCCTTCCACATTCCTGTTGATGGGGTTCCACCAGCTTTCTTCGCGGATGCGGCGTATGTGGCGTCCGAAGTTGATGCCCCATGTTTCGCCGGCTTCCTTGGAAAAGCGCAGTGCTGCATAGGGAATCAGCATCTCTACAGTCCAGCCGCGGTCGTGTACCTGTACCCGACTCCACCAAACGGCGTCCCAGCTTTCATCTTCTTCGTCGATGGTGAACTTCAGGTCACCCTGCACGCCGGAGGCTGTCACGATGAAGCCCATACCATTTATCCCGTCCAGATAAGGATCGATGATTACACCAAAGAAATCGGTATTTCGCTGCTGATCGCGTGGCGATAATTCTCGCAGGATGCTGTCCGGCGCACTGTCGTACAAGAGGGCGCCGATGTATAAACCGACATCATTGTATAATACACGCACTTCCGTGGGCTGATAGGGTGTGCCGAAGGGCTCCGGCTCTGATTGTATAAAGTCGTTGGCGATAGCCGCTGTTTGCCAGGCTGCTTCATCAAGTACCCCGTCAAGGGCGATCTCATCTGTTATGGCCGTGGCCTCCAATAGCTTCCTGTCGGTCTGCTGAGCCATTGCCCACCAGCCGGTAAGACAAAAGCAGACTACCAACCCTAATCTCCGCATGCTGCAAAGTTGACCAATCTTACGTCCCTGAGCGTCATGCTGCCGTTAAGAGTTGTTAACTCGCTGCCATGCCGCGTTTTGTGATAACTTTGAACACAGCAGAACAATACATTTCTTCAGTAAACAAATCGGTATGATGAAATACATGGTACTGGCGTGGATGCTCCTCTCCACCGCCCTTCTTCCGGCACAGGAAGCACTAACGGCACATGACTTATTCGCGATGGAGAGGGTGGTGGATGCCACTATATCTCCCGACGGCAGCAAGGTAGCATACATTGTGCAGCGAAGCCGACCTTTCGAGGAAGGAAAGGGTTCCAACTACAGGGATCTATACGTAGTGGATGTGGCCACCGGTGAACATAAGACTTACCTGACCGGCGACCGTTACTTCTACGGGTTACAGTGGCGTCCCGACGGACAGTCACTCACATTTCAGGCACGGCTGGATGCCGATAAAGGCGCTAATCTCTATGCCATTGACCTGGATGGTGGAGCCTACTATCAATTGCTGGACAAGCCCTTGAAGGGGCTGAGCCAGTATGCCTGGCGTCCCGACGGAAAGGCTATTGCCTACATAGCCATAGAATCTGCATCATCACCCAACGCCGGTCTCCGTAGAATGGGCTTCGACGCTGAAGTGTTTGAAGAAGAGCAAAGCAGTCGCCACCTGATGGTGTACGATATGGCTTCCGGTGAAAGCAAGCAGGTAAACAAGGGCGGTGCCGTGTTCGACTTCAGCTGGAGCCCCAACGGGCAATACCTGGCAGCATTCATTGCGCCACAAAACCTGGTGGACGATAGCTACATGTTCAAGGATATCTACCTCATAGAGC
>CAYYHM010000248.1:0-1913 GCA_964471795.1 uncultured Chitinophagales bacterium | reverse complement strand
ACTACAATTTGCCGAACCACTGCATCAAATCCTCCTTGCGGCTTCTGGAAACACTTAGCTGTGAGCCATTACTCATAATCAGGTATCCACCATCATCTTTGATGTACTTCTGAATCTGCTCCGGGTTTACGAGATAGCTGTTGTGTACCCGGATAAATCCTTGCGGCTGCAGCAGAGATTCTACTTCTTTTAGTGTTTTTGAGATCACCGATCGTTTGTTTTGATAATGAACGATGGTGTAGTTACTGGAAGCTTCAGCATACAAGATGTCGCTGACAGGCACAAATTCCAGGCCATCGCTGGTGGGCAGGGCAATGCGGTCTTTGACAGGTCGCTTATCCAGGGCTTCCATGAGCTTTGTCATGATTTGGCCGGCATCATTCTGCTTTTCCCTTCGTTGACGTACCCTGTCTACCGCAGCAATTAAATCTTCCCGGTCTACCGGCTTCAGCAGGTAGTCCGCAGCGTTTACTTTAAATGCATCGATGGCATATTGGTCATACGCGGTAGTGAAGATCACGTCAAAGTATATCTGCGACAGGCTTTTTAGCAGGTCAAACCCGTTTTCGTGCGGCATTTGTATGTCCAGAAAAACGATATCCGGGTTATACAGGGCAATGGCCTGCCGTGCTTCTTCAGCCGAGCGGCAGGAGCCTACTATCTCCAGCTCCGGACAATTCTCCCGAATTTCCCATGCCAGTGTTGTCAGGTTATTGGCTTCATCATCTACCAGCAGTGCTTTCATGTTGGTTTGTTTTGGTTATGTAGGGTGTAGTAACAGTTACTTTAGTGCCGGTGGGAAAATTCTCGGCATCGTACAGATCTTCTGTATGTACTTCGGCGGTTATATGGTAAACGTCGCGCAGCAGGCTCAACCTGTCAGCAGTAATTCGGGTGCCCATACTTGTATGCGTTGGTGAGCTGGCAGCTTTGATGCGTGCTGCTGCTCGGCGACCAATGCCATTATCGGTAATGGTGTGAATCAGTTTATCGCCCACCTTCTCCGTGTGGATGCTTAAATGCCCCCCTTTGCTTCGATGCATCAAACCATGCCAGACAGCGTTTTCTACGTATGGCTGCAATAGCATCGGAGGCACCAACACCTCCTCCGCATACAATCCATCCTGTAGTGTCCAGGTACTTGTAAAAGCATCGTGGAAGCGCATCTTCTCCATTTCTATGTATAGGGAGATTGCATCCATCTCTGCCCGTAATGTGATGGTTTGTTCTTGTGAGTGATGCAGGATTAGGCGGATCAGTTTCGCAAACTTGGCGAGGTAGTCGGATGCTTTTCGTGGGTTGTTCTGTATAATGTAGTGTTTGATAGAATTGAGCGTATTGAATAGGAAGTGAGGATTCATTTGCGCTTTCAAAGCTTTCATTTCCACCTCCGAGAGTTTTTTCTCATAGTGGCGGCGCAGCGCCTCTCGTGCTTTGATTTGGCGTATCCGAATGCGGTATCCAACAGACAAAACCAGGATCACGATAGCGACAACCAGTGTGATGAACCATGGTGTAGTCCAAAACGGTGGGGCTATAATCAGATACAGCAGGTTAGCATGGGGCTGCCATTGGCCATTGCTGCCCGCTACGCGGACCTGGAAGACATATCTCCCGTCAGGCACGGATGTGTAGTTGGCTTTGTGGTCTTTGCCGGCAGTTGTCCAGGTGTCTTCCAACCCGACCAGCCGATACTGATAGGTAAGCTGCTCCGATTGGGTGAGGTCTATTCCCCGGAATCGGAACTCAAAGAAATTATCCGACCAGTTCAATGATAATGTGTCTCCTCTTTCACAACGAACCTGCTCCTGACGCAAGGCAAACCCCGCCAGGTATAAGGGTATGTGGTCCTCCAGTTGCAGGAAATCGGCGGGCTTGAATAGATCGAACCCATCTCTGAAACATACAGCCAT
>CAYYHM010000247.1:0-1931 GCA_964471795.1 uncultured Chitinophagales bacterium | reverse complement strand
CCTGTTTCGGGGTTTGTTGCTGAAGGAGAAAGACTTCCGGGAGCAGGTTGCAGCCTTTGCTTGGAGCCAGTATACAGACAAATATGTAGGATTGATCTGCTCCACGGATGCCATCATTCCACATTGGGCCTACATGTTATTGGCAGATGCCCTATTACCTCATGCAAAAGGCTTCTTTGTGGGCGATGAAAAGGAGGTGGAAAGGCAACTGTTATTGCGACACATCAGCCAACTGGATGCCGCCGCCTATACTGATCAGCGGGTGGTGGTAAAAGGTTGTGGTGACCGGAAGGTAGGCGTGGAGGCCTATCTGGCTATAGCTGCTAAGTTGCAGCCCGTAGTGAAGAGCCTCATGTACGGAGAGCCTTGCTCAACCGTTCCGATTTACAAAGCACCCAAGTAAAACACCAACCTATGAAATGGCAAGGAATAGCCGGTATTACCGGCATGGTTTTCGGAGTTGTAGGATTATTGATCATTGCAACGGGTTCATCGCCATCAGCTACACCCCCCGGAAAGCCGCAGGAAGCACTACCGGTGAATTGCTTCATCTCCATACCGGACAATCTATCCTTTGCCGGTGAAACCGTTCCACTGCAAGACCCTGAGGTATACGAGCGGCTTGACAAGGAAATCCATGTCAATACCTACTTCCATTCTGCTACCATTCAAAAGATCAAACTAGCAAACCGTTGGTTTCCGGTGATTGAACCCATCCTGAAGGCCAATGGTATTCCTGTGGATTTCAAATACCTGGCGGTAGCCGAAAGTGGCCTCACCCAAAGTGTTTCCGGTGCCGGTGCTGCCGGGTTCTGGCAGTTCCTGAAAACTACCGGTAAGGAATATGGCCTCTTGATCAACGACTACGTAGACGAGCGATACCACATTGAAAAATCTACAGAAGCCGCATGCAAATACCTGCAGGATGCCTATCGGAAATTCGGCAACTGGACGCTTGTGGCTGCCTCGTACAACATGGGTCAATCGGGCCTGAACCGCGACATGCACAAACAGGGGGAAAACAACTACTATGATTTGCTGCTGAATAGTGAGACATCCCGTTATGTGTTCCGTATCCTGGCGCTGAAGGCCATTATGGAAAATCCGGCCGGTTTCGGATTCTGTTACGATGAAAGCGATTTGTACGAACCGCTCCCATTCCGCGAGGTGCAAATAGACACCACCATTACCGATTTGGTGCGCTTTGCCAAAGACAACAACACCAACTACAAGACGCTCAAGTACTGGAATCCCTGGTTGCGTGATGATGAGGTGGTGCTACATACGGGACAAAGCATCTCGGTGAAATTGCCGGCATAAGCAGATTCAAGGCTGCAAGCGATAGATTTTCACCCAGCCAATTTTATTGGAGTCTGCCCACCATAACTGTTCGGAATAGTGCGCTTCCCATTCCGGCATCCAAGCCTGGTATTCAATGGACGAGGTGATGAACCATTGTGCGCCTTCCTTCGCCCAACCTTCTACGTTGGTAAAGGCGGATGCTTCGGTTACATACCCTGCTGCAGGCTCAGTCAGGTTGATTTGCATCAGGAAGTGCGTGGCAATCAGCTCATCTTTCCCGGCAGTCGTTACTAGTGTATCAATGGCAGCATCATGCAATTGTATCATCTGCACATGCCAGGGGTTGGCATCGCCTGAGTCTTTCCTGGTGTAGGCTGAAAGACCAATCGCTCCCACTGTAATGACTATCACTGCCCCCCGGGCCACTTGATGAGTAGTTATTGAGGCCATCAACCTGGTTAACGACAGCAGGATAATGGGTAGCAGCACCAAAAAGTAGCGAGCAGAGTAGAAGTTAAGCGCAGAAAACACCCAAAAAGCCAATATCAGCCAAGCCGCAAACAGTAGCCATGACGCATGTTTCAATTGGCGTTTGACCAACAGAGTCACCCATGACAGTATTGCCGGTA
>CAYYHM010000246.1:0-1936 GCA_964471795.1 uncultured Chitinophagales bacterium | reverse complement strand
AAGGAAATTAAGGATGGTGCTACGGCATATGAACTCAAAAAGTATGCGCTGGCGGCACAACTGCTGCAGCAGGATTATGCAAAGGCACAGGGCGAAGAGCAGGCAGAGCTGGCGTGGCAGATTGCAGAAAGCTACCGGTTTGTCAACAACACACAGGCCGCTTCCCGTTGGTACAAGGATGCCCTGAATCTAGGTATAGCCCGTGATGCGCAGTTCATGTATGCCCGCATGCAAATGGCCAACGGCGAGTATGAGTCCGCCACGGAGAACTTCGAGCAAATCCTGAAGGAAGAACCATACCGCCGCATTGAAATCAGGGGATGGCTGCAGGCGTGCAACAATGCCATATTGTGGCAACAGGAAGCGCCTCTTACCACTATTACACCTCTCGATGACCTGAATACGCCACAGGCCGATTTCTCGCTCGTTCCATTTGAAAACGGCAGCATGGTATGGGTATCCAGCAGACCACAAAACGATGCAGAAAAGGATCAATGGACAGGCAATGCCTTTTATGCCTTGTACACGGCCAACCGCACCTCCAAAACCGATTTCAGGGACATTTCTCTCTTCAGCGAAACCCTCAACACTCCCTTCAACAATGGCACGGTAGCCTTCAATGGCAGCTTTACAGAACTGGTATATACCCAGTGTGGCACCGATGACATGATGGTCAACGACTTCTGCAACTTGTATTACAGCAAAAAAGAGCCTGATGGCAGCTGGAGTGCAGCAGAGCGGCTGTTCCTGTTTGAAGACTCGGTGAACATCGGACAGCCCTACCTGAGTCGTGATGGTAACCTGCTGTTGTTTGCTGCAGTGGAGCCCATGGGCTATGGTGGCAGTGACCTGTATTTTAGCGTCCGCACCTTTGAGGGATGGAGTCCACCCATCAATCTGGGCGCACAAATCAACACAGAGGGCAACGAAACATTTCCTTATCTGGATGAGGAAGGCTACCTGTACTTCGCTACAGATGGTCTGCCGGGCATAGGTGGACTGGATATATTCCGGGCAGCGAAGGCCGAAAAGAACCGCTGGCGCGATCCTAAAAACATCGGATATCCCATCAACTCGGCAGGCGACGATTTCGGCATCATCATCCTACCACTCACCGCTGCCGAGCAGGAAACATTGTATGTGAAGGGATACCTTTCCTCCTCACGCCCGGAGGGGAAGGGACTGGATGACCTGTACTACTTCGAAAAGGCCAAGCCGGCAGGCCGTATAGACCTTGAAATATTAGTGCAGGAAAAAATCTTCGCCAATCCGGAAGATCCGCAAAGTGAGCTGCTGGGGCTGGCTCCCCTCAAGAGAGCACGCATTATCCTGCAAGAGCTACCCTTCGGTAAGCCGGATACCTTGTACACAGACTCCGCAGGTATCATCCTCACTGCCGTAGTACCGGAAACCGACTATCAACTTATTGCCAGCAATGGCCCCTCCTACTTCAGCACATCCACCACCACCACCACCCGTGGCAAGGAGGTGAGAGCCGGCGAGGAACTGCTGCTGAAAGTAGCGGTGGTACTCGATAAAATCTTCAAAGAGAAGGAGATTGTGATTCCGAACATCTACTACGACTTCAACGATTGGGCTATCCGGGAAGATGCCGCTGCTGTGTTGGATACCACCATTTACAAACTGATGATCGACAACCCCAACCTGCAGGTAGAACTCGGCTCACATACCGACTCACGAGGCTCCGATGAGTTCAACATGGAGCTCAGTCAAAAGCGGGCACAAAGTGTAGTTGAATACCTTGTTGATCGCGGCATTTCAGCCAACCGTTTGGTTGCAAAAGGTTATGGGGAAACGCAATTGGTGAATGAGTGTACCAATGGTGTGGATTGTGACGAGGAACAGCACCAACGCAACCGACGCACTACTTTCCGGGTGCTAAGTGCCACTTTCAATGCCACTTCCGTGGAGCCGG
>CAYYHM010000245.1:0-1996 GCA_964471795.1 uncultured Chitinophagales bacterium | reverse complement strand
CCGTGTTGCTATCGTCTGGCGCTACACCTACTGCCAGGCAATACCACGGAAAGTTGAACCCGTATACATCATCAGGATTGGCCATTTCTACCCATGATTGTCCGCCATCGGCAGAGCGATAAAAGCCCTGCAGGCCATTGCTGGATGTGTTTTCCAATGCCGCGTACACGTATTGCGGAAAGGAATCGCAATAATCGATTTCTACCCTGCGGTATTGGCCGGTGGCAGGCAATCCGTTATTCATCGCCGTAAAGGAGCCGGGCATGCCGTTCGGAGAATGATACACCCCCTGTCCATGCACTGTAATCAGCAAACTCGAGTCACGGAACACTTCTATGTCGTTGATGGCTGCCGTGCCCGAAGAAAACAGTTGCTCAAAGGAGTCACCGCCATCCCTGCTCACCCACAAACCATTGGATCGGGTGGCTACAAATACCGTATGTGAGTCCACCAGCGAGTGTACGATACGCCAGTTGTAGTCGAACACGCTAGTATCGCTGGCCGGCAGCTTGTAGAATGATTGTGCCCCGTCTACTGATTTATAGATACCATCACCGGGGATGCCCGTGCTGTTTCCTGTAGGCTCACCGGTGGAATAGTACCAGACAGCTGCGTCAAAGGGACTTTGGGTAAGGAATGTCACTGTCAGGTTGCCGGCATCGTCATCCACCGGCCGCCAGGAAGCCCCACTGTTGACAGATTCCCACAGTCCCCCGCTTATACCTCCTGCAATGTACCGTGTTGGGTTGGACCAATCGATTACCAATGCCCGGGTGCGGCCTCCCACATTGAAAGGGCCTATTTCACGGATTTCGCTCAGTACACCGGGAGTGCGCTGAGCACGCTGCCGCTGCAATAGAACACGTGCTTCTGCTAGCCCCTGCTTCCAATGGGCTATCGCCTCATCAGCATCCTGACCCAGCTTAAGGGTTGCCCACTGCTCTTCCCAGCCGGGATGTCCGGGGCCGTCTTTGTCCACTGCCGACACCGCCACATTACCCTGTGGAAGCCACAGGTAGGCGAAGGCTGCCAATCCCAAAAGTGCAAGCATTCCAGCAATTTGTTTCTTCATGGTTGTCATAGGCTTATTGACTACACAAACGGTTATTTCAGGTAGATTAGTTCTTTATGAAAGGCATAGCCGGCAAGCTTTCTGCCACCCGTATCCAATAGATTCCTGCCGGCAGATGCGTTACAGAAATCCCATCATGCCACATATTGCCTCTCCATACGGGTCTGCCCTGAGCGTCGAATACCTGTACGAAGCCGGGTGTTGATATTGGTGGCGACACGTGCACTTTATCCTGCACCGGATTGGGAAATAGGGTTATAGATGTGGGCTTGTTTTCCTGCCATCCATTGGGATTGGCAGCCCCCGGGAGGGTCATCACCACCAATGTGTCTATATCGGCAGTGCGGCTGTTGGTAACCAGCAAATAGCCCGTCTCGGTGGTATCGCTCACCGAAAAGGTAAAGTCCACAAAACCCGTCTGCCCGGGCTTTAGGGAGTTGTCGGCCTGCGGTGTCCTTATCAGCACCTGCGCACCTGCAAGTCCTTGCAGGGTTGCAGACACCACATAATCTGAGGTCCCGGGGTTTATCACCGGCACGGTTTGTGTAAACTGCGTCACCGTATTGGATCCGGTGAGGAAAAGAGTATCTCCCCACACCTGAGCAACATGGCGTTGATAGCTGCCGGAGTTGCCGATGAAACTGGTGATGCGCTCAGCCAGCTGCGGATAATCAGAAAAGGGGTTTCGGTTCTTCTGTACCCGTTGTATGTCGTCATTGCGCCGCTTTTCTGCAGCCGTCGAAGGATAGGTCAGACACCAGTTCTTCAGCACATCCTGGTCGGTGGCGGACACGTAGTTCTGGTAATTCTGATAGCGCAGCAGAAAGTACAGCATAGCTCGTGCTGTAGGACCTTTCTGTTCGGCGCGCGGCTCAAAATAGGTGCTGTTGGATTTGGAACCTCCCACCTGCCATGAGGGGTTGG
>CAYYHM010000244.1:0-1997 GCA_964471795.1 uncultured Chitinophagales bacterium | reverse complement strand
TAAACGGTCGCAGGAACAACCGCAGTATGCGCCGTGCTGGATGGTTGCGGTTCACTAAAAACTGCTGCAGTGGCTTGAAACGGCTTCCGCTGGCAGCATGTTGCGGTGGTAGATCAGGAACGGATGTAAATGGGGCGATCTGTAGGAAGTCTGTCACCCGCCGCAGCAATCCCTCGGGATTGGTGCTCAATTCCTTGGTGGTAAGCACCAATAGTTGCTCTTTTGGAAAATCTTGCAGCCAGCGCTCCAGGTGCATCTTATAGTGGCTGCCCCACAGGTGACCATGGTTGTCTACCACCACCGGGTCGTTACTGTCGATATAGTCGGCCTCGTATTGTTCCAATTCCCGAAAATCGATGTCATCTGAATGATATCCATTGTGGATGGCATAGCGGTAGCTGGAATAGGCCCTTTCCACCGGGTTACGCAGCAGTACGATGAGTTTGGCCTGTGGCTGATCCTGACGCATCCGCTGTGGCGCCGTGCGTGAGGTAAGCAGGTAGGTGTCGGAGGATACGCGCTGCCCGTTTCTGGCGAAAAAGCCGTCCAGGTACTTGTCGCCTCGTTGGTATTGATCTTCCAGTGAGTAGTAATGCACTTCTTTGATGGAGGAAAAGGCAATGTCGGGGTGCATGGCCAGATAGCGGCACAACGAGGTGGTGCCCGACCTGCCTGCTCCAATTACCCAGGCAATACTCGTCATTGGCTGAATTGCTCCTCCAGCGCCTCTATGAATACCTTGATGCCTTTCCGATAATCCTTGCTCACTTGCTTTTTCAGTGTTTGGCGCAGATCCGGCGTGTTGGGATAGAGCCATGGAGTAGCCATGTAGCCGGCAGAAAGCAGCGACACATACCTGGTCATGAGTTTCTGATCGTATCCCAGCTGATAATAGTTGATGATGAAGTCGGGGTGCAGGTTCACCAGGTTGAACAGGGAGGCTGCTGCTGCCACGCTGTCTGTGCCTGCCGGAAAATCGGGCAGTTGCGACAAAAGCTGCCAGTAGAACGGAAGCAACTCCTTGGGACTGTTGCCGATTTCCTGTAGCAACTGCAACGTAACTGCAGAATCCGCAGGTGACAGGGTGGCATCGTTGAAGTAACCCCTTGCCTGTGGGGTAATCCGGCCGTTGGTTTCCATTCGCTCGCGCGTGTCAGCATCCAACTCTTGCCAGTAGGTCTGTCCCTGTGCCAACAGGGGCATCATCAGCAATACACATAACCATCTCTTCATGAACCTCAATTTGCCATAAAATTATCAATTTGGCAGGCTAAACCAATCTGCATGAGCCAATCAGGAGCATTTATCCCATACAGACCTGCCACGTTCTCTGCTGATGAGATGATGAAGCGGGCACGGTTGTATTATGAAAAACTGGACAGCAGAAGGAGCGTACGGTCTTTTTCCGACCGACCCGTGCCAAGGGAGGTGATAGCGTACCTGATACAAGCAGCCTCTACGGCTCCATCCGGAGCACACAAGCAACCCTGGACGTTTTGTGCAGTAAGTGATCCGATACTGAAAGCAGCCATCAGGAAGGCTGCGGAGGAGGAGGAATATGCCAGTTACCATGGCAGGATGAGCGATCGTTGGCTACAGGATCTGCAACCATTGGGTACAGACTGGCAAAAGCCGTTCCTTGAAATAGCGCCATGGTTAATCGTAGTGTGCAAGCGCGTACATGAGCATGACGACAAGGGTAAGCACAACAACTACTATGTGAATGAGTCAGTAGGACTTGCTTGTGGCATGCTGCTCACCGCTATCCACGATGCAGGTTTGGTAGCACTCACACATACGCCCAGCCCCATGAACTTCCTGACCGCTATCCTGAATCGCCCTGAAAAGGAGCGACCATTCCTGCTCATTCCTGTAGGATATCCTGCCGATGACACCGTGGTGCCCGACCTGCAACGTAAGTCACTGGAGGATGTGGCTGTATTCTATGAAGGCCGGTAGATGCCGAAGATGAAGTCCACCTGACCGGTTTCCTGCTC
>CAYYHM010000243.1:0-1998 GCA_964471795.1 uncultured Chitinophagales bacterium | reverse complement strand
TCATCAACGTGGCGTTGTCTGCCGGCCAGGCGCTGGAGGAAGTGGTGGTGATTGGTTACGGAACCACACAGACCAGGGACCTTACCGGTTCGGTGATAGCCATCAATGAGGAAGACTTCCTGCAAGGTAACATCTCCACTCCGGAGCAACTGGTAGCCGGTAAGATTGCCGGTGTAAAGATTACCTCCAACGGTGGTGCACCCGGTTCGGGAAGCCGCATCCGCATCCGCGGTGGTTCGTCACTCAACGCCAGCAACGACCCGTTGATCGTAATCGATGGCGTGCCTGTGGATAACAATGGCATCTCCGGTAGTGCCAACGCACTGAACCTCATCAACCCCTCAGAAATCGAGAACATCACCGTGCTGAAGGATGCATCTGCGGCAGCCATATATGGTTCCCGTGCTGCCAACGGCGTAATCCTGATTACTACCAAGAAGGGATCAGCCAGCGACAGACTGATGGTGAACTTCAGCACCAACAATGCCATCTCACAAATCACCAGATATGTGGATGCACTCACCGGCGATGAGTTCCGTGATTTGATCAACACCATCGGTACACAGCGCCAGAAAGACCTGGTTGGTGCAGAAAACACCGACTGGCAGCGGGAGATCTACCGTATCGGTTTCAGCTCACAGAACAACCTGACACTCTCCGGTGGTCTCAAGGGCTTGCCCTACCGATTCAATATGGAATACTTCCAGGATCAGGGTATCCTCAAGCGGTCACAGATGGATCGCTATGGTTTCAATCTGAACCTGTCACCTACTTTCTTGGATGATGCCTTGCGTGTAGATGCCAATGCGAAGTTTTCTCGCACCGACAACTTCTTTGCCGATCAGGGAGCTATTGGTTCTGCCGTTACTTTCGACCCAACGCAACCGGTATTTTCCGGCAGCGATGTGTATGGAGGCTATTTTGAGTGGCAGACCGCTAATGGCTTGCCTAACCAATTGGCTCCCCGCAACCCCCTTGGTCTGCTGATGCAGCGGGAGGATATGAGTGCGGTAAATCGCTTTATCGGTAACGTAAAACTCGACTATGCAGTGCCGGGCATCGAAGGCCTTACCGCCACCGTAAACGCCGGTACAGACATTGCACGGGCTTCCGGAACAGTATTCGTACCCGAAACAGCGGCCAGCAGTTTTGAGCGCCAGGGTGTAAACAATCAGTACGAGCAGAGCAAGAACAACATGTTGCTGGAGATCTATGGTAACTACGCCAAGGAGTTGCCTTCACTGGCCAGCCGATTCGACCTTACCGGTGGCTACTCTTACCAGAACTGGCTAACACGGTCACCGGCATTCCCGGATATCAATGCACTCAACGACACCATCCGTCCTGCGGGCATTCCATTTGAGACAGAGAACACACTCATCTCCTTTTATGGACGTTTGAACTGGTCTTTCAACGACAAGTATCTCCTGACAGCTACCTTACGGAATGATGGATCTTCACGCTTCTCGCCCGACACCCGCTGGGGATTGTTCCCCTCAGTGGCTTTTGCCTGGCGCCTGAGCGAAGAGAACTTTATGCGCAATAGTAAAGTGTACGCTAAGGTGCGTGCCGGATGGGGTGTAACCGGTCAGCAAGACATCGGTAACGACTATCCATATGTGCCTAACTATCAGGTGTCTACCCTTACTGCACAGTATCAGTTCGGCGATAAGTTCTATACATTCCTTCGCCCCGATGGTTATGATGCCGGCATCAAGTGGGAAGAAACCTCCAGCTACAACATCGGCTTGGATCTGGGTTTCATGAACAACCGACTGAATGCTACCATCGACGCATATCAGAAAGATACCCGCGACCTGCTGGCCGTGATTCCGATTGCAGGAGGTACTAACTTCACCAACACGGTACTTACCAACGTGGGTAACCTCACCAACCGAGGTCTTGAGTTGACCCTGAGCTACATGGTAATCGACAAGTCTGACATGACATTCGAGTTGGGCGCCAACGCTACCTACAATGTGAATGAGATCACCAACC
>CAYYHM010000242.1:0-2014 GCA_964471795.1 uncultured Chitinophagales bacterium | reverse complement strand
CTGTTGCTGCGCCATACGCCGCCGCTGGCTGTGCCGATGAAGATGGTGGAGGGGTCGTTCAAGTCTACATCGATGGTGGTAACGCGCCCGCTCATGCCCGCCGGGCCAACCTCACGGGGTTTCAGCCGGTGAAACAGCGACACATCAGGTTGTGCGGATAGCGGAAGGGATGCCAAGAGGAGGAGCGTGGTAAGCCATCGCATCATAGGACATGGTTTAGTCGTAAGGAAAAACTTGTGAAACAACTAAAATAAGGAATCAGTCAGCCAAAAGGTTGTAGCTGCGCCAAGAAGAACGTTAATATTTCAAAAGCTTGCCATGCCATGATACACCATCCATTGACACCTGCACGGCATACCATCCGGCGGGTAGGTTATTGATGTTGATGCGGAGCTGCCCATTCAGTGGTTGCTGCAGCACAGTTCGTCCGGTGATGTCCAGCAAAGTAACTATGCCGGTGGCAGCAGCCTCTTGTGGCAATGAAAGTTGCACAAAGGTGCCGGCAGGGTTGGGGTACAGGGTCAGCGACTGAGGTGCATTGATATGGTCCACAGACAGCGGCCACGTATTGCCTACGGTATCGGTGGCGGTGCGGTAGCCGATTAATTTCCAAATGCTTTGACCTGTGAATGCATAGTCGGCACTGTAAACAAGACCTTTCCGGTAATGGAAGCGTGTATACAAGTTGGCATCTATCATTTGTCCTACAGCGCAGCCGCTTGAAGGAAGACCATACATGCTGTAATAGCCAAAGATTTCCTGAGTATAACCAGCTATAGTGTTTCCTTCTGCAGTGGTTTGGGTTTGAACCGGCAAATTGTCCCCGTAAAGTACAGCTCCATACGGTTTGAATGGTATGCCGAAATTGGCTGTACTGTTGGTCACCAATTCGTATAGGTTGTAAGTCTGCGTCAGATTGAACTCATACGTAATCTGTTGGGTAGCCAGATCCATTTTCTCCCGGTGAAAGGTATAGGTGAAGAAGGTGTCTGTGCGGGCAATGGAAATGATAGAGTCCCTGAAATGATAGCTAAATACAAAAGAGAAATTTGTCTGGAAGGAATACCACATCAACACATCCCCCGGTTGCCATACCAGCCAGTCATCTTTGGTTGGCAGGTATAGTTGTCCTGGTAGGGTGTCATTAGAAACGCTGATTAAAGAAAGCGGGGCATCCAGATGATATGACATCATATCCGCCGACAGGCTGAAATCACCCAGAAAACGTACCAGACCGTAGTGCTTGGACAGAATGATGTGTTCGCCATTATATGGGTGCGTTATGGGCTGGCCTTGACGGGTGTATTGTACGCTGAAGTATTTCACACTGTCGGTAACGCCGGCAAAGGAGAGCATACCGGCACTGTCGAGGGTTATCTGCCATTCGTCGTCAGCAGAAGCCGGGTTTTGCAGGCAATGCAGGCAATTCATGGCAAACGATTGGCCGGGGGCTATGTCGTGATAAAATATGCCATTCATGTTTAGTGTATTGTACTCGAAACGATCCGGGAACACCATCACCGAATCGGGCCACCAACCACCCCATAGATCACTAGGCGTGTCGTCTACCCGCTCAGCCGTGCAGCTATCATGAAAGCCATTGTGGAAGTACAGCGTGGTGTGTGTACCTCTGTCGTACTCTGCCATTACCTCACGTCGGATAACCAACGAATCGTTGTCAACCGGTTGAAAGTAACTCACTTGACCGGGAACAAAGGGCGACCAATCTTGCGCCGGCACTGCGGCAGCGATCGAAAGGCTGATGAGTAGTGGGGTAATTTTTTTCATGGGGCTTTTTTTATTCGATGAGTAATTTCCCAATCCAACGGTCAGTACCGGTCACCACCTGTACGGCATACCATCCGGCGGGCAGGTCTTTGATGTTGATGTGGAGCTGCCCATTCAGGGGTTGCTGTAGCACGGTTCGTCCGGTGATGTCCAGAAGGGTAACAATACCGTTGGCAGCTGCTTCTTGTGGTAAGGACAGCTGCACAAAGGTGGAGGCCGGGTTGGG
>CAYYHM010000241.1:0-2034 GCA_964471795.1 uncultured Chitinophagales bacterium | reverse complement strand
TCATTACCGGACAGGAAGTTCAAGAGCGTACGGAAGAGAAGGTGCAACAGCGTGTCAATCAACGTGTAGACCAATCCATAGATAATGGTCTTGATGTCCTGGAAGGGGCTTTATTTGGTCGAAGAAGGCCAAAAGCAAAGGAGGCGGGAGTCTCTGAGCCCGTGCAATCCGGCGCTAGCCACAGTTCTTCTTCTCCTGTTCCTGCTACAGCAAATGGCGCAACTAACTTGCCGGGCAGCTATGAATTTGATGTGATCACGGTGGCTAGAATGACCAGTACCAACAAAAGAGGGCGTTCAGAATCCAACCAATACGAATGGTTGTATTCCAACCGGCACGACTATTTTGCCATGGAAGTAGTTGGTGCCGAAGCAAATGGGGGTGCTTCACTGATGATATTCGACATGGGTAATCGCCAGATGGTAACCTTGATGGAGAGTGACGGGCAAAAAATGGCGATGGTCATGCCACTAGATGGGTCAATGTATTCTTCGGAGATATCAGATGACGAACCGGAACAAGAGATTCAGGGCAGTTTCAGCAAAACAGGTCGTACCAAGCAGATTGCAGGATACACCTGTGATGAATACACTTTTTCATCAGAAGATGCTGCAGGTGAGGTATGGATTTCTCAGACGCAGGATATCAAGATGGGCTTCTCGATGGGAGCGTTTGCTGCATCATCCGGAGGTAGAAGTGATATGTCCTTCCCTGCCGGTTATCCTGTAGGAAATGTGATGGAGATGATGGTACGGGATGTCGATGGAAGCACGACACATTTTGAAACCATTGAGGTGAAGACCAACGCCGGGAAATCTGTCTCCACAGCCGGCTACAGGTTGATGAACATGGGCGGATTTGGTCGGTAATCAGGGGTTGGCCACCGGCAGCTGCAGCTTCCGGATCCTTGGAATCGGTCCCTGGCAGCTGATTTGATGACAGCTCAGGCAAGTGTTGACCACTGCGGTATGCGCCACAGCTGCTGAAGCACTGTCTGTAGCTTGCTGCAGCGCCCGCATGGCGGTAACATAGGAAGCTGACAAGGCTTCAAATCCATCAAAGTCCACCATTGTAGACTTGGTAGGTGTGGCTGTAGTAAGACTGCTGAAGTCCAGCTGTATGTCTGGCACCATTCCTTTTTCAATGTCCGCTTTTGCCTGAACCGCAGCTTCGTGCATATCGCGCATCAACAAGGCCAGTTCGCTACTGCCATTGGGGTTTACATCGGCGGATGCGGCAGGTTGTTCTATTGCCGGCGTGTCTTCCTCTTGTTGGCTCTGGCAAGCGTGCACCGACATCAACAGTAGAGGTATACTAAACCACAGAACGAACTGTACTTGATAAAAGGATATGCGCATGGTTTTGGTGTTTCCGTAAAGTTGACACGCTGTTCGCTAAGATGCTACCTGAATTATCAATCTATTCAAGCGGAAGTGTGTTATTCAGTGGTCACTGTAAATGGGCAGCCTGTCGAGCGGTACGAAGCATTGCTGGGCGAAATCAATATGAAAGGCGAAGGTGTAATGCCCATTGCTGATAACGAGATAGGGCACCTGTGCAGACAGGTTGTATCTGCCGATCTGGTCCAGCACGTTTTGGTTGAGTGGTACTTGTGGCGCCTTGCACTCCACCATGCACCACGGTGTCATATCCGGCTGGTAAATGATGATGTCTGCCCGACGCGATTGCCCCAGTACTTTCAGTTCTTTCTCAACCTGTATCAAACCCGCGGGCACACCTTGCTCCAGCCACCAGGCAATCCAGAGCTGGCGCACCCATTCTTCCGGAGTATGGACGACCCATAGCTTCCGTACCGGATCCCACAAGGCAGGAAATGGGGTAGCCTTCTGCTTTACGGCTTGTGCCGGAAATGGGATCTGTATGGGATGCAGTTGTGTCATGGATACAGTAATAGTAAAAGTACGGGAGTAATCAATGTGTTACACATGCTACCATGGATTTTCTTGAGCCATATTGTCAGCTGAGTTGAAGAATGATGGAAGCGTGAAGGGCAGGTGATTCGCCGAACCTGAG
>CAYYHM010000240.1:0-2042 GCA_964471795.1 uncultured Chitinophagales bacterium | reverse complement strand
AGACCGACCTGCTGCATCAGGGCATCGTGGTGCTGAGCGGCATCATCATGCTGTTGCCGGTGCTGACAGGTAAAACCAACATGGCGGTGTATAGCTACCATTTTCCCCGCAAGATCAAGCGACCCTATCAAGCCCGCTGGCAGGTAATCGCTGTTGCCGCTGCCCTGCTGCTGATCATCCGGGTATCGCAGTGGGTGTGAGTGGTCGTATTGCGTACAACGTATTGCGTATTGCGACTCGTAGGTAGTATGAATTCGGAATAAGCCCAATCATGTCGCAGGTATGCACCAACATCCTCCCCCTCATGGAGGGGGCTGGGGGGAGGACCGCTCCCTCGCCTCGTCGCCTTTCTCGTATTGCGTAGCGCGTATTTCGTAGTTCGACAAGTAGGTAGCAAGTTTTCTGTTTTGAGGCTGGATTTTGCCATTTCGCATTGTCACATTGTCACATTGTCGCATTGTCCCATTCTCGCATTATCACATTGCCACATTGTCCAACTATCCCCCGTCCCTCCCCGAGTTCTCAAAAACACCCTAACTTCACCTTATGGATCATTTGTCATCGGCACGGCGTACTTTGCAGATTGAGCAGGAGGCGCTGCAGGCGGTTCACGATCGGCTGGACGGGCAGTTTGCCCAGGCGGTTACTACCCTGCTGTCTTGCAGCGGCAAGGTGGTGGTAACGGGCATGGGGAAATCGGGCCTGATCGGGCAGAAGATGGCGGCGACCTTCTCCTCTACCGGCACACCTGCCTTCTTTCTGCATCCTGCGGAGGCGCTCCACGGCGACCTGGGCATGCTCAGCGACAATGACGTGGTGATTCTACTCAGCTACAGCGGCGAAACGGAGGAACTGCTGCGCCTGATGGCCTACCTGCAGCAGAAGGGTCATCGGCATATCGCCATCACGGGCTACAGCGACAGCACACTGGCGCGCCATGCCCACATCCACCTGAACGTAGCCGTTCCGCGGGAGGCCTGTCCACTGGAGCTGGCACCAACCGCTTCTACTACGGCCACACTGGCCATGGGCGACGCACTGGCTGTGGCCTGTATGGAAGCCAGAGGGTTTCGCCCCGATGATTTCGCCCGATTCCATCCGGGCGGCAGCCTGGGTCGCAAGCTCCTCACCCGTGTTGGCGAAGTGATGCGCACCGACAAACTGCCGTTCGTGTCACCTGATATCACACCCGGCGATCTGCTCCTGCGCATGAGTGAGGGCAAGTTGGGACTGGCCATTGTAGGATCACCGGACGTAGTGCAGGGCGTCATCACCGATGGTGACCTCCGCCGGGGCATGGTGCAATATGGCGGTATCGATCACCTGAACATCCCCGCTATGATGAGCCGGCAGCCGGTCATTGTGCAGGCCGACATGCTGGTGGGACCTGCCGAGCAACTCATGCGAGATAGGAAAATCACGGTGGTGCTGGTAGAACAGCAGGAACGCATAGTCGGTGTGTATCAGATCTTCTCCTAGCCGCTCACCAAGGGCCACTATATTAACCTTTCATCAGTCCAATGACTGCCGGGCAAGGGATTATTGTGCTACCCATGTGTCGTCACCTAGTTTGAATGTTGCCAACCCGATGCCTTTTTTCAAATAGAATACAGGAGGATTACCGGACAGCTCATAGATCTGATACAGCATCCTATTGCCAACTGCCAGTGAGTCGAGGTAGGCGGAGTTCTCCCAGTGGATGCCTGTAGTATCTCCCGGTGTTTCGAACTCAGCAGTGGCTCTGTAGGACCGGCCCACAGTGCCATCAGCACCAGAAACACTGATGCGCAAGTCGTTCCGATCTATAGTGTTCTTGGTTGCTTCAAATGTATACGTTATGGTAAAGTCACCGAAATGTAGTGTATGGATTTCAAGCTCATTCTTATAATAGGTAAACATCCCGGCCAAAAAGAATTCGTAAGAATCATATCCTTTCACCTTCATCCGGTTTTCTATGGTGACTGTCTGGCAAACCACCACTTTGTTGTCCTGATTGATGTAGGTAATGTTTTCCCCTGCTGTCGGCATATATTCCCGCGTCT
>CAYYHM010000239.1:0-2061 GCA_964471795.1 uncultured Chitinophagales bacterium | reverse complement strand
ATTCGGCCGTATTGGTCAATGGTGACTTCCTCTTTGAGGCGACCTTCGTTGTTGTAGAAATAGCGGATGGTAAAGATGCGGTACCGGTTGCTTTCCAGCCGGATCTTGTTGCCGGCCTCATCATAGTAGGTGCGCTTGATCACATATTCCGTGCCGGTAGCCGGATCCAGTTCCAACTCATCCCTGAGCCGGCCATTCTCATCGTAACTGTAAGTCCAGGTGAGCGTAACCGAGTCGTTAGCGTCCAAAAACTCCGTCTTGATCAGGAACGTATCGCGATAGTAATACAGGTTCTTTTGCTGCCTGTTGCCATCATACCCATAGCTCTCAGCAGCGGTAAGCTTACCATCCTCGTTGTACGTGTATGCACTATAGCGTGTGCCATAGTCGCGCTCCTGATAGGTTTCCCGGATGGCCAGCCTGGAATCACCGGCATAGGTAAGCGACCGTATCAGGTAGGGTGCCGTATCGGAGTAGGTCTCTGACTGCAGTCGGTGCATGTCATCATATTGATAGGCTACCTGATAGACCAGTTCATTTTTGGGCCCGCGAAATTCGGCTGCGGTGGCCAGCGTATCCTCGAACATGATATCCTTACGCTGCAAGCGTATGCCAAGGGCTGAGGAATCCCACATCACCTCACGAACCACCCGGCCTTCATCGTCGTATTCATAGGTGGACTTCATGAAGGGTTGTTCAGCCATGTTGTAGCGGATCAGCTCAGTAATCCGGGGAGCTGCAGGGCCGGATACAGGTTTTTCCGTTCCAGTTCCACATGCCTGCAGGCCAACCGCCACAAGCAACAAAAGCAACCATCTGTTCATGTTGAATCGTTTCAGGCAAAAGTAGGCCATCTCACTGTATCATGATCTTCTGCAATGGACTCTGCAGCACACTGTTGTGAAGGCGAAGGAAGTAGACACCGGCTGACAGGTCGGGCAGTGCAACGGTGAACTGTTGCGTGCCGGGTGCTTTCAGGTTGTCTTCCCACATACCTACTACTTGTCCGAGGGTATTGAGTAGTTCAAAGCGGTTGTTGCCCGGTTCCAGGTTGCGGTAGGTGATGGATAGGGTAGTGCTGGCCGGATTGGGGAAAGTGTGGAGAATGCCCAACTGATTGGCGCCCGAACCGTCACCACCTTCACCGATGGACGCCAGCTGACAGATGCCGTAGTTCTCTGCCAGCAGCAGACTCCGGTAGGCATTCAGTCGCCCACCGGTTACCGTAATGCCTTGCAGGTCTGCTATCGTATCCACCCCGTCGAGTATCATGGACTTGATGGCCTTTGCCAGGCTGTCGGGTGCCGATACAGCCATCTGCATGATTACCGGACAACGGGCGGCATACAACAAAGCAACCGTACCGGTTACATGCGGTGCGGAAATAGAGGTACCCCCTTGCTGCCCATAGTTGTTATTGAGGTTGGTGGTGAATGAGCCGTCCCCCGGAGCCCCCAAATCGATGCTCACGGCACCGAAGGCGGCATTCGTTGCCTTCAGGTCGCTGCGGGTGGTGTTGGTTACGGTGATGAGGTATGGACTGCCACAGGCTGTAGGCATGTCGAACACCTGATCCACGTCGGCATTGCGGTTCATGGTAGAGGCTACACTGACGATGCCGTGCTTACCGAGGGTGTCGTACAAGGCACACCACAATGGCATGGAGTCCGGATTGGCAAAATCAATGCCCCACGACCCATTCACGGCCACTACGAATGCCCCCTCCTGTCCGCCAGTGCTATTCCATCGCTTCCGGAAGTCCAGCGCATAGTCCAGCGCCTCGATAGCCGTGGCCTCCGTGATACCGCCTGTAGCAATCGGCAGCACTTTTATGTCCCAGTTGATGCCGGCAATGCCAACCCCATTGTTGCCCTTGGCGCTGATGATGCCGGTAACGCCGGTGCCATGCGCATCCTTGAACAGGGTATCATTCTGGTAGAAGAAATCCCAGCCATTGTGGTCATCCTTTTTTCCGTTGTTGTCATCATCGATCCCGTTCCCCGGAATGTCGGCATAGTTTTTCCAGAAGTTGTTGCTCAGATCCTCGTGTTCCAGATCGAA
>CAYYHM010000238.1:0-2064 GCA_964471795.1 uncultured Chitinophagales bacterium | reverse complement strand
GCAGAAACTATATTGTCAAGACTTAACTTGTTGTACTAAAGTGGACAAGTCAGGACAACTACCACCGCGTGTTCCCGGAATATCCCACACAGGTCACGTTTTACTCCGATGAACGCATCGGCATAGGCGAGAACGCCCACAACCTGTTCCTGGGCTGGCTCAGCGAGATGGGACTGATGGGGCTGGCCGGCGGGCTGGTTCTCGTTATCACCATGGTGTTGCAATGGCGTCGGCTGACCGATTCCGGCTGGCGGTTCTTTACTGTATTGCTGGTGTTGAACCTGTTTTGCCTGGGCATGATAGAGGACTACCTGTTCTATGAGAAGGTGCTGCCCTATGCTATGCTGTGTCTGGCCATGCTGGCACCGTCCTACAGCATGCGCTCCACCTGAGTAATGGCCTTATCTACAGCTTCGTTGTGGGGCAACTCCTTAGCTGCTTTGAGGTGCTTACGGGCTTCTGCTTTCTTGCCGGCAGATGCTTCGGCATGGGCAATGCTGACATGCGCCACGGCCTTATCGTTGTCGAGGCGAATACCTTTGTCCAGGGCGGTACGGAAGGCGGTGGCTGCCTGTGGCAGGTTGCTCTTTTGTGAATACAGATAGCCATGGCAGAAGTGGTAATATCCTTGCAGTTGGAGGGGTAACTTTTCCGGTCGCTTAACCCGCTTCAACTCCCTTTCACAGCGCTTGGTATCGCCGCGGTACAGGTACCGAAGTGCGCTCACTACAGGGCCAAGCCGAAACTGAATATAGGCCAGTGTAATGGCAAAAAATGCGGCAACACTTCCCCACAGCCATTGCTGATAGATCAGCAGGAACGCAGCGGAGGCGCTCAGGATGGCTACAGCGATGAGGCGCAGTGGTGCAGGCAGCACAACTCAGGATTTCTGTGGGTCATTGCCGGACGTAGCGGCTTCCGAAGCCGCCCGCTTCTTCCAGGTGCCCGGGTAGCCAAAGGTGATCTGCCACACGTCTTTGGGGCTGCGGGCCTGACGCAGTTCACGGAACAGGTCGCCCCACACGTGGAAGTTGAGGGTGAGCGGGTTGTAGGAGTTTACCGGCTTGGTAATGCCGTAGGTAGGCTGGTGCTTCTCTTCCTGGAAGGTGCCGAACATACGATCCCAGATGATGAAGGTAGAGCCATAGTTTTTGTCGATGTATTCTGCATCAACAGCATGGTGCACCCGATGGTGGGATGGCGTGGTGAAGATGTACTCGATGGGTCGGGGGAGCTTCCGGATTAGCTCGGTATGTATCCAGAACTGATACAACACCTCAATCTGATTGGAGATGAAGAACACCACCGGATGAAACCCGAACAATGCCAGCGGCAGGTAGAAGATGATTTTGATGTGTTGTGTCCAGCTGAGTCGGAAGGAAACAGCGAAGTTGTAATGCTCAGAAGAGTGGTGTGTTACATGGGTAGCCCACAGCCACTGCCACTCATGTGCCAGCCGGTGCGCCCAGTAGCGGGCAAAGTCGATGGCGAAGATGCACAGGATGAATGACCACCAGGTAAACGGAATGCGGATGGGGGACAGATTGTACACCCAGATGAAGGCGATCAGGGTAGCTGTTTTCAGGAATGCGCTGATGATGAGGTTACCGATGCCGATGGCGGCACTGGCCAATAAATCCTTACCATCATACAGGTGTCTGTTTTGGCGATAACCGATATACCATTCCAGCAGCACCAGTGATAACATGACAGGAATTGCATACAGGATGACCGGTGGAAAGTCCATGGCCAATACATCTTGCAGTGTAAGTTTTTCCGGCATTACATCAATTTGATTGGCTCAAAGGTAGTTAACAATTGATTGCTGATGCACCCAAATGAGCCGTTAATTCTCACTAATAAAGACAGGTAGACATACCTGTTAGTCCACGGTTTCAACCATAAGTTAAACGGGCACTCCTGATCATCGCAGCTTGCACGAAGAACTTTAAACCGCCCCTCCGACAATCCATTCTGCTTTTTTCTTCAATTTTACCCTGCATACCTTACCATCATGAAACGAATCACCTTTGTCATCAGCCTGTGGCTTCTTTCCAGCGTGGC
>CAYYHM010000237.1:0-2099 GCA_964471795.1 uncultured Chitinophagales bacterium | reverse complement strand
TGTACCCCAACTACCGCAGCAGCAGTGGTCGAGGCGAGGCATTTGCCAAGGCCGGCTTCGGCGACCTGGTTGATGAGGAGTTTACCGACATCATCGACGGCATCGACTACCTGATAGCCAAGGGCATGGTAGATGGCAGCAAGGTGGGCATCGGCGGCGGCTCCTATGGCGGTTACTACAGCGCATGGGCTGCCACCCGACATTCAGACAGGTTTGCAGCTGCCTGTGCCTTTGTTGGTGTGAGCAATCAGATCTCCAAGCGCAACACTACCGATATCCCCTACGAAGACTACTACGTGCACTGGGGTGTGTGGACCAACGACAATGTGGAGTTGATGTACGACCGCAGCCCGGTAAAATGGGTAGACAACAACCAAACGCCTACGCTTATCCTGCACGGCAAGGAAGATCCGCGTGTGCACCCCAGCCAGTCGCTGGAGCTGTACCGTATGCTGAAGATGCACGGCAACGCAGCCGTGCGGCTGGTGTGGTATCCTGAGGAAGGCCATGGCAACCGCAACAATCCGGCACAGCTGGATTATGCACTGCGTACCATGCAGTGGTTCGATTTCTATCTGATGGAAGGGCATGGTAAGGATGAGATGCCGGACAAGGACCTGGACTACGGACTGGACGATTAAATTGCGCAAGCCCCGGCAGTCTGTCGGGGCTTGTTACTATTACCCATGGTGAACATGAACACCCAGGCACATGCCATACGGCGGCTTACCATCCTGTGGGCTTTCAATGAAGCCGGGCTGGGCGGATTGCTGCACGCCTTTCGACTGCCATTCACCGGTCTGCTGGTGGGAGGCATCGCCATTGTACTGATTACCCTTATCGCCTCCTACAGCAAAGAGCGTTTTCGTGATATCCTGAAAGCAACCATTCTGGTGTTGCTGGTAAAGGCAGCCGTTAGTCCGCACACGCCTGTGATGGCCTATCTGGCTGTATCCTTCCAGGGGTTGGCGGGGGCGCTGTTGTTTGGCCTGCTGCCGGGATACAGGTTGCCGGCGCTGTTGTTGGGTGTGCTGGCACTGGCCGAGTCGGCCTTGCAGAAGTTGTTTACCCTTACCGTAATCTACGGCCAACCGTTGTGGGACGCACTGGACGCCTTTTTTCACTATGCAGGCAAGCAGCTGGGTGTAGCTACAGACGGTCTTTCCCTGAGTGCCGGCCTCATCATGGGTTATGTGGGCATTTATGTGGTTGGCGGCATTGTGGTGGGTATTGTAGCCGGGCGCATGGTGTCTGTGATTGCGCAGTTGCCGCAAAAAGCGGGATGGGGGCATCTGGATCTGTCGGTACAAACGGTGCCTGCTGCTGCGCCAGGTAGCCGACAGCAACGCCGATGGATCAGGTATGTAGTGGTGCTGACCACGATGGCTGTTGTGTTGGCCTTCGTACGGCCGGGCGAGTCACCCGGGCAAATGGCTTTGTATGCCATTGTGCGATCCCTGGTGGTAGTGGTGGTATGGTGGATGGTGGTTGCGCCATTGCTGAATGGATTATTAGCCATCTATCTGCGTAAGCAGCGCAGTAAATATGCCGATGCGCTGGAAGAAGCACTGGCATTGGTGCCTGTACTCCGACGTGCAGCAGTGGCAGTCTGGCGCGAGAGTAGTGGAAAGCGCAGCCCGCGTATTTGGTATTTTCTGGTGACGATGATCCACTTTACCCTTACCTGGCAATCAGCAGCTGATGAAGCCTGACCGTATCTGGCTGTATACCGGCGCCATCGAAACGGGCAAGTCCACAGCCTTGTACCGGTGGGCGGAGGAGCGGCCGGAGGTGATGGGCGTTTTCTGTCTGCGTCATCCGGAGCAGAAGGAGCTATGTCTGTGGCCGGACAATCGATGGCTACCGTTTCAGGCAGCAGAACAGGGCGAAGGCACCTTGTCTGTGGGGCGCTATCACCTATATGAATCGGGATTCCGGCAAGCCGAGGCATGGTTGCACGCATGGGAGGGCCGCTGGCCGCAATGGGTAGTGCTGGATGAGGTGGGGAAGCTGGAGCTGCAGGGCAAGGGTTTTGCCGATACGGTGCAATGGCTGCTGACACAGCCGATTCCCAATCTGGTGCTGGTGGTGCGGGATAC
>CAYYHM010000236.1:0-2100 GCA_964471795.1 uncultured Chitinophagales bacterium | reverse complement strand
ACATCCAATCTTGACAGATAGCCCACATCCATGGCATACGGATGCCACCAGAATTCCTCCGGTTCATGGGCTTGCAACTGCCTGCAGCAGAGCAGCAATATGGATATAAAAAACAACCGTTTCATATTGGTCAGCATCAATTAATTCCGTGGAATCGCAATTTACCAAAACCCTCACGATACCGTTGTTGCCTGCACAACAGGCCCAGTCAGCCTGGCCACTACCCAACCGTCCTGTTCATTCAGGGTAAAGCGGCAGTTGTTCATTCGGCTGAAAGACTGGATCAACTGTAGCCCTAAACTGCGCCCGGTGTTCCATTGCAGACTACCGTGATTCCGGATAACCAGCTCCACTTCACCTGGCGCCTCCCGGCAAGTAACGATGAGTTCAGTACCCCGCTCGCCATGCTTTATCGCATTCTGTAGCATGTTGCGGATACAGGTGCCGATCATCTCCCGGTCGGCCAGCATATGCACTTCTTCCTCCATTTCAAGGGTTAGGTGCATTTGTCGATCCTTGATGGCCAGCTCCAGAAAAGACAGGTTCTCCTCTACCAATTCCACCATATCAAATGGTGCTTTCTGTGGCTGCAGTTGTTGCTGTTGCGTGAATGTCCACTTCAGCATATCGTCCAGCAGGAAGCGCAACCGGCGAGAATAGGTGGTAAATGGTTGCCTGATCGTTGCCGGCATGTCATCCTGTTCCATTAACCCATCCAGTGCACTCAGAGGCGTGCGCAAATCGTGAGCAATCATGCCGTACAGCATGGTTTTGTCTGCATTTGCTCGGTGGAGTTCTTTCCGTTGCCGCAGCACACGGTATACCAGCACTACCAATAATACTATCATACCCCCCATAATACCCACCAATACATACAGCTGTCTGTTTCTGTAGCTAAGTCGTTTCTCAGAGTTCTGCAGCTCAAATGCCAGTGTCCTTGATTGAATGCTAGACAAGAGATATTTCGGTATCGTGTTTATACTATCCAATTCCAGCTTCCTTTGTCGCAACTGCTTGGCTTTTACGGAGTCTCCAATAATGTTGGTATATATAAGTTGTGCGGACACAAGGTGGTAGTCAACTTCAATATCATTGATCATTCTACTTGCATTTTCAGCAATATCCATATAGTAGGGTACGCTATCCAGCTGTCCGGATTCCATAAATCTGGATACCAATTCAATAGACCCACGGAATAAGCCAAAAATGTTTCTTGGGCTTCCTAACCGGTACATTTCTCTAAAATGCCATAAGTTATCAGATGTATATCCATCAATACTGGTATAATAAATTAATGCATAGGTTTTTGCTCTGGGTGACAACTGTTGATACAGATCCAGAAATTCATCACTTGAAATTTCCCCTCTGGCTAATAGCCACCCTGAAAGTTCACCCAATGGCTCCCAATAGTGCATTCGCTTCGCAGCATCATAAGCCTTTTTAATGCCCTTAGAGACCCGCTGGAAGACAGAACCAACAGTTCTCATATATGATTTCAGATAAAAGAAGAGAGCGGCAACTTCTACAGGGTGATTCAAGTCTTTGTAATAGAATTCCTGGTAGTAAGCGCTATCGTTGTAGTAACTCATTCCCTGCATCAACCCATATTCAGCCTGCAACAACATAAGTCCTATCAATTTGTATTCCTTCTCTGTAAAGGATACACCTTCATAAATCGAGTTAATTAAATCACTAATCATCAGGTATGATACCTCATACTTGTCATGCAGGTAGTTTGCCTTGATTACATCTATTTTTGCAAAAAAGATACTGTCCGGAATGTTCATTGTATCGAGGACCTTCATCACACTGTCTATATCCAGTGCAATCAGGTAGTCTACATCCATTGCATTGGGATGCCACCAAAATTCTTCCGGCTCATGGGCTTGCAACTGCCTGCAACAGAGCAGCAGTACCGAGATAAAAACCAATCGTCTCATAATGGCCTCGTATAGGTAGTATACTCTGGACGCACAATTTACCAAAACCCTCACGATACAGCTGCTGCCTGTACAACAGGCCCTGTCAGCCTGGCCACTACCCAACCGTCCTGTTCATTCAGGGTAAAGCGGCAGTTGTTCATTCGGCTGAAAGACTGGA
>CAYYHM010000235.1:0-2111 GCA_964471795.1 uncultured Chitinophagales bacterium | reverse complement strand
CGGGTTCAAAGGAGATGTCTTCCCACCACAATGGCTTGCGGCAATCCGGATCATCTGCCCCCCACATGCCCAGCTCATCACCATTCCAAATATGAGGCGCTCCCGGATAGGTAAACTGATGAATCAACAGCAATTCCTGTAGTCTGCGGGTGGCACTATCCGGTTTGGTGGTGAGATAGGACGCATCATCAGCGGGCTTAGCCTTGTATTTGTACTTGTTTTTGTTGAATAAGGAGGTAGACAGCCGCGGTGAATCGTGGGAAGCTGCCACGTTCATCATGGCCCGCAGGTGCTGTGGCGATATACCCTCATTGATGGCTGCAATAGCTTCCCTGAATCGAGAAGGCGTATATACAGGCTCTCCTTGTCCGAATAGACTCCGCGCAGCCTGATACCACCGGTAGTTCATCACAGCATCGAATTGATCGCCCAGGTATGGCCTCGGGTCAAGGAAAGAATCGGGCCAGTGGAGCCACCAGATCTCACCCACCAGATAGGCTTCCGGGTTGATGCCTTTGACGAAGGATTTGTACTCGCGCCAAAATCCCATGGGAATCTCTCCGGCCACATCCAGCCGAAAACCATCGACACCATCCGACGGATCGCCATCACCGTTGGGATCGAGCCACCGGGCACTCACCTGGAAGATGTGTTGCTTCAGCGCCTCTGATACCAGATTGCCTTCCAGCGGCATCTGCTCATAGGTGGCATCACCGATGTCTTTCTGCACCACAGGCATTCCCTTGTAACCGGCCCAGCCTTCCCAGTCCATCTCATTGGCCGGTGTAGAGGGGTCGTCGAACCGCAGGATGTTGAACCAGTCCAGATAGGCAGATTGCTGACCATTTCTCCGAATATCGTCCAACGCCCAGAAGGCAGGACTGGTGTGGTTCCACGAATAGTCGAGTACCACGCGGATCCCCCGCTGATGTAACGCCCGGATTACCTCCAGGAACAACTTGTCGGCAGCCGTCCATTGCCACGTAGACGGATCATCGGGCACCTCTGCAGCCATGGTGGCTGCATCACCCACCGGATCGGGGCCAAAGTTGCGGTCAATATGCCGCCAGTGGCGGGCATCATACTTATGTAAGGAGGGAGCATCATTCAAGGGGTTGAAATACACGGCTGTGATGCCCAACTCCTGCAGGTAGTCCAGCTTGTCCAGTACGCCTTGCAGATCGCCTCCATACCGCCGCAGCTGTATACGGTGATAGAACCCATCTACCTGGCAGGAGTCATACCAAACATCACGCTTGTACCAGTCCTGACCCCATGGTGTTACCTGCCAGTTGGAAGGTATGTAGGCAGGGTCGCCACCGGCCATGTCTGCAGGTGTAGGATCGTTGGTGGGGTCGCCATTGCGGAAGCGCTCCACGAATATCTGATACCAGATGGCAGTTTCGCTCCATGCAGGCACGTCTTGTATGTCCGCCGCCGGAGCCGATTGCTTGTCAGCAGTACAAGCCACCACAGATAGCATCAACACCAACTGTAATAATAAGATCGATAGATAGGACTTCAGTTGCATGCCGCAATTTACAAATCGGGCGGGAAAGTGGCTGTGCAGAACGTGTCGCGCCCCAGCTGCTCCAGCGTATAGCCCAGCTGTTGCAGCCGTTGCTCCACCAAACTCCGCTCCTGATCCGGTACGCCCAGGTGTTCAAAGGCTATCCATCGTGGCTGTATGCCCGCATCCAGCACAGCATGCACGATGGAGGCGTCCATGCCCTCCGCATCGGTGAGGAGGAGATCGGGCGTCGTACCGGTTTGTGCACTGAGCTCTGCCGGTGTCAGCACCGGGATGGTAGTAGCCAGTATCCAGTGATCAGGATTTGCCGGCGCCGGTTGTCCACATCGGTCACTCACGTAGCCGCTGGTAATCGCATCGATCAGTTGTTGCTTGTCCATGCTGGCAATACCTGTAGCCCAGCGGGCATCCGATATCGATATTGAGTACAGTACCGTTTCATCAGCCTGTCCGCTCAGCGCTGCCTGCTTCAATACTACACCCCTACGCTGCTGATAGGTCTGTTGCAACTTGCGGAACACAGCCGGCTGAGGTTCCAGCAACACCGCCTGCCAGGAGCGCCTGCATAGTGTTTTAAAGA
>CAYYHM010000234.1:0-2141 GCA_964471795.1 uncultured Chitinophagales bacterium | reverse complement strand
TCGGCCGTGCATCCATCGGCTACCCATGGATATTCCGAGAGGTGAAGGCCTTTCTTCGGGACGGCAGCACACCCGCAGCTCCCACCATAGAGGAACGGATTGAAGTATGCCGCACCCACCTACTGCAGAGCGTGGCCTGGAAAGGTGAGAAACTCGGCATTCTGGAGATGCGCCGACACTATACCAACTACTTCAAAGGCATCCACAACGTGAAGAATTACCGGCAGATATTGTGTACATCCGACGAGCTGAATCTACTGATGGACACATTGGATCACATGAAGACCGCCGACCTGATCCTGAATGCAGAACTCGCTTAAGGATTTTTCAAACTAATTACAATTTTGTCGCGTTACATTCGTGTTTTCAAATAAGCAAATACTTCACCTATGGAAGGATATTATGGTTTAATGTTTATCGGAATCATCTTTGCGGTAGTAGGGATGATTGTCAGCAGCAGGCTGAAGAGCCGATTTAAAGAGTATTCGGGTATTAGAATCACCTCAGGACTTACCGGACGAGAAGTGGCCGAAAAGATGCTATCGGATAATGGCATCTACGATGTAAAGATCGTGCAGGCACAAGGTTTCCTGAGCGACCATTACAATCCGGTAACCAAAACGGTAGCCCTGAGCCCCGATGTGTACCAAAACAACAGCGTGGCAGCAGCAGCTGTTGCCGCACACGAATGTGGCCACGCCGTACAGCATGCCACCGCCTATCGCTGGCTGCAGATGCGCAGTAGCCTGGTGCCTGTAGTTCAATTTGCATCAGGCATCATGCAATGGGTAATCCTCCTGGGTATCGTGTTTATCAGTACATTTCCGCAACTTTTGTTATTTGGCATTATCCTGTTTGCCAGCACTACGGCCTTTTCATTCATCACCCTGCCGGTTGAGTTCGACGCCAGCCGCCGGGCGCTGGTGTGGCTGAATACCAGCCGTATCGTCAGCGATCAGCAGCACGATAAGGCAGCCAATGCCCTCAAGTGGGCAGCCAGCACCTATGTGGTAGCGGCCCTGTCGTCGCTGGCATCACTGATTTACCTTATTCTCACCTATCTGGGCCGACGTGACTAACGACTAGCCCCTCATTAAAAAGGCGCCTCCGATTGGAAGCGCCTTTTTTGTCTCTGATTTCTGGTGTTATACCTCAATAATCCTGATAGACGTGCCTGTTTGTCCACTCCTCCAGTGCCGGGTCCACAATGGCCTGCTTGCCTTCCGGAACACGTACTATGATGCGGATATGCTGATTGCGGTAGGGGTGATCTCCAGCCTGAAATAACGGGTCGAACAACAGCCTATCGCCGGCCTGAGAAAAGCTGTAACTGATATCGCGGGCACGTTCGCGCCCTTCCAGTGCCGTGTTGCCGCGGGCGTAGTAGTACATGGTAAGTGAGTACATGCTGTCACGCGTGGCCACTGTCCTGATTTCAATATCGGTGTAATACAACGTGTCCTCGGTAATATCAAAATCACCCATTCCGATGCGGATATAGTCATCACCGGCATATATGTGTGCGATATCCCCGGTGGCGGGCCAGTCCGGCTCGTTCATGCTCAGTGTGAGCGTATCGCTAACCGGTTGCTCTATGGTCATCTCTTCTTTTACCACCCCCTTGGAGCGAAAGTCGAGCCCTAGATTTATGCCTGCACCAATGGTGATGAATAAACCGGCCAGAAACACAGTCAGGAATCCCAGGTGTACAAAACGCCTGCCCTGCTTCACCTTCATCAAAAACAATATGATGGTGGTGATAAACCAGGCAATCGGAATGATGGTGAGCATCAGTACACCGGTGCTCATCCACAAAGCCTGCGACGTGCTGGAAAACAGAAACTCATTCACAAAAGGCAGAGAAACACTAAATGCAGTGGAGGTAGTAAACAAGGCTACCAGCAATGAGCCCAGAATAACCATACCTACGATGATGATGAACACACCGAACAACTTACCCACGGTCTGCAGGACTGCGGATAACACCTCGCCTACCTTGTTGGCCGCCCGTGATATGGACGAAGGTCGGCCACCCGCTCCGTCTGTATTAAAATTTGACTTTGCGAAGCCTTTGATGCGTTCTCCCACCTGTTCCAATTCCTCTCGTACGGACTTCTCGATGTTGGACACCGTAACCGGCT
>CAYYHM010000233.1:0-2141 GCA_964471795.1 uncultured Chitinophagales bacterium | reverse complement strand
CTTGTGGTAATACTTCGGATGTGTGTCTGTCATCTCAGCTTCGATGTCTATATAAAAACTCTCCACCGGCACCTTGAAACGGCGCATCAACAGTGCCATTACATCCATTCCGGTGCAGCCAGACAGACTGGCCAGTAGCAATGACTTGGGGCCAACGCCTTTATCCTCACCCTCCAGGATGGCCGTATCCATGGGTATGCTGAAAGCCCCGATGGTGGTGGTGAAATGGTAGGATTCATGCCAGGTGGTACGTGCGGAAATACTCATGAGCTGCAGTTGTATGGCGCAAAGGAAGCGCAGCTGCAGTCAATTACCAATGATACATGTCATTCCAGCCTCTTCCGAGGGTTACCTCACTTCCAGGATGTAGGCCGTTGAAGGGGTAAGCCGGATTTCATCGCCCACCTCCATCAGGCTGTCAGTGATTACCTCATGAGCCGTTGTTACATCGCCCAGAATCTCCGCATAGCGGCTCTTGGCAATAGTCCGTGGCTCATTGCTGTTGTTGATGATCACCACAACCTTTTCTTGGTCCGTATATCGGCAGTAGACGTACACGTTATCCTGAGGCAGGTAGTGCTTCAAGGCTCCCTCATGTATGGCGGTAGCCTGGCGGCGCCAGTTCAGGAGCCTGCTGGTGAACGTAAATGCCTCCTGTTGCAGGGCTGTGCGTCCTTCTGCCACAAACACATTCCCCTCATCGCCTTCCCAGCCACCGGGCATATCCTTACGTGCGATGCCATGCGGATGCTCATGAACTCCGTCGAACATGAGCTCGGAGCCATAATAGATCTGCGGAATGCCCCGGGTAGTCAGCAGGAATGCCAGCGCCAGCTTTACCCGGTCGGGTTGTTCGCCCAGTGCGGTATACAGCCGGTTGACGTCGTGGTTGGAGGCAAAGATCTTGTTATGACGTGGATCGCCGGCATACAGAAAATCACGGGCCAGCATTTCATAGAGCTTGTACACATCACCATTGGGACGGAAGGCATCGTTGATGGCATAGAACAGGGGAAAGTCCGAGATGCTCTCGATCAGCGGATTGTAGCCATCAAAGTTGGTGTGGTTACCTTGCCAGTAGGCCTCATCGTGTACACTGGGCAGCCAGGTTTCTGCCACCAGGTAGAAGTTGGGATATTCGGCTTTCACGGCATTTACCCAGTCGGCCATCATCTCCTTATCGTTGTAGGGATAGGTGTCCATACGGATGCCATCGATGCCGGCATACTCGATCCAGAAGATGGAGGCCTGTATCAGGTAGTCGGCCAGTTGCGGGTGGTCCTGATTCAGGTCGGCCATGGTTACGTCGAACCAGCCCTCGTTCATCAATCGCACATCGTGGTGCGTGGCATACGGATCGGTGAGGGTAATACCGGTAAAGTTGGAGCGGGTGAACTCCGGCCACTGATGGATCCAGTCGGCTGCCGGCAGGTCCTTGATCATGAAACTGTTGGTGCCCATGTGGTTGAACACCTGATCCATCATCACCTTGAGGCCATTGTCGTGCGCTGCCGTCACAAAATCGCGGTATTCCTCATTGGTGCCCAGTCGCCTGTCAATCTGATACCAGTCTGTGATGGCATAGCCATGGTAGCTCTCTCGGGGCATGTCGTTTTCCAGCACCGGATTGGGCCATATGGTCGTGATGCCCAGCTTTTGCAGGTAGTCGAGACGCATCCGGATGCCTGCGATGTCACCCCCATGCCGGCCATTCGGTTGGCGGCGGTTCAGCTTTTCGGCCATGCCACGGATCTCGTCATTCTCCGGATTACCGTTGGTATATCGGTCGGGCATCAACAGGTACATCACATCAGCAGCATCCACGCCCTGTGCGATGCGTGGATCCGGATTGCGCGGATGCAGCGTGTACTTATAGGTAGCCACCGTATTTCGGTCTTTCTTGAAGTCGATGGTGAAGGTGCCTGGCTGTGCATCCGCCAGGTTGAGGTAGAGGAACAGATAGTTGGGGTTTTCCAACGTCACGATGCGTTCCAGCGTCACGCCCGGGTAGCTGAACACCGGTCGGGTGGTGGCGATGTCCTCTCCATACACCAAGATCTGCAGGGATGGATTATGCATGCCAGCCCACCAAAAAGCTGGGTCAACCCTGTCCAGTTCACCCTTGGGCTGTGCTTGTGCCA
>CAYYHM010000232.1:0-2146 GCA_964471795.1 uncultured Chitinophagales bacterium | reverse complement strand
CCTTGCAAGCCTTCCTGCAATTACTGCAGCGGGAAGACAAGCGGGATGTACTGGGACTGCGTGTTGGTGTAAAAGGAGGAGGGTGCTCCGGACTAAGCTACGTGTTGGGATTCGACGAAAAGAATGAAGAGGATCTTGAGTTCAATGTAACGGGTCTTCGGGTGTTTATGCATCCCACACATGAACTATACCTGGCAGGTATGGAGATAGACTATCACGATGGGCTGGACAACAGGGGCTTCGTGTTCAACAATCCGAATGCATCCGAGACCTGTGGATGTGGTTCTTCTTTTGCCTGACAGGAGTCAGGTAGGTTCCATATATGCTCTTTGTACATACAGGGTTCCATACCAATAGAATCCGAGCGGCTATGGCATTCCTGCTGATATGTCCCGGTTCAACTACCCATAGTCAGGGCCTCAAATGTAAATGTACCGTAGGATTAGTCCAGTATATGCCTCGCAATTACGATGCGTTGTATTTCTGAGGTGCCTTCATAGATCTGTGTGATCTTGGCATCACGCATCAGTCGCTCTACATGGTACTCTTTTACATAACCATAGCCACCGTGTACCTGAACCGCTTCTGTGGTTACCTTCATGGCAACTTCCGATGCAAATACTTTGGCCATGGAGCTGGCCAGGTTGTAATCCATTCCCTGATCCTTCAACCATCCCGACTTGTAGATCAGCAGCCGGGCAGCTTCGATCTCAGTAGCCATATCGGCAAGCTTGAACTGTATGGCCTGATGCTTACTGATTTCTTTGCCGAAAGCTTGCCTTTCTTTGGCATACTTTACAGACAATTCGTAGGCTCCTGACGCAATACCCAGCGCTTGTGCTGCAATGCCGATTCGTCCGCCGGCCAATGTTTTCATGGCAAACTTGAAGCCGAATCCGGGTTCTTTGATGATGTTTTCCTTGGGCACCTGTACATCAGAGAAGGTGATGGAGTGTGTGTCGCTGGCTCTGATGCCCATCTTGTGTTCCTTTGGTGCTACCTGCACACCCGGCGAGTTTTTCTCTACGATGAATGCAGAGATGCCCCTGTGGCCCAGTTCCGGGTTGGTTTGGGCAATCACCAGGTAGATATCCGCAGAAGAGCCATTGGTAATCCAGTTCTTGGTGCCGTTGATGAGCCAGTGGTCGCCCTTGTCTTCCGCAACGGTGCGTTGCTGTGTAGCATCCGATCCGGCTTCTGGTTCGCTGAGGCAGAAAGCGCCTAACACTTCACCGGTGGCCAGTGGCACCAGGTATTTCTGCTTTTGTTCTTCAGTGCCGAAGGTTTCCAGCCCCCAGCATACCAGCGAGTTGTTCACCGACATGGCTACAGACACGGAATTGTCCACTTTGGAGATTTCCTCCATGGCAATGATGTACGAAATGGTGTCCAGACCACTGCCGCCATATTCGGGGCTTACCATCATGCCCATGAATCCGAGCTCTCCCAGCTTCTTGTGGAACTCACGTGGCGGGGTCATTTTTTCATCTCGCTCAATAGCGCCGGGCAACAGCTCGTTCTGTGCAAAGTCGCGAGCTGCCTTTTGAATCATCAGGTGTTCTTCAGTGAGTTGGAACTGCATAATTTCTCCGTTTGTTCTGCATTGCAAAAGTAACCTCTTTGTGCCTTGTTCAGGACTGTTTCAGCTTTTTTTCCAACAAGGTGGTTGAATATCCTTCCCGGAATGGGATGACGACCACACGGCCATTATTGGCAATAACATCCTGATAGCCCACAATCTGTTCCGGCAGATAGTCGCCGCCTTTTACCAACACATCTGGTTGTATCAATTGGATGAGCTGAAGCGGGGTGTCCTCATCAAACAAAACAACTGCATCAACCATGGAAAGGGCTGCCAACAGGTAGGCCCTGTCGTTTTCATTGTTGATGGGGCGCTGTGGTCCTTTAAGTCTGGCAACTGATTTATCGGTATTAACACCTACAACCAATTTGTCGCCTTCTGCAGATGCGTTGAGTAAGGTATCGATATGGCCGGCATGGAGTATATCGAAGCAGCCATTCGTGAACACGATGGTTTGCTGTTGGTGTCGCCACCTGTTCACCTGCTCAGACAGGTCACTCGGTGACAGGATCTTGCTTGTCGGATTGTTCGCCAGTGCCATGGCCGGGTGGTTGTTGATTCAGC
>CAYYHM010000231.1:0-2148 GCA_964471795.1 uncultured Chitinophagales bacterium | reverse complement strand
CGAATGTAGGCCTTGACCAACCGGCACAGAACCCATGGCAGGCAGTGTTGCAGCCTAACCCGGCCAGCAATTCCAGCTTGCTGACATTTGCGCAACCGCTACAGACAGACCTGCCGCTTACGCTTTATGCCACTGATGGCAGAGTGGTTTGGCAACAGATCCTTCCGACAGGCAGTATGCAGCTGACCATACCGCTGCAGCAGCTGGCAGCAGGCATGTACTGGCTGCAGGGAACAGGCGGAGATGACCGTATGGTGCTGCCGCTGGTAATCACCCGCTGATAAGACCATTTACACTGATTGTTCAGCCCCTTCCGGCATCGGAAGGGGCTTTTTCATTGTATCTTTATGGCAATGTACACCCCCTACCGATATGATCCGCCTGTAGGCTCCATGCCGGAAACCATCGGCCAATTCGTGATAAGCAAGGCCCACCCATTGCGGTCCAACCTATTGCACACCAATCCATGCCTGCTACCGTTTACCGGGCACCAGGCTACCCTTATCTATCCGGAGGAAATCCTTTCACCATGGAAATCGTAGTGCTGCTGTTGTTGATCTTGCTGAACGGGCTGTTCGCCATGGCAGAGATTGCCCTGGTATCGGCACGGAAAACCCGGCTGGAATCCGCTGCCCGCAAAGGTAAACGAGCTGCACAGCGGGCTATAGACCTGTCAGATCATCCCTTCCGATTTCTCTCTGCTGTGCAGATAGGCATCACCCTCATCGGCATACTCACCGGTATGTACAGCAGTGCGAAGATTCAAGATGACCTGGCAGCCTGGATTGCACAGTTTGCCGAGGTAGCGCACTACGCCGATTCTATCGCCACTGTCATCATTGTGGTGGTGGTGACCTACTTCTCCATGGTATTGGGTGAATTGGTGCCCAAGCGCATCGGTATGAACATGCCCGACAAGGTGGCCATGATAGTGGCCTTACCCATGCATTGGGTATCCGTCATCGCCTCACCTTTCATCTGGCTGCTCAGCAAGTCATCCAACACCATCATCCGGCTGTTGGGATTGCATGTGCCCCATGGCAACAACGTCACCGAAGAGGAAATCAAGGCCATCATACAAGAGGGCACAGAATCCGGTGAGGTGGATACCATTGAGCAGGACATAGTAGAGCGCGTGTTCAGCATGGGCGACCGGAAAGTAGGGTCGCTGATGACCCATCGCAGTGACCTGGTGACCCTGTCGACCCACATGACTCCCGAAACCATCCGGGCAGTGGTGATAGAAAACATGCATTCGATTTATCCGGTGTTTGCCGACGGCAAAGACCTGCAGGGCATTGTGTTGCTGAAAGACTTGTTCAAGCACCTTACCGATGAAGACTTCCGGTTGTCAAATCATGTGGTAGCAGCCAATTTCGTTCCGGAATACCTGTCGGCCTATGAGGCGTTACGTCAGTTCAAAGGTAGCCACACCCATCAGGCACTAGTGGTTGATGAATTTGGCGAGCTGCAGGGACTCATCACCCTCAACGACATGCTGGAAGCATTGGTCGGCGACGCAGCGGACTTCTACGGGCAGGATTTCACCTTCCTGCAGCGTGCCGATGGCAGTTGGCTGGTAGACGGACAATATCCCTTCCCTGACTTCCTGCGGCGGTTCGACCTGGATGAGCTGGCCACTGCCTACCCATACAACACCATCAGTGGACTCATCCTACACGAGCTACGCTCCATACCGAAGGCCGGCGACACCCTGCAATGGATGGACTTCCAGATCGAAATCATGGACATGGATGGCGCACGCATCGACAAGATTTTGGTGACGGAGAATGGTGGCGACAGATAGCGACAACAGCCATCATTGCCCTTACTATCAGAAGGCTTCCCGAAAGGTGAGGTAATAGTTGAACCCGTCCACTTTTGTCCAGGCTGCATCCAGGCGTATGTTGATCTTCTCCTGCCTGTCGAACAGGAACCGCATACCCGCCCCTACTGCCGGTCTGTAGCCGGTAACAGCCAACAGGTCGCCCGGTGTTGCAGCAACACGTCCAACCGCCCCGAAAGCAGTGATGCCCAACCGCCACCATATCGGCCTTCGGAATTCAGCCTGCAAGGTTTGCAAGTTGTTGTCGGTAAACCGGCCACCTACCATGCCACGGAAGCGATTCTCATCGCCCAGCTGTGGCA
>CAYYHM010000230.1:0-2157 GCA_964471795.1 uncultured Chitinophagales bacterium | reverse complement strand
AGTGGCGCCTATTGCACCATGACACAGGGATTCTATGGCAATGAAGGCGGCTTGTATTGTGATGACAACACTACCTCAGGCTTGCTGACCAGCCTGATGAGTCAAGGCACTTTGCAAGTTGGTAACACTTCACCTGCTATTATTCTATATGGTCCGGGCGATGCCGCTTGTATCATCACTCAACTGCCGGGCGGTGGACCGGAAGCTGCTATTACCGGCACTGTTCCGGGTGGCTTCCCCAACTCTTGTGCGGACATGTCAGGTGTGCAAATGGATCCGATCTATGGCAACATAGAAAACACCCTGGTGGCTCAAACGCTGACCCTGTCGCTCAACCTACGGTTGCCGAACAATCAGTTGGCATTGTTCACCTTCGATCGGAACGAGTTCTGCTTCATGACCATCGAAGCGCTCACGTGCAACGATCCGTTTGCCATGCCAGATCCTGCCGGTACGATACAGTATTTCACCGTTCCGGAATCTGTCGTACAGTACTTGAGTGCCGCTTTGGGTGGCGCAGCTCCTTCCGTAGCAGACCTGCTCAATCTGGCCAACGACGCCATTTCCGGCAGCTATGTGCCCGTGAATGCCGGTGATCCAACGCTGGTAGACATTACCGCAGCGTTAGGTGCCATCAATGATGGATTTGATGAATGTCGTGTATTCATGGGATGGATAGACTGCGCAGCAGTGCCTGCCGGTAAATCCATTGCTGATGAGGCAAACATGGATATGAGCTATCGCGACCCGCAACTCCATATCTACCCGAACCCATCCGACTTCAGCGCACAACTGGTTATCGAGGTGTTTGCAGACGCTGAGGTACGGCTGGAAATATTCAGCCTCGACGGCAGGAGGTTGGCCATATTGGTTGATCAACACATGATGTCAGGAGACAGGTTGACCACTACATTCCATAGTAGTCAGTATGCACCCGGCACCTATCTGTATCGGTTCAGCACAGAAAGTGGTCATGTTCAATATGGCAAAATCAGTGTGATCAGGTAACAGCCTGATTGTACTGAATCCTATCGGTAAGGGCGCCAATTGGCGCCCTTGCTGTTATAGGGCGTTTTCGGCGGCAGCGATGATGCGTTCGGTAGCATCCATCAGTTGCGGGCGTGGCAGGGCGAAGTTCATGCGCATGAAACCTTCTCCGTCGGGGCCATAGGTAGTCCCCTTGTTGAGCCCGATGCCTGCCTGATCCACAAAGTACTGCTTCATCGCCTCTGAGGCCATGCCCAACGAGCGGAAGTCCAGCCAGGCTATGTAGGTACCTTCCGGATTGATGAAGGTGGCACTGTCCGTGGTAGCAAATCGATCTGCCAGGTATTGCCTGTTCCCGTCGAGGTATGCCAGCAGTTCCGCCAGCCATCCTTCGCCGGTGGTGTAGGCCGCCTCATAGGCTACCATGGAGAGGGCATTGCTTAGGTGCAGTCCCAGCGCATGCTTGGCATCCAGGAACTGCTTCCGGTATGTGTGGTCAGGAATGATAGCGCTACCTATTGCCAGTCCCTGAATGTTGAAGGATTTTGTCGGGGAGGTCAGGGTGATCACTTTAGCATACTCCGTCGCCAGCTGACCAATCATCCGATGTGTATGACCCGGATATATGATGTCGTGGTGAATCTCATCACTGACCAGCCATACATCGTACTGTTGGCACAGTTGCAGGATGTGCTGCAGCTCCTCCCCTGTCCAAACACGGCCGACCGGATTATGGGGACTGCACAGGATGAACATCCGCACGCCGTTCCGGAACTGCTGTTCCATATCGTCGAAGTCGATACTGTAGTGGCCATTCTGATAGACCAGCGGCTGCGTGACCAGTTTCCGCCGGTTGCGGTCCACCGCATGGAAGAATGGGTCATACACCGGTGTTTGAATCATCACGGCATCCCCGGGCTGCGTGAATACTTGTACTGCCAGATTCATCGCCGGCAACACCCCCGGCATGTCCACCAGCCATGATGGGTCGATGGCCCAGCCGTGCCGCCGCTGCATCCAGTCAGCCATCGATTGCCAATAGGCGTCAGACTGGCCGGTATATCCGATAACAGGATGCTGTAGTCGCTGTTGCAGTGCCTGCAGGATCGGGTCAGGCATGGCAAAGTCCATATCAGCCACGGTCATGGGCAGTATGGTGTCGTTGCCGAA
>CAYYHM010000229.1:0-2255 GCA_964471795.1 uncultured Chitinophagales bacterium | reverse complement strand
CTGCAGCCTTTACGTCGTAGTTAGCCGCTTGCAGCAAACGCGACAGTATGCTCTCTACATCTTCACCGACATAGCCGGCTTCCGTAAAAACTGTGGCATCAACAATTGTAAAAGGGACTTTGAGGAAGCGGGCGATGGTTTTTGCCAACAATGTCTTACCTGTGCCTGTCTCACCCACCATGATGATGTTCGATTTTTCAATCTCTACATCATCTTCACGCTTCTGGTTCAACCGTTTGTAATGGTTGTATACAGCTACAGACAATACCTTTTTGGCTTCGTCCTGCCCAATCACATACTCATCCAAGAACGACTTGATCTCAACTGGTTTTACCAACCTCAGATTGGCCTTAGGAAGGTCGCGGGTGGACTGCTGCTGCAGTTCTTCATCAATAATTAACTGTGCCTGGCCTACACACGACTCGCAAATGAAGCCGTCGATGCCGGCAATGAGTATCAGCACTTCATCCTTGCCTTTTCCGCAAAAGGAGCAGTGCTGCTCTGATCGCTTTTTCATGCTTTGAATTTACGACATACTGCCGGAAGCGGGTATGTTATCCCTTGTTGCTACGCTCCAGTACTTCATCAATCATTCCGTATGCCTTTGCTTCCGGAGCTTTCATCCAGTAATCGCGATCGGCATCGGCTTCAATCTTCTGATATTCCTGACCTGAATGCTTGGCAAGGATATCGTACAATTCTTCCTTAATTTTCTGAATCTCCTTATAGGTGATCTCGATATCGCTGGCTTGCCCTTGCGCTCCGCCCAACGGCTGATGGATCATCACACGGCTATGCGGCAACGCAGAGCGTTTACCTGCCGTACCGGCACACAATAAGACGGCAGCCATAGAAGCAGCCATACCGGTACAAATAGTGGCTACATCAGGCTGTATGTACTGCATGGTATCATAGATTCCCAAGCCGGAGTAAACGATGCCACCGGGACTGTTGATGTACATCATGATGTCGCGCTTGGCATCAGTACTTTCCAGGAATAGCAACTGTGCCTGTACCACATTGGCTACGTAGTCATCAATCCCGCTGCCCAGAAACAGGATGCGATCCATCATCAATCGAGAGAACACGTCCAGAGCCTGTATATTCAGCTGACGTTCTTCTATGATATATGGGGTAAGGTTGGTAATGGTTGATGATACATACTTCTCCAGGTGCATGGAGCTCATCCCCCTGTCCTTTACAGCATATTTGATGAATTCTTGTCCGTTCATATGATTACTTGTTCAGTTCTTTGAATTGGTCGAAAGTGACCATCTTGTCCTCCAAGGTAAACTTTTCTTCCAAGGCTACAAACACTTTCCGGTTGCGTATCTGTTCGAATGTCTTTTCCACGTATTCCTTGTTACCCATAAAATGCTTGGTCAGTTCATTCAGGTAGTGTGCACCCATTTCATCATCATCCGTAAAGCCATATTCCATGCGGATCATATCACGAATGTGTTGCTCCAGTTCTTCTCTGTTCACCTGGATGTCTGCATCCTCCATCACCTTGTTGCTGATAAGGGTCCATTTCAGGTTTGTGAAAAAGGCAGGTAACTCCTGCAACATATCCTCTTCAGAGACGTCCTTTTCACTGGAATATTGTAGCCATCTTTTCAGAAAATCTTCCGGCAACTGAATGGCCATGTTTTCGATCAGATATCGCTGAATATCGTTGTGCAATCTTTGGGTCGCATAGTTATTCAGCAGTATCCCGAGCTCTTCCTTTACTTTATCGCGGAATGCCTCTTCACCTTCAATGTTGCCTTGTCCGTACACCTTATCGAACAACTCCTGATTGACCTCTGCCGGTTCAGCATGATTGATACCCTTTATGGTCATTCTCCATGATGGACCAGGGTGAATGTCATGGTTGGGAATATCCAATACCTTGTGATGGATTTCTTCGGCATTTTTATTCAGCACATCAGCCAGGATAACATCGAAGGTGTCTCCTGCTTTTGCCGGCCTTAGCTGATCGGTAAAGGCTTCTCCGGTAAAATCCTCAAACGGGATGGCCGGTTCGTTTTTCCAGCCCCCTTCTTTCAGGTTGCCCTCTTCATCGAGTTCTTCCAGACTTACATGGAATACATCTTTGTCGTCCACCATGGTTTCCGGATTGGTTACCTTACCATAGCGGGTTTGCATGTGTTCGATTTCTTGCTGCAGCAGGGTGTCATCAACCGTTATCACATGTTTTGCCAGCACAGGCTTGCTGTCCAACAACTCAAGGCTCACAATTGGCGCAAGACCCA
>CAYYHM010000228.1:0-2357 GCA_964471795.1 uncultured Chitinophagales bacterium | reverse complement strand
GGATAAATGGTATGGGCTTCATCGTGACAGCCTCCGGCGTGCAGGGTGACCTGAAATTCACTGTCAGCGGCGACGATCCCAGCTGGGATGCTGTATGGTGGAGCCGGGTACAGGTACACGACCAGGGCTGGACAGTAGAGATGCTGATTCCCTACGCTGCACTGCGTTTCTCCAAGGAGGCCGGTGAAACGTGGGGCATCAATTTCGGGCGGCACATACGTCGCAGGCGCGAGGAGAGCTGGTGGAATCCCATTGACAGGAATGTGGAAGGACTGGTGAATCAGAACGGTCGCCTCACCGGCATGAAGAACATACCCTCACCACCCCGCATTTCCATTACACCCTACGTGTCGTCGTACGTAGACCTCATCAACCGGAGTGATGGATCCATCCTTACCAACAGTTACAATGCCGGTCTCGACCTCAAGTATGGCATCAACGATGCCTTTACGCTGGATATGACGCTGATTCCCGACTTCGGACAGGTAATCTATGATGATCAGGTACTGAACCTCAGTCCGTTTGAGGTACAGTTCAACGAAAACAGGTCGTTCTTCACCGAAGGCACCGAACTGTTCAGCAAGGGCAATGTGTTCTACAGCCGCCGCATCGGCGACCTGCCTCTCCACTATGCCAGGCCATACGACAACCTGCAGGAAGGTGAGCGGGTGTCACAGAATCCGCAGGTCAGCCAACTCATCAATGCCACCAAGATTAGTGGCCGCAACCGCAATAAGCTGGGCATTGCCTTCTTCAACGCAGTAGAAAGCGACATGTATGCCACCATCACCAACGAACAGGGCGATGTGCGGCAGGTACAGACCAACCCACTTACCAACTACAACATGGTAGTGCTGGATCAGGCCCTGCCCAACAACTCCTACCTTACCTTTTACAACACCAACGTGCTGCGCAATGGCAGCGATTACGATGCCAACGTCACCGGCACCGACTGGCAACTGCGCGATCAAAAGAACGAGTTCTACGTGGAGGGCAACTTCACCCTGAGCCAGCTGTATGGCAAAACCGCTCCCGGTGAGGCCGACCTTGGCTACAAGTACAAGCTGGAGGCCGGGCGAATGAGTGGTAAGTTCCTGTACAACTTCAACTACTATGTGGAAAGCGACCGGTACGATGTCAACGACTTCGGGTTTCTGCTGGCCAACAACGAACGCAATTTCTCGCTCAACTTTGCCTACAACGAGTTTACACCCTTCGGCATCGTAAACTGGACGCGCAACGACTTCGGGATGCTGTATTCCAGGCTACACAACCCCAATCGGTTCACCCGGCTGGGCATGTGGTACAACAATGTGACCACCTTCCGCAACTTCCTGACCACCGGATTGGACGTGTACTATGAGCCGACAGGCTTCAACGATTATTTTGAGCCCCGCACGGCAGGCCGCTATTTCCACCGACCGGCACAGCTGAACCTGTTCACCTTCTTTTCGCCGGATTACCGCAAGCCCTTCATTGTTGATGGCAGGGGCTATGTAACCAGATACCTCAACACCGACTGGACCAATACCGGCTTCACCCTGTCGCCACGCTGGCGGGTAAACGATCGGGTGACGTTCAACTACTCCGTGTCGCGCTGGTTCAGCTTCAATGAAATCGGCTACACCACCCGCTATCAGGGAGAGCCCATTTTCGGCCAACGCGATGTGGACACCTGGGAGCAGTCGCTGCGGGCATCCATCATCTTCAATCCGTTGATGAACATCACGCTGCGGGCACGCCACTATTGGAGCAGAGCCGAGTACAAGCAGTTCCTCGATCTGCTGGCCGACGGCAGCACCGTACAGGGTGACTATGACGGTTACAAGGCAGAAGGAGGCACCGTACATGATGTGAGTTTCAACGCCTGGACGGTGGACCTGGGTTATTTCTGGCAATTTGCCCCCGGCAGTCAGCTCAGCCTGGTATGGAAAAACGCCATCTTTCAGCAGGGTGACTACATACCGGTGAACTTCGGCAACAACTGGGACACCCTTTGGGAAGCCCCACAGCAATACAGCCTGAGCATGCGGGTGATCTATTACCTCGACTACCTTACCTTCCGAAAGCCGGCACTGCCGCGCATCGTAACTGCCTCCTGATTGGCTACCTTTGGCAGATGCATTGGTTTACGCCCGTAGCCATTCCGGATTATCCTTTCCGCATCATCCCGAACAAGCCTCTGATGGCTGTAGGCTCCTGCTTTGCCCATACCATCGGGCAGGCACTCTATGACCGGTGCTTCCCCATAATGGTGAATCCGGCCGGTATCCTGTTCAATCCAGCGTCTATCCATCGGCTATTTCATCGCATGGCGCAGCAACAATGGGTTACCACCGAGGAGTTGTGGCAGCATG
>CAYYHM010000227.1:0-2366 GCA_964471795.1 uncultured Chitinophagales bacterium | reverse complement strand
ATCATGGAGGTAGCCGAGCGGCTGCAGGATGTAGGCATACAAGCACTGTCCATCCACGGACGCACACGGGTGCAGATGTACAAAGGTGAGGCCGACTGGACCATGATCGGGAAGGTGAAGGACAACCCACGCATCCGCATACCGATCTTCGGAAATGGCGATGTAGACTCCGGTGCCAAGGCGCTGGAGATGAAGAACAGATATGGTGTTGATGGGGTGATGATCGGCCGTGCATCCATCGGCTACCCATGGATATTCCGAGAGGTGAAGGCCTTTCTGCAAGATGGCACCACACCCGCAGCACCCACCATCGAGGAACGGATTGAGGTATGCCGCACCCATCTGCTGCAGAGCGTGGCCTGGAAGGGAGAAAAACTGGGCATATTGGAGATGCGCCGACACTACACCAACTACTTCAAAGGCATCCACAACGTGAAGAACTACAGGCAGATATTGTGTACCACCGATGAGCTGAATCTACTGATGGATACACTGGATGACATGAAGGCTGCCGACCTGATCCTGAATGCCGAGCTCGCTTAAGGATTTTTCAAACTAATTACAATTTTGTCGCGTTACATTCGTGTTTTCAAATAAGCAAATACTTCACCTATGGAAGGATATTATGGTTTAATGTTCATTGGACTCATCTTTGCGGTAGTAGGGATGATTGTCAGCGGCAGGCTGAAAAGCCGATTCAAAGAGTACTCAGGTATAAGAATCACCTCCGGACTTACCGGACGGGAGGTAGCCGAAAAGATGCTGGCAGATAATGGCATCTACGATGTAAAAATCGTACAGGCACAAGGTTTCCTGAGCGACCACTACAACCCGGTTACCAAAACGGTAGCGCTGAGCCCCGACGTGTACCAAAACAACAGTGTGGCCGCTGCAGCTGTCGCTGCACACGAATGTGGTCACGCTGTACAGCACGCCACTGCCTATCGCTGGCTGCAGATGCGCAGTAGCCTGGTGCCTGTAGTGCAGTTTGCCTCAGGCATCATGCAGTGGGTAATCCTGCTGGGTATCGTGTTCATCAGCACTTTTCCGCAACTGCTGCTGTTCGGTATTATCCTGTTTGCCAGCACAACAGCCTTTTCATTTATCACCTTGCCGGTAGAGTTCGACGCCAGCCGCAGGGCATTGGTGTGGCTGAATACCAGCCGCATCGTCAGCGACCAGCAGTACGATAAGGCGGCCAATGCCCTCAAGTGGGCGGCCAGTACCTATGTAGTAGCTGCCCTGTCGTCACTGGCATCACTGATTTACCTCATTCTCACCTATCTGGGCCGTCGCGACTAACGACTGGCCACTCACATAAAAAGGCGCCTCCGATTGGAAGCGCCTTTTTTTATCTCTGGTTTTTGGTGTTATACCTCAATAATCCTGATAGATGTGCCTGTTTGTCCATTCCTCCAGTGCCGGGTCCACTATGGCCTGCTTGCCTTCCGGTACGCGCACAATAATGCGGATGTGCTGATTGCGGTAGGGATGATCACCCGCTTGGAACAACGGATCGAACAACAACTTGTCGCCGGCCTGTGAAAAGCTGTAGCTGATATCGCGGGCACGTTCGCGCCCTTCCAGTGCCGTGTTGCCGCGGGCGTAGTAGTACATGGTAAGTGAGTACATGCTGTCACGCGTGGCCACTGTCCTGATTTCAATATCGGTGTAATACAACGTGTCCTCGGTAATATCAAAATCACCCATTCCGATGCGGATATAGTCATCACCGGCATATATGTGTGCGATATCCCCGGTGGCGGGCCAGTCCGGCTCGTTCATGCTCAGTGTGAGCGTATCGCTAACCGGTTGCTCTATGGTCATCTCTTCTTTTACCACCCCCTTGGAGCGAAAGTCGAGCCCTAGATTTATGCCTGCACCAATGGTGATGAATAAACCGGCCAGAAACACAGTCAGGAATCCCAGGTGTACAAAACGCCTGCCCTGCTTCACCTTCATCAAAAACAATATGATGGTGGTGATAAACCAGGCAATCGGCACGATGGTGAGCATCAGCACACCGGTACTCATCCACAACGCCTGCGATGTACTGGAAAACAGAAACTCATTCACAAACGGCAGAGAAACACTAAATGCAGTGGAGGTAGTAAACAAGGCTACCAGCAATGAACCCAGAATCACCATACCAACGATGATGATGAACACACCGAACAACTTACCTACGGTCTGCAGGACTACGGATAACACCTCACCTACCTTGTTGGCCGCCCGTGATACGGACGAAGGTTGGCCACCAGCTCCGTCCGTGTTAAAATTTGACTTTGCGAAGCCTTTGATGCGTTCTCCGACCTGTTCCAATTCCTCTCGTACGGACTTCTCGATGTTGGACACCGTAACCGGCT
>CAYYHM010000226.1:0-2391 GCA_964471795.1 uncultured Chitinophagales bacterium | reverse complement strand
GGATTCTGTGGATAGAAACCTTCCAGCATCACACCGTCACCTTCACCCTTGGACTCCAGTGCTTCTATGAGGTCAGAAGCTGACGTGATGGATTTGCGATCGATGCGGGTGATGATGAAACCTTCGCGGATGTTGGTGTTTCGGGTTAGTTTGCCGTTGCGCAGGTCGGCAATGCGCACACCACCATCAATGTCATATTCCCGTTTTTCGCTGGCAGTAAGGTCTTCGAAGCTGGCGCCCAGGTCTACCAGCACCTCGGTGGTTTTCTTTTCTACTACTTCTGTGCCGTTGAGTTGATTCTTCAGGGTAACTACCTTCCGCAGGGTTTGATTGCCACGCACGAAGTCTACATCCACCTTGTCACCCGGACGGTAGCGGCTGATCTGTTCCTGTAGTTCAGCCACTGTAGCTACGGAATTACCATTGATGCCAACAATCACGTCGCCCTCTTGCAGGCCTGCATCCAGGGCGCCACTGTTATCGTTCACGTTGAGGATGTACACGCCCTGTCGTCTGTCTAAGCCCTTCTCCTCGGCCAGCTGCTCGTCCACATCGCGGATTTGTACGCCCAGGAAGGCACGCTGCACTACGCCGAATTCGCGGAGATCGGTGATCACCTTCTTGACGATGTTCACCGGCACGGCAAATGAATACCCTGCGAACGTGCCGGTAGGCGTGGCGATGGCTGTGTTGATGCCAATCAACTCCCCACGGGTGTTTACCAGGGCACCACCACTGTTGCCGGGGTTGACGGCAGCATCGGTTTGGATGAAAGATTCAATGGGCATCCGGGACTGCCTGCTGAGGATGTTGATGTTTCTGCCCTTGGCGCTAATGATGCCGGCAGTAACCGTGGAGGTAAGGTCGAAGGGATTTCCTACGGCCAGTACCCATTCGCCGACCTTGGCAGAATCGGAGTTGCCCAGGTGAATGGAGGGCAGCTCCTGATCGGTATCCAGTTTCAACAGAGCCAGGTCTGTGGATGGATCGGTGCCGATGAGCGTCGCCCTCAGGGTGCGGTTGTCGAACAAGGTCACTTCAATCTCGTCGGCCTCATCGATTACGTGGTTGTTGGTAACGATGAATCCGTCTGCACTGATGATTACACCCGAGCCACTGGCTACTTCCTGGCGGGAAGGGTTTTCCTGACGAGGTGTGCCGAACAGCCGATAGAAGTCATTGCCGAAGAAGTCGGACCACGGGTCGGTGTAGCTGCCTCCGCCGGTATAGAACTTTCGGACATGCACCACAGCCGGTGTGGATCGGGCGGCAGCATAGGTAAAGTCTACCGCTCCGGCAGCAGGTTGATAGTCAGTAGGCAGGTTGGTGAGCCAATTTGTCGGGTTGTCAGAAGCGGTATTGGATACGACAACGGTGTTGGATGAATCCGCGTCGGTAAGCTGGTGATAGGTAAACAATACACCAGCTGCCACGACGGTAGAAACTACTACATGGGTAAGCAATTGTGATGCGCGCATAGGTGTAAACTTTTTATACAGGTGAAAAGGTTGTTCCTTTGTTATTGAATGCTATAATAACGGGTTAATGGCCATTTATTTCCATCAACCGGTCATTTTTAGACAATTTAACGCAAAAAGTGTTCCACTGAATAATCAGGTGAAAAAATGACAGACCGTGATCCTATGTTACTGCCAGGTATGTTTGGCAGAAAGTTCATCATCTTCAGTATCGTTGTCATTGCAGCTACAGCCTTGGCAGTCACTTTTTTCGACAACACCAATGACGAGGATATGGATTTGATGAATCCCTATCAACACATGCAGAAGGAGCAAGGTCCTTACCGGGCAGTGAATCCCGTAGTACCCGATTCGGCAATTGCTTCGGCAGACACAATCACGGCAGAATGAAGTGGTCGTTTACCAAATATCATGGCACAGGCAATGATTTCATCATCATCGACGATCGCGCCGGTACTTTTCCGGCGGACAATCAGCCGTTGATTGCGGCCTGGTGCATGCGCCGGTTCGGCATTGGTGCCGATGGGCTGATGCTGTTGCAACGTGCGGAAGGGGTGGATTTCCGCATGGTATATTTCAACAGCGACGGCAGGGAGAGCAGTATGTGCGGCAATGGAGGCCGATGTATCGTTCACTTTGCGGGCAGTCTGGGAATAATTAATGACACCGCTCGTTTTCTGGCGATAGATGGGATTCATGAGGCGAAGTTGGCTGACGGACTGGTGTTCCTGCAGATGCAGGATGTCGCCGGTGTGGAGCTGGTGGGAGCAGATTGTGTGTTGCACACCGGCTCTCCGCATTATGTGCGGTTTCAGCCACTGCCGGATGCTGCCGGGCTCCTCAATATAGCCAAAGAGATACGCTACAGTGATCGCTTTGCCGCTGACGGGATAAACGTGAACCTGGCAGAGCA
>CAYYHM010000225.1:0-2398 GCA_964471795.1 uncultured Chitinophagales bacterium | reverse complement strand
TTTGTAGCCCGTACGGGAATCGAACCCGTGTTTCATCCGTGAAAGGGATGCGTCCTAACCCCTAGACGAACGGGCCATCTTTGAATGGACGCACAAAGATAACATTCTTTCCCATTTTCCAAATTGAAGCCTGTAAAAATTAGTACGCTAAATCACTTGTAATGTGCTTTGGTACGGCTAAATTTGCCGTCAGTTACCACTTATAAAACTTACAACAAAATTACGCTGATATGAAAGTTGCCATCAATGGATTTGGACGGATAGGTAGACTAGTGCTTCGCTCCCTGATTGATCGCCCCGGTATTGAGATCGTAGCCATCAACGACCTGACTGATAACTACACGCTTGCACACTTGCTGAAGTACGACTCTGCACAAGGTCGGTTCAACCGTGATGTAAAGGCCAACGAAAACAGCCTGTTCATAGATGATATCGCAATCACCGTTACTGCTGAGCCGGATCCGGAGAAGCTGCCTTGGGCAGAAATGTGTGTAGATGTGGTGCTGGAATGTACCGGCCGCTTTGCCGATACTGCCAAGATGAGCAAGCACATCACTGCCGGCGCCAAGAAGGTGATTCTCTCTGCCCCCGGCAAGGGCGATGGGTTGAAGACCGTAGTGTTGGGCGTGAACGATAATGCAATTACTGCTGCAGATAATCTGCTCTCCAACGCTTCCTGTACTACCAACTGCCTGGCACCGATGGTAAAGACCCTGCACGACAACTTCGGTATCGTGAAAGGATTCATGACCACTATCCACGCCTATACTGCTGATCAGCGTCTACAGGATGCTCCTCACTCCGACCTGCGCCGTGCCCGCGCAGCTGCCGTGAATATCGTACCTACCTCTACCGGTGCTGCCCGCGCTATTGGTCTAGTGATACCTGAGCTGAAAGGCAAGCTGGACGGTGGTGCCGTTCGTGTGCCTGTTATCGATGGCTCCATGACCGAGTTTACTTGTGTACTCGATAAGGAAGTAACACTCGAAGAGGTACAGAAGGCATTCCACAAAGCTGCGGAGACCAACCTCCACGGCATCATGCAGTACAGTGACGAGCCGCTGGTTTCTACCGATATCCTGGGTAACCCACACAGCTGTATCTACGATTCCCAACTGACACAGGTAAATGGTAGCCTGGTGAAAGTGGTAGGCTGGTACGACAATGAGTATGGCTATGCTACCCGTCTGGCCGACCTCACCGAACTGGTGATGAAAAAATCATAACCTATGCGTACTGTTGCCGATTTCAACTTCCGCGGCCGGAAAGCACTGGTCCGCGTAGATTTCAATGTGCCCCTTACCGGCGATTTCCAGGTAGGTGACGATACCCGCATGCGGGCCGCTTTGCCTACCATCCAAAAGATCATTGCTGATGGTGGTTCCGTGATATTGATGTCGCACTTGGGTAGACCCAAAGGTGGACCAGAGGACAAATACTCGCTTCGACACATCGTGAGCCATTTGGCTGCTTTGTTGGGTCAACCTGTAGCTTTCGCCTCCGACTGTGTGGGAGAAGTAGCCGAAGAAGCAGCGGCTCAACTTCAGCCGGGAGATGTGCTGTTGCTGGAAAACCTGCGCTTCCATGCCGGTGAGGAAAAAGGCCATGCCGATTTTACCGCGCAACTGGCCAAGCTGGGCGATGTGTATGTGAACGATGCCTTCGGTACGGCTCACCGTGCCCATGCCTCTACTGCTTTGGTGGCCGATCACTTTGCGCCTGAGAATCGTATGTTCGGTTTCTTGATGGCCGGTGAGGTGGAAAGTGCTACCAAGGTGCTGCATGGTTCTGAAAAGCCTTTCACTGCCATTCTTGGGGGTGCCAAGGTGAGCGACAAGATCCTCATCATCACCAACCTGCTGGAGAAAGCCGACAACATCATCATTGGTGGTGGTATGGCGTACACGTTCTTCAAGGCACAAGGCGGTGCCATTGGCAAGTCGCTGTTGGAAGAAGACCGCCTGGAGACAGCTCGCGAGATATTGCAGCAAGCCAAAGCAAAGGGAGTGAACATTTACCTGCCAGTTGATTCAGTGGTAGCCGATAACTTTGTGGCTGATGCCAACACACAAACGGTGGCAAGCGATGCCATTCCGGATGGCTGGATGGGATTGGACATTGGACCGGAAGCGCGCAAAGCATTTGGAGAAGTGATCCAGCGTTCCAAGACCTTACTGTGGAATGGCCCGATGGGCGTGTTTGAAATGGAAGCATTTGCCGAAGGCACCAAATCTATCGCCAAGGCGGTAGCGGAAGCTACCCAAGCGGGCGCCTTTTCGTTGGTAGGTGGTGGCGACAGCGTATCAGCCGTTAACCACATGGGCGTAGCCGATCAGATCAGCTATGTGAGTACCGGTGGTGGCGCCATGCTGGAATTTTTGGAAGGCAAGGAGCTGCC
>CAYYHM010000224.1:0-2402 GCA_964471795.1 uncultured Chitinophagales bacterium | reverse complement strand
TAACCTACCGCGACACGCTGATAGATACCGAAACCATCACCGAAGGAGAGATGGGTCGGCTCGGCACAGATGGTGAGCTAACCGGCATCACCATTGAGGAGCGATATGCAGAGACTATGGACGTGGAGGTTGGCGACACCCTGCTGTGGGACATCGCCGGTATTCGCATACCAACGGTAGTGTCTGGCATCCGTGAGGTAAACTGGCGACGGGTGCAGACCAACTTCCTGGTGGTATTTCCGGCAGGACTGTTGGAAAAGGCACCACAGTTCTATGTGCTGGTGAGCCGCTTCGAAGAACCGGCATCCAGTTTGACCTATCAGCAAAATCTGGTGAAGCAATTTCCCAATGTGTCCGTCATCGACCTCAACCAGATACTCGCCACGGCCGAAGAAGTGCTGGGCAAGGTGAGCTTCGCCATACAGTTCATGGCGTTGTTCAGCATCGGCACAGGGTTACTCATCCTCATCAGCAGCCTGTACCTGTCGCGCCTGCAACGCATAAAGGAAACCGTGCTGCTGCGCACCCTTGGGGCCGGCAGAAAGCAACTGCTCCGCATCCAACTGGTGGAATACCTGCTGCTGGGAGTAATGGCCACGGCTACCGGCATGGTGATTGCCCTGATTGCCTCCTACACGATAGCACTGGTGGTGTTCGAGTCGGCTTTCGTCCCAACAGCAACCACCTTATTGGGCATACCGGCCATTATCACCGGACTTACCTTACTGATGGGCTGGCTCAACACCCGCTCTATCGTATCCTCATCACCATTGGAGGTACTGCGGGAAGAGGTATAGCAGAATTGGATACCTTTATGGAAACCATTTTGCGCAAGAGACGTTGGATTTGATGTACATGCTAGCGCATGGTTTGCTCATTGATGTGTAAGGCAACTACTTCTTCCGGCTATCTGCCGCTGTGCCTGCTATCATCCTGATTCCCTGTTCAAGATTTGATTACCCGCGCAAACAGCCGGAAGAACATGTATTTGCTTGCCGCTATTCAACCTCATCACAAAATATGACCTATGGAAATACTACAACTCACGCCCGAAACGGCCACCATTACAACAGTTACACCTGATCAGGTGACCCAATTCCTGTTCGAGCACCTGGACCGCTATGGTGATCCACCAGAGCACATCAGAGCCGCTATCGCCTATGCTTTACAAGAATCAGATACTGCCGGCGGTTATGTGCTGATTGGTTTGGATAAAGGTACAATGGTCGGTGCTGTAGTGGTGAACAAGACCGGCATGGCAGGCTATATACCGGAAAACATACTGGTATACATAGCAGTACACCAGCAATATCGCGGCCAAGGAATCGGTAAAAAGCTCATGAAAGTGGCGATTAAAGAGGCAGCAGGAGCTATCGCCCTGCATGTAGAGCCGGATAATCCTGCGAGAAGATTGTATGAACAACTGGGCTTCAGCAGCAAGTATCTGGAAATGCGTTTGACACAAGACAACTGATTGCAATGGCATATATCACCCTGGATCGCACGAAACTGCGCCACAATTATCAATTCCTACAAGACACTTTCAGCACCCACCACATCGATTGGGCGGTGGTGAGCAAGTTGCTCTGTGGCAACCCCGCATTTCTGCTTGAGGTGATAGCGCTCGGTGTCCGGGAAATCTGTGACTCACGCATAAGCAACCTGAAAACGGTGCGCCAGCTTTCGGAACAAATGGGACAAACCGTACAAACAGTGTACATAAAGCCTCCGGCCAAAAAGAACATCCGGAAGGTGATATCCTATGCCGATGTCAGTTTTAATACAGAGTGGGAAACCCTGCGCCTGCTGAGTGAGGAAGCACAACGGCAGGGCAAGGTGCATAAGGTAGTGATCATGATTGAGTTGGGCGACCTGCGCGAAGGTGTGATGGGCGAGCAACTAATCGACTTCTATGGGTCTGTATTCCGCTTGCCGAACCTAGAAATCACGGGTATTGGAGCCAATCTCAACTGTTTACATGGTGTTATGCCTTCCGAGGATAAGCTGATTCTTCTCAGCTTGTACAAACAGCTGATTGAGGCCACATTCAACAGGCAGATACCGTGGGTATCAGGTGGCACAACTGTTACCTTACCCCTGTTGCTGGCAGGTCGATTGCCGGCCGGCATCAATCATTTCCGGATCGGAGAGGCATTGTTTTTTGGGATTGATCTGTTTACGGGCCAAACCATCGATGGCATGGTGGATGGCGTATTTAAACTTCATGCACAGATAATTGAAATGCAGGAAAAGCCTAAGGTTCCCTATGGAGAACTGGATGAGAATCCCAGTGGCGAAACCTTTCAGGTACACGCAGATGACTACGGGAAAACAGGCATCCGAGCCATCCTCGATGTTGGCTTACTGGACGTAAACACGGACTATATTCAGCCGGAAGACCC
>CAYYHM010000223.1:0-2411 GCA_964471795.1 uncultured Chitinophagales bacterium | reverse complement strand
TGCAGCAACTGATGGAGGCCTCCGCCCACCCTGCCAATGGGTTCTACCTGTATGACCATGAGGCGTTGGCTCTGCAATTGGCGGCCTTGGAAAACAAAGGGCAGCCTACCCTATTGATCGGCGTAACCTATGCGCTGCTGGACTTCGCTGCCCAATATCCGATGCAGCTGAAACACACCATGGTGATGGAAACGGGTGGCATGAAGGGACGCAGGAAGGAGATGATCCGGGAGGAGGTGCATCAGCAGCTGACAGCGGCATTCGGGGTATCGGAGATTCACAGTGAATATGGCATGACAGAGCTGCTGAGTCAGGCCTATTCCGCAGGATCAGGCCGGTACACAACACCGCCCTGGATGCGTGTGCTGGTGCGGGACGCCTATGACCCTATGGACTATCTGCCGGCAGGTCAAACCGGTCAGCTCAACATCATCGACCTCGCCAATCTGTACAGTTGCAGTTTCCTCTCCACCTCCGATCTGGGGCAAGTGCATGCTGATGGCTCCTTTTCTGTCCTCGGCAGACAGGACATCAGTCAGGTAAGGGGTTGTAACCTGATGATGTGGTAGTTACAGCCGGAACACCACCTCCTGGTATGCCTCCGTGTGATTGATGACTTGCGCCAACTTGTCGGCCACCTGCTCCGGCGAGGCCAACTTACCCTCCCTGAGAAATGCACGGAATTCCTCGACTCTGCTGAAGTCACTATCACTGATTTGTCGGATGGCAGCCTGCATGGGCGTATCTACAATCCCCGGCGCTATGGAGAATACCCTGCAACGGGAGGATGTCGTATTTTTCCGCAGTTCCAGATCCACCGTACGGGAATACATATCCACGGCTGCCTTACATGCACAATAGGTGCTCCAGCCATCTACAGGGTTCTGTGCCGCCCCTGAGGAGATGTTGATGATCGTGGTGTCGGCCGGGTGGTTGCCGTAGGCACGCAAGAAACGATTCGTCAGGAGCATCACCGCCGTGAGGTTGACCTGCACGGTTTGGATGAGTTGCCGCTCATCCAGCCGTCCTGCCTGTTTCACCTCACCCAAGGTGCCCGCATTGTTCACCAGCACTATCCGTGTTGCATCCGGCAGGATATCGAAATGCAGGTTTTCGTATTGCTCCGGATGGGATAGATCCATCGGAACGAATGTAAAATCGGGATGTTGGATGTGGTTGGTACGGCTGTATCCAACTACTTTCCAGCCGGTTGCCAGACAATGTTCTGCCAGCGCCTTACCGATACCACTGCCGGTGCCCGTGATGTAGATTACTTTCATATTGTGGGAGTTTTCACAAGTCAAAGTTGCTGATCTCGTCCTGCTTCACGAAGTGCAACTCGCCCTCGCTCTGCGCCACCATGGAGGCTACCATGGCATCACCGGTTACGTTTACTACGGTGCGGCACATATCCAGGATGCGGTCTATCGGGAAGATGATGGCTATCCACGCCGGATTGAGCCCTACGGACTCCAGGACGATGATGAGCATCACCAATCCGGCACTGGGCACTGCCGGCGAGCCGATAGATGCGAGCGTTGCCGTGAGCACGATGAGCAACTGCTGCCCCATGGTAAGGTCTACCATGTGTAGCTGCGCCAGAAACACCACCGCTACTGCCTGGTACAGGCTGGTGCCGTCCATGTTTACCGTGGCGCCTATGGGCAGCACAAAGGAGGTAATGTTCTTGCTGACACCCAGGTTTTCACGCACACAATCCATAGTTACCGGCAAGGTAGCCGCACTGCTGCTGCTGGAGAAGGCCAGCAACTGTGCCGGTCCGATGCCTTTGTAAAAGTCCTTGAAGCCCATGCCCTTCACAAACAACTTGATCAGCAACGGATAGAACACGAATGCCATGAACAGCAGGCCGGCAAGTACTACCAACGCATACCACCCCAGCCCTTTGAAGATCTCCACTACCCTACCCGGATCGTCACCGGCCATATCGGCCATCTGACCTGCCAGCAGGGTGAACACAAAGAACGGAGCAGCCTGCATCACCAGGTCCACCATCTTCAGGATTACGTCATTGATGCCATCAATCACTTCACTCAGTCGCTGTGTCTGTGCAGGCGGCAGGAGTGCCATGGTGAGGCCAAAGAAGATGGCGAAGAAGATGACCTGAAGCATCAGCTTGTTGTTCTGCAGCGACAGGAATATGTTTTCCGGCACCATATCCACCAGAAACTGCAGTGGTCCCGCAGCAGTTTGCTTTTTGGCATTTGACAGGTTCTCGGAGAACTGCTCCATGGCCAATGCCTGCTGCTGCCGCACGGATGCTGTGTCGAGGTACTGCGCCACCAGGGCGCTGTCTTGCAGCAATCGCTTGTCGTCCTTTATGGGATATCCGTTCTCTGCAGCCCACAGCTCGTAGGACATGCGATACCGGATGCGATCTTCCTCGGCCA
>CAYYHM010000222.1:0-2425 GCA_964471795.1 uncultured Chitinophagales bacterium | reverse complement strand
ACCCAGCTACGGGTGGGTTCCATGATGCCCGGACGCAGGCTGTAGGTGCGGTTCAGCAGGTTGCGGGCTATGGCGCTGATGGTGATGTGCTTGCCAACAGACCAATCTGCGTTGATGTCCCACACCCAGTCACCGGCACCCTGGCCATCGCGGTAATCCTTCACGCCGGCTATCAACTGCTCAAAAACGAAGTCTATCGCTTCCATGCGGCTGTAATATCGAGCAGCAATTCCCATGTTCAGCTTGTCGAAGCCGGTCTGGCATTGCCAGGTGGCGGTGTGCCTGAATCGATACTTCAGCACGTTATAGTCGGCGGAGGAAAACTGATCTATGTTGGCGGTAAAGTCGGCATAGGTTGGGTTGATGTATACATATCCTGCCATCAGTTGCAGCGGCAAGGGCCCCAGATCACCCTGTCCGGCAAGGGTGATTTCCATTCCGTTGATGCGGGTATCGCCTATGTTGATGCTCTGGAATCCGAACAGGGAACCATCCACACCGCCAAAGCTGAACTCCATCATGTTCTGATAGGCCGTATGGAACAGGGCGAGATCGGCGAATCCTTTCCAGTTGCCTACTTTCAGGCCTTGCTTGATGCCCACCTCTACGCTGTAGCCGGTTTCGCTCTGCAGGTCGGGGTTCGGAAAGATACTGATCAGCCCGATATTGGTTCTGATGTGTTGCTCAGCGATGGTAGGGTAGCGGTATCCCTGGCCTACCGACCCGCGTAGGTAGGTGGCAGCACCCGCCTTGTAGTTGAGGCCCAGTCTACCCACCGGCCGCCATTCAGCATCCCTGTCGTTGATGCGATTCCGTTCCAGTCTGCCACCAGCTATCACCGTGAGCCTATCGCCCCAGCGCTTGTCGGCCTGCAGATACATGGCGCCGTTGCCGCCCGTGTGTGTGGTGTCGCCGTAGAGTTCTGCAATCGTATGGATGTAGGTAGCGGTGAGGCCTCCGGCCAATGTGATGCCGAGTTTTTCCAGCGGGTGTGTCAGCTGATACTCGCCATAGAGTAAGGTGCTGGTCGTACTTTGCTCGGTATCTGTCTGGTTGTCACTGTAGTAATACCTGCCCTGTAACCGGTGAATGGTTTGGCCCCGTCGGATCCATTGCAGGTGTGGATCCAGGTTCACCCTAAAGCCCGTGTTTTGCGCCATGGTGTTGGGAAGTGGCTGAAAGGCGCCGGCATCGGCATTTTGCCACAGGAAGAATGACGACGATTTGTTGGTCATCATGTTGGCGTTAAGGCCATACGTGAGGCCTTCTGTTTTCGTCCTATACCGTGTGTTGATACTCAGTCGGCCTCTTCGTTGGTAATCGTTTTGCAGATAGCTGTCTTCGGTATATCCATATCCACCAGCCACCAGATCCAGGCGTCCCAATCGCTGCCGATGGCTTACTTCCACACCACTGAACCACGGCCGATCACCAGCCGACCACCATTGCTGGCTGCTGTCGCCCGGTGCGCTGTACAGCCCGCCAAATAGGGATACGCGCGTTTCCGGTTGCTGGTCCGGATAAGCAGTGCGCAGGTTGATTACGCCATTCAATGCCGATGAGCCGTACAACACAGAGGCGGCCCCTTTGATGATTTCCACCTGTTCAACGTGCTCGATGGGGATATAGCTCCACACAGGATAGCCCGCATCTCCGGTAAGGATGGGCAGGTTGTCGAGTAGGATGAGCACCCTGCTGCCTGCGCCATAACTGTAGCCGCTGCCTCCTCGGATATTGGGCTGTCCATCGATGATCTGTACCCCACTTACTCGCTCCAATGCGTCATCCAGTGAGGTGTTGTTTTGCTGTGCCAGTTGATCTGCAGTTAGGATGTCCATGGACTCCACTAGCTGACCCAGTTCCTTTCCATAGCGACTGGAAGTCACCACTACCTGATTCAACAAGGTGCTGGCAGGTGATAGGTATACAACAATCGATGTGTCTGAAGAATGGATGGTCAGCACACTCAAATACGTGTCGAATCCTACGCTGCTGGCTGTAAGGGTGCACGGCGAGGATACGTTGAGGCTGAAAGCACCATCGATGTCCGTTACGGTTCCTGCACCGCCGGAGACTGACACATGCACCCCCGGGAGAGATTCCTGCGTTTCAATATGCTGTACATACCCCCGCACCTGTATCTGTGCCGGCAGATAGGCTGCAATCAGCATACATACATACCACAACCTGAGTTTCATAGCAGCAAGTTAGGGAATTAGAAAATGAGAAAATTAGATCATTAGAAAATGAGATGGTGGGTGGCAGGATGATTGATGGAAGATTTATCAATAGTGGTTTACACAAAAGGGGAATGCTAGGCTGCGATGTGCCTGCAAGATTGGTTCTGTACTCGGTATTGGTGACTGGCGTTACACTATGAGCTACCCTTTGTTTATAGATTGAGGGAATTAGAAAATGAGAAAAT
>CAYYHM010000221.1:0-2447 GCA_964471795.1 uncultured Chitinophagales bacterium | reverse complement strand
GCAGACCTGTCTTTTCTGCATTGATGGGCGTGTATGGACTGGAGATGATACCGGCTGCCATGATTGACCGGGTAGAAGTGGTGCGTGGTGGTGGTTCCTCCTTGTACGGAGGCAGTGCCATCGCCGGCACCATCAACATCATTACCCGGCAACCCAGCACTACCGGTGGTGGTGTACGCCTGGAAACACAATTGCTTCCGGATGGTAGCGCCGACAATATAGGCAATGGGTACACCACATTTACATCGAGAGACGCCCGGCACAGCACTGCCGTATATGCCCACCTTAGGCAACGGAATCCCTGGGATGCCAATGGTGACGGCCTGTCGGAGATAACGCAACTCCGCCAGGGATCCTTGGGGTGGGATTACTCTTACAAGCCTACGGAGGTGCAAATGTTGCGATGGAATGGCTATCTGCTGCATGAGTTCAGGCGTGGAGGCAGCCATTTTGATCGCCTGCCGCATCAGTCAGCCGTTGCAGAGCAACTCACGCACCGTATTCTTGGCACTCAACTGTCGTGGGAAGGCCAGTCTGCCTCCAATAAGTTTCGCTATGCCATGTATGGCGCACTTCAGCTGATAAGCAGAGATAGCTACTACGGAGCGGGTGGCCGCTTACTCGGCCCTTCGGACACCCTCACAGAGGCAGACAAGCTGGCCTTGAATGCCTACGGTGAAAGCAGTGACATATCAGCGCAGGCAGGCATGCAGTTCACCTTTCTACCTACTGATAAATGGCTAATCCTGTCTGGTATGGAATGGCAATACAATACGGTTCAGGATAGGATGCCCGGGTATGGTCGCTACATCAACCAGCAAGTATCATTGGGCGGCTCTTACCTGCAAACGGAATGGGCACCACAGAACAACCTTACCATTCATGCAGGGTTACGTGGAGATTTACTTGTACTTGATGGCTTGTATGGACTTTCGGTTGATACCTTCCAACAACAATCCATTCTTCCTGTGCTGATGCCCCGTATAGGGATACGCTACAAGGCCGGCAACAGGTGGATGGTGCGGCTCAACTATGCTGAGGGGTACAGGGGGCCACAGGCCTTTGATGAGGATCTGCACATCGAAACCGTAGGTGGCGCCGCCCGATTTGTACAACGGGCACCGAACTTGAAACCGGAACAATCCAGCAGCTTCACCGCCTCTTTGCAATACACGATCACCGACAAGAAAATCCAGCAATCTCTGTTGTTGGAGGGCTTTGCTACCCGTCTGACTGCCCCTTTCCTGCTTGCTGATGCTGAAGAATTACCTAATGGCGTTTCGGTAGTCACCAAAACAAATGGGGAGGGTGCCACGGTAGCCGGTTTAACCGCAGAATGGTCGGCGGCCAGCAGCAACTGGCAGTGGCAATCCGGACTTACCCTGCAGCGGGCACACTACGACACGGAGGAAGTGCTGTGGATACCCGGTAGCAACAATCAGGATAGTGTTGTCAGTATCTCCTCATTTCTTCGGACACCCAATCTATACGGCTATTGGTCTGCTTCCGTGGATATCCTGCCATTTCTAACCCTGCAGGGTAGTGGTACATACACCGGCTCCATGAGGGTGGCAAGGGTGCAGCAAATTGACAACGAATTCCCGGAAATCTTGACTAAAAAGGGCTTTTGGGACTTGAACGTTTCCCTGCAATGCCGACTGGCCAAGGGTGAAAAGGGTACATGGATAGCTACCACAGGCGTACGTAACCTTCTCAATGCGTTTCAACCTGATGTTCCTGTAGGCGTGGATCGTGATGCCAGCTACATCTATGGGCCGATGCGACCTCGCAGTGTTGTTTTCGGCATCCGATTCGATTACTGACCGGATATCCTGTAGCTTGACAGACAGCATTGTATAGTGGCATACGTGGCTGTGCATCAACCTTTGACACTTACATACTGTATCTGCTGTGCTACCGTTGTTGTAATTTAGCAGCTATGCGGATACTTACGTGGTGTTTACTTGTTGGATTATCGTGGCAAGCACTGGCACAGTCGTTTGTGCCGGGGCAGTGGCTGGTTCAATACCAGACAGGCTTTTCGCCGTCCACCACTTCACACAAGCAGGCTTCCTGGCAGGATGCACGTCAGGTTTCTCCGCATGCCAATATCTGGTTGCTCACTTTCGACGCATCTACCGAGGAAACAGCGCATGTGTATCGGTCGCTGCAGCAGGCAGCCGGCGTGGTAACCATACAGCGGAATCACATCGGAAGCTACCGGGCTACACCCAACGACCCTGACTTCTATCGACAGTGGGGCTTTGAGAATACCGGACAGGGTGGTGGCATACCGGGTGCCGATATCGACATCCTGCGGGCATGGGACCTCACCACGGGCGGCCTTACCGCTACCGGCGACACTATCGTGGTGGCAGTGATAGATGGCGGTTTCGATCTGGAACACGAGGATCTGAGCAACAACTTCTGGAAAAACTATGCCGACA
>CAYYHM010000220.1:0-2448 GCA_964471795.1 uncultured Chitinophagales bacterium | reverse complement strand
GCAGACCTGTCTTTTCTGCATTGATGGGCGTGTATGGACTGGAGATGATACCGGCAGGCATGATAGACCGCATTGAGGTAGTGCGTGGCGGCGGATCATCCTTATATGGTGGCAGCGCCATCGCCGGCACCATCAACATCATCACCAGACAACCTGCAACCAATGCCGGTGGAATAAGGCTGGAGACACAGTTGCTGCCAGATGGCAGGCTGGATAACATAGCCAACGGGTATGCCCATCTGGTATCCAACACCGGCCGGCACAGTGCGGGTGTATATGGTCATTTTCGCGACCGCGATCCGTGGGATGCCAATGGTGACGGCTTATCGGAGCTAACCAAATTGCGTCAGGGCACCCTCGGCTGGGACTACACCTACAGGCCCTCAGCAACTCAATTGCTGCGCTGGAATGGATACCTGATGCATGAGTTTCGGCGCGGTGGCAGCGATTTCGACCGGCTACCGCATCAGTCCGCAGTTGCAGAGCAACTGTTGCACCGTATCCTGGGTACTCAGCTATCGTGGGAGGGTGAATCTGCCTCCGGCAGGTTTCGCCATGCGCTCTATGGCTCCCTGCAACTGGTAGGTCGCGATAGCTACTACGGGGCTGGTGGTCGCCTACTCAGTCCATCCGATACGCTGACAGCGGAAGACAGACTGGCCTTGAATGCCTATGGGGAGAGCACTGACATTACCCTGCAGACAGGCGTGCAGCTTACCTTCTTGCCTACCGATAAGTGGCTACTCCTCATAGGTGTAGAGTGGCAATACAATGCTGTACAGGATGAGATGCCCGGATATGACCGATTCATCAACCAACAGGTGGCATTGGCAGGCGCTTATCTACAGTCGGAGTGGTCGCCCCACCCGCATGTCACCCTACACGGTGGCCTGCGGGGCGATCTGCTGACGATTGATGGTCGGTATGGACTGGCTGTAGACTCGTTTTTACAACAGAGAACGCTTGCTGTGCTGATGCCCCGTGTGGGAGTCCGGTACAAGGTCAGCAACAAGTGGTTGTTGCGGCTCAACTATGCAGCAGGATACAGGGGGCCACAGGCATTCGACGAGGATTTGCACATAGAGACAGTGGGTGGTGCGGCCCGTTTTGTGCAGCTGTCAAATGACCTGCAACCGGAGCGATCCCGCAGCGTCACCACCTCGGCACAATACACCATCACCGACAAGAAAATCCAACAATCGTTGCTGTTGGAAGGATTTGCTACCCGATTAAGCGCCCCATTTCTCCTGACAGATGCAGCCGAGTTGCCGACAGGCGTCTCTGTACTCACCAAAAGCAATGGTGATGGCGCCAGCGTAGCGGGTATTACCCTGGAGTGGACCGCTGCTGGCGGTAACAAATGGCAGTGGCAATCTGGACTCACCCTGCAGCGGGCGGTGTTCGACAAGGAAGAGGTGCTTTGGGAACCCCAAGGCAACAACCCGGACAGTGTGGTGAGCATTTCCTCCTTTCTACGGACACCAAACCTGTATGGCTATTGGTCGGCATCGTACTCCCTGCTGCCCGCACTTACCCTGCAGGGCAGTGGCGTGTATACCGGCCCAATGATGTTGGCGAGGGTTCAGGATATAGATACCGAATACCCGGAACTTGTGTCTGTAGCAGGATTCTGGGATCTGAACATTTCCCTGCAGCTGACACTGGCAACCGGCGACAAAGGCACCTGGATAGCTACCACCGGCGTGCGCAACCTCCTCAACGCGTTTCAGCCGGATGTACCCATGGGGGTAGACAGGGATGCCAGCTATATCTATGGCCCATTGCGCCCCCGTAGCCTCGTTTTCGGGGTACGGTTCGATTATTGATCTCCCGGCATGGAGGCAATGGACAACCGGATGCCATCGTTAGACCTTTGATGTTCAGTTTCGACTACTCAAATACTGTGCTCGCTGTTGTGCCGTTGTTGTAATTTAGCCGTTATGCACAGACTTATCTGGTATTTACTTTGCTGCTTCACGATACCTGCCATGGCACAGCCCTATGTGGCGGGGCAGTGGCTGGTGCAATATCAGCAAGGATTTTCACCGGAAGCCTCTACATTCAAGCAAGCCGCCTGGCTGGAGGCGCGACAGGTGGCGCAACATGCCAACATCTGGCTACTCACCTTTGATGCAGCAACAGAGGAAACAGCACAGGTACACCGTTCATTGCAGCAGGCAGCAGGTGTACAGACCATCCAGCGCAACCATATCGGCAGCTTCAGAGCCTCGCCCAACGATCCTGAGTTCTATCGCCAGTGGGGTTTTGAGAACACCGGTCAGGGCGGTGGCATCCCGGGAGCTGATATCGACATATTGAAAGCCTGGGATCTCACCACGGGCGGCCTTACCGCTACCGGCGACACCATTGTGGTGGCAGTGATAGATGGCGGCTTCGATCTGGAACACGAGGATCTGAGCAACAACTTCTGGAAAAACTATGCCGACA
>CAYYHM010000219.1:0-2450 GCA_964471795.1 uncultured Chitinophagales bacterium | reverse complement strand
GCACCTGCCTGCACCGCCCGGGAGGGCCCCACCCGATGGGCACCATCTACACCTGAAGCGGAATCACCATAGTCGTTGGCCAGGTTGCTAAGGATCTGCAGGAATAAGGTAGTGGTAACAGCCAGCACCGCCACAGACCATGAAAAGGAACCACTGCCATACGCCAGAATGCACCCAAGCAGGATGCTGCTGAGTGCCAGTGGCAGGGTACGAAGTCGAAAAGCGGATAGCCAGGAGGATACAGTTGCCACTACGTATTGAATTTAGGTACAAAAGTAACGATTGAGGCCTTGCCGGAATCAATATCCTCCCACCTGACAACCCTTGGCTCAGGAGCTGCCGACAGCGACAAGCTATGTACCTTTCCTTCAACTACAGTGGTGTCCGATACACGCTGGCTGTCTAGTAAGGCGTTCGCTCAGGTTCGGCGAATCACCTGCCCTTCACGCTTCCATCATTCTTCAACTCAGCTAACAATATAGCCCAAGAAAATCCATGGTAGCATGTGTAACACATGGATTACTCCCTATTTTTACTAGAACAGTTATCATGACACAACTGCATCCCATACAGATTCCATTTCCGGCACAAGCTGTAAAGCAGAAGGCCACGCCCTTTCCCGCCTTGTGGGATCCGGTTCGGAAGCTATGGGTTGCCCATACTCCGGAGGAATGGGTACGCCAACTCTGGATTGCCTGGTGGTTGGTGCAAGGTGTACCGGCTGGGTTGATACAGGTGGAGAAAGAACTAAAAGTGCTGGGGCAATCGCGTCGGGCAGACATCATCATCTATCAACCGGATATGACTCCCTGGTGCATGGTGGAGTGTAAGGCGCCACAAGTACCGCTCAACCAAAGCGTCCTAGACCAGATCGGCAGGTACAACCTGTCTGCACAGGTGCCCTACCTGGTCATCAGCAATGGACATTACACCTTCGCCTTTCATATTGATTTCGCCCAGCAATGCTTTGTCCCTTTGGACAGGCTGCCCGTGTATAGTGACCACTGAATGGCACACTTGCTTCCTGATGGATTGAAAAGTGAGGTAGCATCCTAAAAAGCTATGCATCAACTTTACGGAAACACCAAACCTATGCGCATCTCCTTTTATCAAGTACAGTTCGTTCTGTGGTTTAGTATACCTCTACTGTTGATGTCAGTGCACGCTTGCCAAAGCCAACAAGAGGAAGACACGCCCGCAACAGAACAACCTGCCGCGTCCACCGATGTAAACCCCAATGGCAGTAGCGAACTGGCCTTGTTGATGCGTGATATGCACGAAGCTGCCGTGCAGGCAAAGGCCGACATAGAAAAGGGATTGGTGCCTGATATACAACTGGACTTCAGCAGTCTCACTACAGCCACACCTACCAAGCCTACGATGGTAGACTTTGATGGATTTGAGGCCCTGTCAGCTTCCTATGTTACCGCCATGCGGGCGCTGCAGCAAGCTACAGACAGCTCCTCAGCAGCAGAGGCACATACGGCCGTCATCAACACTTGCCTGAGCTGTCACCAAATCAGCTGCCAGGGGCCGATTCCAAGGATCCGAAAGCTGCAGCTGCCGGTGGCCAACCCTTGATTACCGACCAAATCCGCCCATGTTCATCAACCTGTAGCCTGCTGTGGAAACAGATCTCCCGGCGTTGGTCTTCACCTCAATGTTTTCAAAATGTGTTGTGCTTCCGTCGGCATCCCGCGCCATCATCTCCATCACATTTCCTACCGGGTAATCAGACGGAAACGACATATTGCTCCGGCCTCCGGATGAAGCAGCAAACGCTCCCATCGAGAAGCCCATCTTGATATCTTGGGTCTGCGAAATCCACATCTCACCGGTGGCATCATCTGATGAAAAAGTGTATTCATCGCAGGTATATCCGGCAATCTGCTTGGTGCGACCGGTTTTGTTGAAACTGCCTTGAATGTCCTGATCCGGTTCGTCATCTGATATTTCTGCGGAATACATTGACCCATCCAGTGGCATGACCATCGCCATTTTTTGCCCGTCACTCTCCATCAAGGTTACCATCTGGCGATTACCCATATCAAATATCATCAGTGAAGCACCACCATTTGCTTCGGCCCCAACTACCTCCATGGCAAAATAGTCGTGTCGGTTAGAATACAACCATTCGAATTGATTGGATTCTGAACGCCCTCTTTTGTTGGTACTGGTCATTCGTGCCACCGTAATTACATCAAATTCATAACTGCCCGGCAAGTTAGATGCACCACCTGTTGCAGCAGGAACAGGAGAAGAAGAACTAGGGCTAGCGCCGGATTGCACGGGCTCAGAGACTGCCCCCTCCTTTGCTTTTGGCCTCCTTCGACCAAATAAAGCGCCTTCCAGGACATCAAGACCATTGTCAATAGATTGGTCCACACGTTGATTTACACGCTGTTGCACCTTCTCTTCCGTACGCTCTTGAACTTCCTGTCCGGTAATGA
>CAYYHM010000218.1:0-2456 GCA_964471795.1 uncultured Chitinophagales bacterium | reverse complement strand
GTCTACATCTTTACACATCGAACAGCAAATCCCCAATCGGGATCTTCCCAATCGCCATCTACCCCGTTCCATGATGTATTGGATACGACATATCTTCCCTTTGTGGCAGTCCACCAGTAGGCATACTCATTCACATTGGAAAAATCCCTTTCTTCCCTCCAGGTTTCACCATTCCTTTCTACAGTCATGGTCATGGGTCTTCTCTGACCGGAATACGTAATAGCAAGTTTGTTGATGCCATTGCGACCGGCAGCCAAAAAGTCCTCATAGGTGGCAACACGCCATCCTGCTGGTGCCAGACCACGGGGATCACTTACGGCATACCAATTGTACAACTTACCATGCCTGTTTCCGTTGGTGGAGTTGTTGTCATAGTAGCACCAGGCAGGCTGCTGTCGCGCTCCCGCCTGCAACCACGCATCGCGATCCTGAACGTGGGGAATCACATCGCCATTCCTAAACCTGCTGGTATTGAGATTCTCTGCCATCCAGATCTTGTCGCCTATGACAACCACGGAATAGGAATTGCCTGACCGGTCTTCCAGGCTGGTAGGTATTGCGGCACGTCGCCTTTCTTCCGCTGCTGCACGTATGCTGTCAGCCACTCTCTGCTGCTGCAATCGTTTTTCTTCCTCCAGTTGTTGTTGTGCTGCTGCTTGTGCTGCCTCTTTCCGGTTGGTCTCTGCTACCTCTCTGGCGGCTTGTAGAGCTTCACTATCCTTGATACAACGAACAGATAGCCCTGCGCCCTTGGCAGTCTCGCTGATGGACATGCCTCGACCTACATACAGCAACATCATCCCATGCGCCTCCATGGTGTTGTATTCCGTGGCACTCCACCACTGACCGGAGTTTCTGATGTCATCGAACACACCATCATCTCCCCGGAATCCACCCGGCAATCCGGTGAATCCACTCTCATTGTTGCCGTTGCCGTCCTCCATCCACCCCTCTTTGCTTTTCAACTTGGCTCCTTCGCTACTACCAAGTGCATCCGCTAAGGCAGTCCATTCCTCATAGGAAGGGATTACCCAGCCCACCGGAGCCAACCCTCTGGGATCGTGAATGGCAAACCAGTTATACAATTTCCCATATTGCGCTCCGTTGGCAGAGTCGTTGTCGTAATAGCACCAGGCCGGTTTGCCTTCCTGTCGGGCTTTCACCCAATCGGCTGCCGTAACTGCCTGAGGAACAGGATCTCCATTCCGAAACCTGTCAACATCCAGGTTCCGGGTCATCCAGACCTGATCGCTGATTACCACACTTTCAAACGATGCCGCTTCCGGGCCTTTGTACCCGCTGTGCAACCAAGCCAATACAAAAACGATCAGCAGGCCAGCTGCCGGTAACAGGATTGACAATCCTATCCGCTTCGAACGATTTGTACGGGGCGGTGTTGGGGTTGTTTGTGGAATGGTAGTTTGTATTTGATCGGGTACGGGTGATTCCTGCAACAAATGCATCGCCGACCGCACGTCCCCAATACTTTGAAACCGGTCTGCTGCCTTCATCGCCATCGCCATCATGATGGCGCTGGAGGTAGATTCGCTTACTGCGGCATTCACCTGATGGGGTGCTGGCAACTCTTCATGTACCCTGTCGGTGGCCGCCAACGGCTTTTCGCCGGTAACCATAAAGTACAACGTGGCGCCAATGGCGTAGACGTCGGTATAGGTGCCCCGCTGCGCCCGATTGGAGTATTGCTCTATTGGCGCATACCCGGGAGTAAGCATGGCGGTCTGGGTGGTGGTTTGGCCTTCTGCAAACTCCCGCGCTGATCCAAAATCAATCAGTACGACCCTGCCTTCTGGCGATACCAGTATGTTCTCCGGCTTGATGTCGCGGTGCAACATCCCCTGCTGATGAACAGTGTCAACTGCTTCCAGCACTTGCCCGATCAGAGCCAGTGCCCGCGACTCCGACAAAGCACCTTCCCGGGAAACAATTGCCTGCAGCGTCTGTCCCTCCACGTACTCCATCACCATGTAGGCAGTTTGGTTCGCCTCAAACACATCGATGACCCGTACAATGTTAGGATGACTGAAGCGTGCCAACTGCCGTGCCTCTGTGACAAACCGAACTACAAAATCCTGAAAGGAAAATCCATCACCCAGATTTCTTGACTGCACCAACAAGCCACCGCTGCGGGTAGAATTCCCGGACACAAACAACTCCTTGATGCAAACCTGTACATCCAACTGCCGGTCATGTGCCGTATAGGTAATGCCAAAACCTCCCTGTGCGATTACCGAACGGATCTCATACCGATCGTGGAGAACAATTCCTGCTGGTATTTCATAGGAATTGTATTCACTCATGCTCTATGCTTTTCAATGGCATCCACCATCTGTAGGCGGATAATACAATCAATACAACAACGGCCGCCATGAACAACCACAGTCCATTGTCCAGCACGGTTTCAAAGCCTTTGTCCTGCCAGCGGATGCTACCACCCA
>CAYYHM010000217.1:0-2457 GCA_964471795.1 uncultured Chitinophagales bacterium | reverse complement strand
TAGCATGGGTGCCCGTAAAGTCGCGATCCCAATACCAGATGGAGCCCACCAGTTCACTATTGTCAGGGTCGGTCAGGAAAGCTACCGCATCTACCGCTGACGGATAGGGATTTCCAATCAGGTTGTAGTCGTTATCACCGCCTGCTCCACCGTTGTTATACACTGTCACGCTTACAGTCCCATTGTTCGGTGTGCCGGTAAACTGACGCTGGTTTGCGCCTCCGCCAATGATACCCGTCATGGCAATCCCTCTTCCTGCAATCAGCGATGCGCTCGTTGCCGGACTTGTCCACTGCTGAGCAGCACCATCAAACAGGTATAGGTCGCTGCTGTTGAAGGTGGTAAAGTTGTTCCAGATGATGTTGTAGGTTACTCCTGCTACAGGTGTACTCCAATAGTTGAAGATGTTGTCGTAGGATGTCCCTGTCCGCTTAGCGGTTATCTGTCCCGTTACTGTGGCGTTGTCGTTCGTCATCAACAGCGAAGCATCTTCATCGATGATGACAGGTGACGACATGTTTTCGAAATGCCCGTTGATAGTCAGTGTACCACTGCTGAGGGTAAAGGTGGAAGGATTGCTGACATACAGATGGTGCATAGACAGGTTACCACCGAAGGAAAAGCTGCCATCCAGCAGGTGGAAGTTGATAGAGTCGCTGTTGGCATCGGGTGCGGAATAAGTCCAGGCAGACTGCGTGTAGACTGATGCCGGTGGCAGTCCAAAATCAGACCAACCACTACCGCTAGCTTGCGAAAATCGGAGGCTGGGGTCTGACCACCCGTTGGTGTCAGCGATGAAGATCTCCGGATGTAGCAGCAAGTTCTGGTCATTGGTGCTAACACCACTGCCTGTCCAGCCACTACCCGGATCTGTGCCGATGGTGCCGAATACATCATTCCGATATCCATTCCACACTACCTCCAAGGCATCGTCGCCATCAAAGTTGAAGGTATGCAACTTGAAAGGCACGCCAGGATGTGCTGCAGCCATATAGGTTTGTAGGCTGCTATTCCCGATTACGGCCACATCACCTGCCGAAAAGGTACCTGTGTTGAGTTCTACCTCCAAGGTGGGCGTAGCAGAGCCGTTGGTATAGCGGTAAATCTGAATTGGTGTCCTAGTGAGGTCGATGTTATCCTGGCTGATATTCCACAATTCCAGACCACGATTGGTGCCATCACGGTATTGGCTGATGATTACTTTGCCTTCGGAGGCGGTAGAAGGGCCGGTGATGGTGAAATCATCAATAGCCAATCCTTCATTGTTGTTGCCATAATCTGTTTTGAATACAAACCGGAAGGCAACATTGCTGTTACCGGCAAGTGCTGAAATGTCGGCAATATATTGGACATATCCAGGCGTGTTGCCAACCATGTGAGGTACACCATATGGGAATGCGGTACTTTCTGTGGTATTGGCATAGTTGTAAAATCCGCCCGGATCAAGGAGCTGCCATGTTTGACCTTTATCCAGGGAATATTCAAGATTGAACCCATCACTGGTGGCCCAAACGGGGCTTGGATTCACGTAATTCAGTAAATCATGGTTAGCATAAAACCGCAAGGAATATGTGCCGGCTGCCGTCATGCTATAGTTTGGAGAAAGCAAATAGGACTCAGAGTAGATCTCATAGGCACTTGCCGTCAACCCCGTGACCCATGCGAAAGAACCTGATGTTGTGCCATTCTTGTCTGAAATAGCTGAATTGCCTCGCTCAAAGGGGGTACCGGATACGTTTTCAGGTGCAAAATCATTGGTGTTGGATTCAAAGTTTCCTCCGAAATGTGACCTGTAAGGGATCGACCTATCAGGTAGGACAGTGATAAACCCATTCTTTGTGACTGAAGCTGCACCGTTATTGATAGATAAGGTAACATTGTATACCCCTGCTTCGGTGTAGGCATGCTGTGGATTCTGTTGCGTAGAGGTAGCTCCATCACCAAAATTCCAACTGTAGGACGTTGCCTGATAGCTGTTATCATAGAATTGCACAGATTGCCCCGTATACACGGCATGCCTATCTGAACCAAAGTCAGCTTGTAAGGAAGTAAATATGTCTGAAGTGTACATACCGCGACCATGGGTCAATGCCAGTACAAGCCCATCACTACTCCTGTATCTCAGTTTGTTGGTACGGACATTTGACAGGCCACTATTGGTCGCTGCCCATTGGGTACTACCACCATTGAGGTTATCGGTACTCCACACCCCGGCCTCGGTTGCCAACAATGCCTGATCACCATTGTTGGGGTTGAATAGCGCCCATCGTACCGGCATATCAGGCAGATTCCCTTCTACAGAAGTCCATGAAGTGCCGCCATTCGTTGACTCCCACACACTATTTACTCCATAATTGGAAAAAGTCACCAGCAGGTGGTTTGCGTTATTGGGGTCGATCGCTATACAACTCACATAGGAAGTTGGCAGTCCTGTGGAGCTATTGGTATATGTAGGCG
>CAYYHM010000216.1:0-2457 GCA_964471795.1 uncultured Chitinophagales bacterium | reverse complement strand
CGCCTACATATACCAATAGCTCCACAGGACTGCCAACTTCCTATGTGAGTTGTATTTCGATCGACCCCAATAACGCAAACCACCTGCTGGTGACTTTTTCCAATTATGGCGTAAATAGTGTGTGGGAGTCAACGAATGGCGGCACTTCATGGACTTCTGTAGAGGGAAACCTTCCTGATATGCCGGTACGATGGGCGCTATTCAACCCCAACAATGGAGATCAGGCATTGCTTGCAACCGAGGCCGGGGTGTGGAGTACCGATAACCTCAATGGTGGTAGTACCCAATGGGCAGCGACCAATAGTGGCCTGTCAAATGTCCGTACCAACAAACTGAGATACAGGAGTAGTGATGGGCTTGTACTGGCATTGACCCATGGTCGCGGTATGTACACTTCAGACATATTTACTTCCTTACAAGCTGACTTTGGTTCAGATAGGCATGCCGTGTATACGGGGCAATCTGTGCAATTCTATGATAACAGCTATCAGGCAACGTCCTACAGTTGGAATTTTGGTGATGGAGCTACCTCTACGCAACAGAATCCACAGCATGCCTACACCGAAGCAGGGGTATACAATGTTACCTTATCTATCAATAACGGTGCAGCTTCAGTCACAAAGAATGGGTTTATCACTGTCCTACCTGATAGGTCGATCCCTTACAGGTCACATTTCGGAGGAAACTTTGAATCCAACACCAATGATTTTGCACCTGAAAACGTATCCGGTACCCCCTTTGAGCGAGGCAATTCAGCTATTTCAGACAAGAATGGCACAACATCAGGTTCTTTCGCATGGGTCACGGGGTTGACGGCAAGTGCCTATGAGATCTACTCTGAGTCCTATTTGCTTTCTCCAAACTATAGCATGACGGCAGCCGGCACATATTCCTTGCGGTTTTATGCTAACCATGATTTACTGAATTACGTGAATCCAAGCCCCGTTTGGGCCACCAGTGATGGGTTCAATCTTGAATATTCCCTGGATAAAGGTCAAACATGGCAGCTCCTTGATCCGGGCGGATTTTACAACTATGCCAATACCACAGAAAGTACCGCATTCCCATATGGTGTACCTCACATGGTTGGCAACACGCCTGGATATGTCCAATATATTGCCGACATTTCAGCACTTGCCGGTAACAGCAATGTTGCCTTCCGGTTTGTATTCAAAACAGATTATGGCAACAACAATGAAGGATTGGCTATTGATGATTTCACCATCACCGGCCCTTCTACTGCCGCCGAAGGCAAAGTAATCATCAGCCAATACCGTGACGGCTCCAATCGTGGTCTGGAACTGTGGAATATCAGCCAGGAGAACATCGACCTGAGCAGGACGCCGATTCAGATTTACCGCTATACCAACGGCTCTGCTACGCCAACCCTGGAGGTAGAACTCAATACAGGCACCTTTTCGGCAGGTGATGTAGCCGTAATCGGTAACAGCAGCCTGCAGACCTACATGGCGGCTGCCCACCCCGGGGTGCCTTTCCGATTGCACACCTTCGGGTATGATGGCGACGATGCCTTGGAGGTAGTGTGGAATGGATATCGGAATGATGTATTCGGCACCATCGGCACAGATCCGGGTAGTGGCTGGACAGGCAGTGGTGTAAGCACTAATGACCAGAACTTGCTGCTACATCCGGAGATCTTCATCGCTGACACGAATGGCTGGTCAGACCCCAGCCTCCGATTTTCACAAGCTAGCGGTAGTGGATGGTCAGATTTTGGACTGCCACCGGCATCGGTGTACACACAGTCGGCCTGGACATATTCCGCGCCCGATGCCAACAGCGATTCTATCAACTTCCACGTATTGGATGGCAGTTTCTCCCATGGTGGCAACCTCGCCATGCAACACTTGTATGTAAGTAATCCCGCCACCGTTATCCTCACGAGTGGCACGCTCACCCTCAGCGGCAACTTCGAGAACATGTCGACACCCGTTGTTATAGAAGAAGATGCATCGCTATTGATGACAGACGACAACGCCACGGTAACGGGACAGATAACCGCTAAGCGCACCGGTACACCCTACGACAACATCTTCAACTACTGGAGTACACCTGTAGCAGGAGTTACCTACAACAATATCTGGAACAACTTTACCACCTTCAACAGCAGTGACCTGTACCTGTTTGATGGTGCTGCTCAGCAATGGACAAGTCCGGCAACAAGCGCATCGCTGATTGCAGGTAGAGGTATTGCCATGACGGGTATCGTTGGTGGTGGCGTAAATCAACGTCAGTTTACCGGCACACCCAACAATGGAACCGTGAGTGTGACTGTACACAACAACGGTGGTGCAGGCGGTGATAACGACTACAACCTGATCGGTAACCCATATCCTTCTGCGGTGGATGCGGTTGCTTTCCTTACCGACCCCGATAACAGCGAACTGGTGGGCTCCATCTGGTATTGGGATCGCGACTTTACGGGCACCCATGCTA
>CAYYHM010000215.1:0-2482 GCA_964471795.1 uncultured Chitinophagales bacterium | reverse complement strand
CTTCCCTGTGGGGGTAACTTGTGGAAGGGGTCGGCTGGGGTACGCATTTCAGGGATGGTACTCTAAGTTACATTAAAAAGCACCCGGCAGGGTTACCATCACCGAAAATCAAGATCAGGCAACATGATCATTCTATGTTTGTTTGTAGCAATATCTAACCATGAGGATAAAATAGGAAAGTAAACAGACAATAGATTACACATCAACAGTGGATGGGAGTACGCATTCATTCATGCAAGGGTGATAAACAGAGCGTGCACCAATGGCCATTAGTGGTCAATCCGAAGCAATGACGCGATGTGCGCAGCTGGTAAAAAAATGCACAAAAACACTAAAAACATACAACAGCCAAAAAACAACAGTAAAAAGCCAACCTTATGGCAGAACTTGCGTAACAGGAGGGTAGATAATCACAACAACACAAACTGCCATATTATGAAAACGCTTTTGTTGACCATCGTTCTCCTGATTTCCGGACTGAGCATGCACGCACAGGGATTCAAGATCAGTGCCATGGGAGGTACTGCTGCCTACCTGGGTGATTTGCAGGAAGATATCTGGAATCAGCCTGATATGGCGCCTTCAATTTCCTTATCTGCTGCCTACTATTTCAAAGACATCATCGGACTGCGTGCCTCATTTACTACTGCGCATGTCAGTGGCGACGACGCTCTGTCACCGGTTGCCGGTCTCCGTGCCCGCAACCTGCACTTCCGCAGCGACATCTATGAGGTGGCGCTGATGGCCGAGATCGACCTTACCGGCTGGACACGCACTGCCGTGCACCCCTACCTGTTTGGTGGCGTGGCCGGTTTCCACTTCAACCCACAGGCACTGTACAATGGTGAGTGGGTAGACCTGCAGCCGCTGGGCACCGAAGGACAAGGCACCTCAGCCCACCCGAACCGTAAGCCCTATGCCCTGTATCAGTTTGCCCTGCCGGTAGGTGCCGGTATCCGCTTCGACCTGGGCCGCGACTGGCAGCTGGGAGTAGAAGCTACCTACCGCAAGACCTTCACCGACTACCTCGACGATGTCAGCATCGCCTATCCTGACTTGGCAGTACTGGCCGAAGAGAATGGCGCACTGGCTGCAGAGTTGAGCTTCCGTGGTGATGAAGTGCGGCCTAACGCCAATCAGCCTGGAGTTGGTACACAGCGCGGTAACCCACGCATGATGGACACTTACCTCACCGGCGGCATCGTCCTCACCAAGCGCCTCGGCCGCAACGTGAAGCGTCCTTCCCGCTACGGCAGGGGATATGGCTGCCCCTCTGCACAGTTCTGATAGGAATAGTAGATCCGATACAACAAACCTCCAAGGTGTCAAAAACCTTGGAGGTTTTTTCGTATTGCGTGTTCGTATTACGTACAGCGATATTCGATGTGCGATATTCGATGTGCGTACAGCGATATTCGATGCGCGATGTTCGATGTGCGTATAGCGATATTCGTATAGCGACGAGTTCTCAGGAAGGATTGTTTTAGAGAAGCAGAATCTTACTACTGTTTGGCAATCTCTCTTGGGGACGCTTCCCCTCTCGAGAGGGGTTAGGGGTGTGTTCTTGCTTGTTATTGCAATCATTCATGAACACACCCCCTGCCTGTGCTGACCGCAGCGTCAGTACCACCAATGGAGAAATCTATGGGCTTTGAATGCCATTACAATTGGCGGCCACCCCTCTCAATACTGACGATGCTGCGCATGTACTGACGCTGCTACGCTGACGCTTTCGCAGGTCTGCACAGGTCTGCATCCTTCGGAAAGGGGAAGTTGATCACGTTCCCTAGGCTGATGCTAAGTAGTAGAATCTTACTGCAATAGGTAAAGGCCGCTTGGGGACATTCCCCCTCCGTACTGACGATGCTGCGCATGTCACCATCCTTCGGAGAGGGGGTTAGGGGGAGGTTCAGTATTTCCTTATTTCTTCCATCATCCTAAGGAACGGAATCCCTCTACTTACCGTCATCCTGAGGGAAGCTAACGAATGCATAGGTATAGTACTACCCCGCAAGCGACCGCCTGCCCGCCTTTGGAGGGAAGGATCTTTAGATAAGGAACGGAATCCTAAGCATAAGATTCTTCGGTCGGCTGTATGATTATCTTTGGTTGAATAACTCCGTTGCCTACCCTCAGAATGACGACCCGAGAGTGATCGTGCCATTTGTCTGAACCGGGATTTACCTGATGAAAAGATTACCGGGATTGCCCGCTTGTACCGCATATACCTATTGTAGGATTATCGCCCCCTAGCCTCTTATTCCCCTTGGGGTTCATTGCGAAGGAGGGACCGCTGACGATAAATGTACTGACGCTGCGGTCAGCACAGGCGTAGGGTATGTTCATGAAAGTTAGTAGTACTTAGCAAAAACCTCCCCCTGACCCCCTCCAAAGTGCTGACGATGCTCCGCATATCAGCATTTTCAAGGGGAAGTCGTACCCAAGATGCATTCACTTTTAAATGCGGGATTCTGCTTCCGAG
>CAYYHM010000214.1:0-2501 GCA_964471795.1 uncultured Chitinophagales bacterium | reverse complement strand
TCGGGTTGGCAACATTCAAACTAGGTGACGACACATGGGTAGCACAATAATCCCTGATCAGGCAGTCTACAAGCTGTGGTTGCCGACGACTGGTGGGAGCCGACCTTCCCGTCTGGGGCGCCGATATGGCAGGGACTGCTGTGTATGACATTCCTGCACCGGTAACGGGTGTGCTGTGCATTGGCAGCGAGTCGCATGGCTTGTCGGACATCGTCCGCAGCAGGGTGACCACATTTGTCAGCATCCCCCGCATCGGCGGTGCCGAGTCGCTGAACGCCGCAATGGCTGCGGGCATCCTGCTATCGCATCTGGTGGGCAAGTGACGGGATTGTTTAATCTGCCAGAGCAAGGCGATGACAACAAAATAGCTGGATTGATATGAGTCCTCTTCGTAATAAGTATATTTACAGGACTTTAGCAGGTCGGCAGAACATGTCTGTCAGTCATGAATACTGTGGCCTACTACTGTACAATGTAAAAGTACTTCACAACCATACCGCATGAATCGCAGTATAAACATGGGCCGCCATTCCGGAATCTGGATGATAGTGATATTGGTTTTTTTGTTCCTGTCGAATTGCAGGAGTAGGCAACTTGTAGGGGAATATTATCTGGATCCTGAGACGCGGGAATATATGCCGACAGCAGGGGAAAACATTACCTACATCAATCAGGATAACAAAGTGGTAGTTTGCCAGACAGTCACCATAGAAAACCGGATGAAGGTGATTGGATTCGACTCCTATGGATTTAGAGCTACCTATTACAATAATGAGTATGAAAAACACACACTACATTTTGGAGACTTCACCATCACGTATACATTTCAAGCGGAGAAAAATAATGGGGTTAACCGTAACTATCTGAGCCTCCAAGTTTCCGATTCCGATAGCTATGTGAGAAAGTCCCATAAAGCCACTGCTGAGATCGAAACTCCGGGAGATACTACAGGCATCCACTGGGAGAACTCCGCCTACCTCGACTCACTGGCGGTAGGCAACAGGATGCTGTATCAGGTCTATGAGCTGTCAGGTGATCTTCCGGTATTCTATTTGAAAAAAGGCATCGGGTTGGCAACATTCAAAATCGGTGACGACACCTGGGTGGCACAATAATCCCTTGCCCGGCAGTCATTGGGCTGATGAAAGGTTAATATAGTGGCCCTTGGTGAGCGGCTAGGAGAAGATCTGATACACACCGACTATGCGTTCCTGCTGTTCTACCAGCACCACCGTGATTTTCCTATCTCGCATGAGTTGCTCGGCAGGTCCCACCAGCATGTCGGCCTGTACAATGACCGGTTGCCGGCTCATCATAGCGGGGATGTCCAGGTGATCGATACCACCATATTGCACCATGCCCCGGCGGAGGTCGCCATCGGTGATAACACCCTGCACAGCGTCGGGTGAACCTACGATGGCCAGACCCAGCTTGCCCTCACTCATGCGTAGGAGCAGATCGCCGGGTGTGATATCAGGTGATACAAACGGCAGTTTGTCGGTGCGCATCACTTCGCCCACACGGGTGAGGAGCTTGCGACCAAGACTGCCGCCCGGATGGAATCGGGCGAAATCATCGGGGCGAAACCCTCTGGCTTCCATACAGGCCACAGCCAGTGCGTCGCCCATGGCCAGTGTGGCCGTAGTAGAAGCGGTTGGTGCCAGCTCCAGTGGACAGGCCTCCCGCGGAACGGCTACGTTCAGGTGGATGTGGGCATGGCGCGCCAGTGTGCTGTCGCTGTAGCCCGTGATGGCGATATGCCGATGACCCTTCTGCTGCAGGTAGGCCATCAGGCGCAGCAGTTCCTCCGTTTCGCCGCTGTAGCTGAGTAGAATCACCACGTCATTGTCGCTGAGCATGCCCAGGTCGCCGTGGAGCGCCTCCGCAGGATGCAGAAAGAAGGCAGGTGTGCCGGTAGAGGAGAAGGTCGCCGCCATCTTCTGCCCGATCAGGCCCGATTTCCCCATGCCCGTTACCACCACCTTGCCGCTGCAAGACAGCAGGGTAGTAACCGCCTGGGCAAACTGCCCGTCCAGCCGATCGTGAACCGCCTGCAGCGCCTCCTGCTCAATCTGCAAAGTACGCCGTGCCGATGACAAATGATCCATAAGGTGAAGTTAGGGTGTTTTTGAGAACTCGGGGAGGGACGGGGGATAGTTGGACAATGTGGCAATGTGATAATGCGAGAATGGGACAATGCGACAATGTGACAATGTGACAATGCGAAATGGCAAAATCCAGCCTCAAAACAGAAAACTTGCTACCTACTTGTCGAACTACGAAATACGCGCTACGCAATACGAGAAAGGCGACAAGGCGAACCCGCTGCAGCATAGATTGGAAAGCTACCTACCGTAAGGGCGTATTGCATACGCCCACTAGCAGCGGGAATACTACTACAAATCAGAAACCTTGCTACCTACCAGTCGAACTACGAGGTACGTAATACGCAATACGAGAAAGGCGACGAGGCGAGGGAGCGGTCCTCCCCCCAGCCCCCT
>CAYYHM010000213.1:0-2509 GCA_964471795.1 uncultured Chitinophagales bacterium | reverse complement strand
CAAGCACTGGTAGACGCAGGACTTGAATACCATGAATCGGATCCCCATGCCTCTGATGTCTTGATCATCTACCGGTATAATGATGCCGGAGATAACGGCTGGTTGCGCCACAACCAAGTATTTGCCTGGCATATAGATGCAGGTCTAAAAGAACTGCAACAGGTGGAAACGATCAGCAATATGACTGTCGATGAGATCAACGTGCTGCGTGACATGGGCCACAACGTGCTGCAAGCTATTTGGGTAGACGAATGACCTTCAAGTGATGGGGGAGAGGAGCACAAGTTGGTGCATCGGCCATTCCTCCCGTCGACACTATGTTGTACTATTCTATTTCGATGTGAACAGTGCAGTGCAGGGGACAAATGATCTCATGGCAAAAAAAAACCCTCGCAGGTAAATCTGCAAGGGTTCAAAGCGATATGAAAGCTTTGTAGTGAACTCGACAGGAGTCGAACCTGTAACCTCTTGATCCGTAGTCAAGTGCTCTATCCAATTGAGCTACGAGTCCGAATTCGTGGTGCAAATATACACACCTTTACAGTTTCTTGCCAATCATTTTTCGGTGCGGAACATCTTCTCGTAGTACTCCGTTGCCATCCGGTCGGAGTCAAACATAGGAATTACGTCCTTCATGCTTTGCTTCACCATCTTCCACCAGCCCTCAGGATCGTTGTAATACAGTGGCACGATCTCCTTTTCCAGCTGATTGATTAAGCTCTCATAGGCATATTGGTCACGGAGTGACTCAGGCTCCGACTCCGGTGCTGAGTCGATGATGAAGCTGTTCTTGCGGTGCTTGCCGAACTCAGGGATCCAGCCGTCGTTGATGGTTACGTTGAGCGAGCCGTTCATCGCCGCAGTCATGCCGCTGGTGCCACTGGCCTCACGGGGCTTGCGGGGCGTGTTCAGCCAGATGTCGGAGCCTCCTTTCAGCAACTTGGACAGCGCCAGTTCGTAACCGGTGAGGATGGCGCAGTTGTCGCGCTTGAGGGTGATCTCCACGATGGTGTTGAACAGGTTCACGGCAGGACCATCCTCGGGGTAAGGCTTACCGGCCCAGATGATCTGCACAGGCATCAGCGGATTCTTGATCAGCAGCAGGAACCTGTCCAGGTCGCGCAGGATAAGGTTGGCCCGCTTGTAGGCAGCAAAGCGGCGTGCCCACACTATTGTCAGCACGTCAGGGTTGAACAGCTTGCCCGTCTGGTTGGCTACTTCCAGGAATAGCTGGCGCTTCAACTCGCGCTTGCGCTCCACCAGCGGAGTGATGTCTTTGCTGTTGACATGCTGATACAGGATGTCGTCCTGCCAGTAGCTGGCCTTCTGTGCGTTGGTAATGTGGGTGATGGGGCAGGCGTTGGGCACCTCCTTCCACATGTCGCGCGAAACCTCGCCGTGCAGCTTGGACACAGCATTGGCCTTGCGGCTCATCATGAGGGCAGCAGGCGTAGTGCCAAAGCGCTCCCACATGCCGGTGAAGGCCTTCACCTCGTCGGCAGACACGCCGGCAAAGTAGCCGGTATGTTCAATGTGGCCATAGTCGAACTCGTCGTTGCCCGCTTTCTCCGGCGTGTGGGTGGTAAACACCAGCTTGGACCGCACCGTCTCCCAGCTGCCGTACTTCTTGTACAGGTGGAAAGCCAGCGGCAGGGCATGTGCCTCGTTCATGTGGTACACATCGGCATTTCCCAGTGCTTCCACCAGTTTGATGCCGGCCAGACCTAACACCATGTATTGCATGATGCGCTTGGTGCGATCCACATCATACAACCGGAAGGTTGCGTATCTGTAGTATTCAGGGTTTTCTTCCAAGTCGGTGCTGAGGAAGTAGATCGGCACCGTACCGAAAGTATCCGCCGGCAGCACATAGGCTTTCACCTTCACATCTACGCCCTGCATAGGTACGGTGAGGATGATGCCTGTGTCTTGCAGGAAGTTGTAGTACTTGCGGCGGAAGCGCACCTGCATCCGCTGATCGTCGGCGCGGTCCTGATCATAGTAGCCACCGCTCCACAGGATAGTGACACCGATCATGTTCTGCTTCAGATCGTATCCACTGCGCATGTGGGAGCCGGCGAGGAAACCCAGGCCACCACTGTATGTCTTCAACGCCTGATCAACAGCGATTTCCATGCTGAAGTAGGCGACTTTATCATTGAATTGTGGGTTGATTTTGTACGGATGATACCATTTACTGTAGGGATTCATAGGTTGATTGCTTTGTCCGGGGCGTGAATTTACGGCATGCAGGTTACATGTGGTAATAAGAGCAGACTATGACTACTTACCGGGGGTTAATTACTGTAGGAATAGGGGAGGGGGTAATGTTTTAATTAGAAGATTAGATAATTAGATAATTAGAAAATGAGATGATTAGATAGGGGGATGATAATTATCTATGTTTGGGATGTTGTGATTTAGGATTTGCGCTAGTAATCTTATACTTGGGATTCCCCTGCGATTCGTAAGATCCTTCCCTCCAAAGGCGGGCAGGCCTGCCTGCCGG
>CAYYHM010000212.1:0-2589 GCA_964471795.1 uncultured Chitinophagales bacterium | reverse complement strand
GATTATGAGCGCTTGATCGAGCACATGATACAGTAGGGGGTATTGCGATGTGCGTGTTGCGATATGCGTATTGCGTATTGCGTATAGCGATGTGCGATGTTCGTGGTCACTCTCGGGTCGTCATTCTGAGGGTAGGCTAAGGAATTGTTCTACACTCAATTATCTTTAAGCCGACCGAAGAATCTTACACTTAGGATCCAGTAACTAATCGTAAGATGCTTCCCACCAAAGGCAGGCAGTCGGCTTAAAGCTTTCCCTAATTTGACTATTTGTGGCGCCTTCCTTCAGCATGACGGTATGTGGCGGGCATCCGTTCCTCAGGATGATGGAAGAAATAAGGAAATACTGAACCTCCCCCTGCACCCCCTCCAAAGGGGGAATGTAGCCAAGAGAGATTCCCCAATAGCAGTAAGATTCTGCTTCTTAGCGTCAGCCTAGGGAGCGAGATCAAATTCCCCTTTCCGAAGGATGCAGACATGCGCAGCATCGTCAGTATACAGAGGGGTGGCCGCCAATTGTAGGAATTTGAACGATCATAAGTTCTTCCATTGGCGGTACTGACGCTGCGGTCAGCACAGGTCTGCACAGGTCTGCTCAGGTCAGCACAGGTCTGGATCCAAGGACAACCGTGGCCCGTCCACCTCAGGTGGGCAATCTCCTATCTATCTGCATTGTACTTATCATTCAGGGGACTGCGTCGGCTGCATTGAAAACACCGTCAAAAATGAAGGTATATCAACTCCTGTGTTCCCAATGTGTTGGTGCAGCCTCGCAGTTGTCGTGTGTGAGGGGAAGTGTCCCCAAGAAGGATTTACCTAACCAAGCAGGATTCTACTTCTGAGCGTCAGCAACTTTGACCTTTGAGCATTGAATTTTGAACGCTTACAATCCTCCCCCTGCACCCCCTCGGAGAGTGCTGACGATGCTATGCATGTCAGCATTTTCAAGGGGAATGGTTCCAAGAAGGATTTGCCCAACATAGCAGGATTCTACTTCTGAGCGTCAGCAACTTTGACCTTTGAGCATTAAATTTTGAACTCCACAGCCTTCCCTGTCAAACAACCGTCATTTTATTGAATGCCGACCTTCAATTGCCTAATTTTGTGGCTCTTTGTACACCACTTATTCATCCTGATAAAGACGCAACAGGCTTATGAAACGGATTTCCATCTTCTCCTGGTTCTGGCTGGCATTACCTCTGCTCACTGTAGCGCAGCCCGGCGGCACTGCTGATGTGTTGTTTTCCATAGGCGACAAATCTGTCACCGTAGCGGACTTTGACTACGTGTTCAGCAAGAACAACCCCACCAATGACAACCCTTCCTTGCGGGACCTCACCGACTACCTTGACTTGTACATCAACTTTCAGCTGAAGGTGAAGGCTGCCGAAGATGCACAGGTGGATACCTTGCCGACTGTGCGCCGTGACCTCAACAACTACCTGGATCAGCTGTACCGCTCCTACCTGGACCGCGACCTGCTGGATACCCTCCGGAAGGAGGCGCGTGCCCGTATGGATGAAGATGTACGGGTATACCATCTGTTGATTCAGGTGCCTGAGAACGCAGCACCTGCCGACACGTTGGCGGCCTATCAGAAGGTCATGGCAGCCCGCTCTCGCATCATCCGTGGCGAGGCCTTCTCCAAGGTGGCCAGGGAGGTGAGCGAAGACAACTATGCCAAACAGCAGGGTGGCGACCTGGGATACATTACTGCCCTGTCCGTGCCGTTCTATCAGTTCGAGAACGCAGCATACGAGACACCGATAGGCAAGGTGTCGCTGCCGGTGCGGACCAAGCTGGGCTATCACCTGGTGATGCCGGCAGAGAAGCGCCCGGCCATGGGAACGGTGACCGTGTCGCACCTCCTGATACGGATTCCGGAGACCGCCGATCAGGCGCTGGCCCTCAACCTGAAAGATCGTGCTGATTCCCTGTACCGTGCCTTGCTGGCCGGAGCCTCCTTCGATTCGCTGGTATCCATCTACTCCGACGACCTGCTGAGTAAGCCCAACGGCGGCCGCATGGAACCCTTCGGCACCGGCAAGATGGTGGGTCAGTTCGACTCCATCGCCTATTCCCTGCAGCCGGGGGAGATTGGCCGCCCCTTCCAGACCCGCTATGGATACCACATCCTCCGCATGGAAGAGCGCACAGGCCTGCCCGCCGAGGAGGAACTGCTGCCCGTGTTGGAGCGGAAGATCATGCGTGATGAGCGCTACAACATCCAGAAAGCCCGGCTGTATGCACAATCGCAGCGTGAGCTGGGCTTCATCGAATTCCCTGACAGGCTGGTAGACTATGTGGCCCTGCTGGACACCACCTTGTTCGATGCTGCCTACCGATACACCGGCCTGCAGGGTATGGAAGATAAAACCTTGTTCCTGCTGCAAGAGCAGCCCTACACTGCCTCCGACCTGCTCACCTACATCGAGAGCCGTCAGCTGAAGCGCCGCCCCGGCGACCTGATGGAGGCGTTGACTGCCTACTATCAGCAGTTCCGCGAGCTCACCGTACTCGAGCAGGCACTGAGTGCCAAGTTTCCGGAGTACTTCCGTCTGCGCCAGGAATACTGCGATGGCATCCTCAT
>CAYYHM010000211.1:0-2648 GCA_964471795.1 uncultured Chitinophagales bacterium | reverse complement strand
GCCGGGAGATTCGCTGTCTTTTCATAGGTAGTCCAGTTTTGCCACCCACCGGTAGCCGGGAAAGTGGTATTGTGGACTGTAGTTGGGTTGCCGGATGCATCCAATAGCTGCAAGGCCAGTCCTCCGTTTTGTTCAGAAGCTATCCGGTATTCCACTTTGTAATTACCTGTGGTGGCAACTTCTACCTCATATTCCAGGTAATCATTTGGATCCAGGTAGCCAATATTCTGTCCACCGCCAACATCCGAAGTGCTTTCCAGTTGAATCCCCGACTGTGTGATGAAGTCTTCAGCCTCTATCTTGCCGGGAATCGATAAGCGGGCTCTGAGTGTGTTGCGCACATCCTTAAACAGGAAGGTGCCCAGTGGAGTGCCATCCGTTGCCAGTGTCTGCGTACCATTGTAGGATAGCTCGATCTCATCACCGGCCTTCATGCCATAATCCAGTGAGAAGTATACGATTCGAGGGTTATTGGCATCAACCCGGATATCAGTTATGGTGATGATTTGCTTGTTGGCATACATGGTAAAATTGGCCGGATTAGTACCCAGGGACAGGCTATCTAGCGGCTTGTTTACATGCATCATCACTGTATTCGTATCCAGTGTTACAGCTGACACGAAAGTAGTTGGCACTGTTGTGGTGGGACCTACTGGTATAAATTCGAAACTACCCACATTAAAGCCCCCTCTGTCGAAGTAGACACGCATTGTATGATCGTTGGCGCTCAATATCACGTTGGGAATCACCAGTGTCCGCCAGGTATTCCACCCGCCTGTGATTGGCGCGTAATAGGGTACAGAGACATCTGCGCCATCCATCATCAAATGAAGTCCGCCGGAAGGTCCGCCGGAGGCAACGCGCACATGTACATCGTAAGCGGCATCTGCTGTCACTTGCACGGTGTAGTCCATCCACTCGTCTGTTTCAATGAACCCCACCATGTAGCCATTGGTGTTCATTGTGTCTTGCGAGGGCTCAATGTCCACGCCATCGTTGCGGTACGACCAGCCATTGTTCCAGGCGGTGTAAGTACCCGTAGTTACAGAGTAGTTTGCATAATCGGTATCATAATAGGCAATGCCCTGCCGACCCATGTCGTAGTCAGAGGCATGTATAACCCCCGGAATCGTATGATTGGCGAAGGGCAGGGTTTCATCCGTGTACGGTTGCCGGAAGAGGGCGTCAATGACGTCCTTCTGGTACCGACAATTCTCAACTTTCAGGTCTTGCGCCAACTGCAACAATGCGTTCACCGCAAAGCTCACGCTCGGCTTGGTGCCTCCATTTGCCCAATAGTCAAGCAGTGCCTGGTATTGAGGGGATTTTCTTACTGACAAGGGGCCTGCTACTGATTCCACCTTCTTCATTGGCCACCAAGCCCAACCCATGTAGTTGTCTTCGTACAGGCGCACCGCATCCCGGAACCACACATTGGAGTTTTCCCCTGTCTCGCCTAAATACAAGGGAACGTCATATTGATTGCGCAAATTCAACACCCATTGGATGGAAGCCTGATCGTTGACAGACCAATATTTGTGCGGTGAATACACCATGTTGTCATCCCATGGAGGTGTGAGTCCGGTGAAGTCGTTGGCAAACCAGTTTCCCTCGAAAATCAGCATATGCACCGTATCTACGCTTCGAATACTGTCGGTAACCTGCTGGTATAAATTGCGCAGTGCCAAGCCTCCGGGGAGGTTCCAGTTTGGTTCATTCAGAACATCATAGCCGGCCACCCATGGCTCGTCTTTGTAGCGCTCTGCCAGCCGCTTCCACAGGGCTGCCATCTTATCCCGATTGTCCTGGCTTTCCCAAAGCGAAGGTTTGGTGGGGTCATAGTCGGAAATCCCTTGATCATACCCTTGTCCTCCGGGTGCTGCATGTAAATCCAGAATGACATACATACTGCGCGCTGCACACCATGATATCAAGCTGTCTGTGAGTTGAAATCCTTTGCTCAGCCATGTCTGTTGGCCTTGTATTGGCTCCTCTTCTATGGGCAGTGTAAACAGATTGTAGTGCATGGGCAGGCGAACCGAGTTGAAGCCCCATGCCTGTAAGGAATCGATATCCGCTTCACGGCAATGGTTGGCTAACCATGTATCATAGAATAGGTCGGTATTCGCAGTACCTATAAGCAATTCAATGGTCTCCCGAATCTTGTGTTGTGGATTGGCAAATCCTGCTGTTTGTAACATGTAGCCTTCCTGTACCATCCATCCGCCAAGGCCCATACCCCTCAGCAATATGGTATCTCCCGATTGGTTGGTGATTACTTTCCCTTTTGCTTGTAGGAAGTGTTGGGACTTTACAGGTAGTACGATTAATAGAGAAATGGTAATTAGTAGGAAAAGTGCCTTATTCATATCACTATATTTACTCAGCCTGTGAAAATTTTACTGAGCGGTTGTGGGGATATGGTATCCGCTACATTCACGGATTCTATGTGTCCTACTAAAGGTATATTGTTATCTTCTTACCTACAAGAACCATAGATTTTTATGAGGACACCAAAGTCGGTTTCTACTCTTGTGGTTGCCAAACTGCGATTGAAAAAAATGGCCTGATAACATAGAAATTCCGGACCTCCGGAAGGCTCAAGATATGCAATGCTGTCAAGACTGGCAGACTGCTACTATGATAAA
>CAYYHM010000210.1:0-2669 GCA_964471795.1 uncultured Chitinophagales bacterium | reverse complement strand
AGGATTTCTTGGCGGACTGCCGGCTGGTGTTGCCGCGTAAGCGGAAGCCGATGTCGAAGACAGTATCGGAATAGGTGGGGGTGGTAAACACGAAGGTAGCCGGGTATTCATAGTCGCTGTAGGCGTTGGCAGGATCCAAAATCGCAGCCAGCGAATCGGCATCGATAAAGATATCGATGCGCGGCACAATCGTGTCAGTATATACAGGACCCCGCTCGGGTTGCGTGTACTGGCTGAATGCAATTTGTGCCGACAGCAGCAGGAACAACAATGCAAGTATTCTCATGGCAGATACTATGTACCGCCAAGATACCATATTCCGCCCTGATGGTTTGGTGGTTACCGCCAGATCTGTGCCTGATAGCCCGTGAGTGAGAGGTTGATGGTGCTGCCGGCTTCCATCGATTGTCCCGACAACAGTTCCTGTTTGGCTGACGGTGTGCACGCCTCAGGAAGTGTGAGCGTACCCATCACGTCGCCGCCCTGGAAGTTGGCCAGCACCAATACCCACTCGCCTTGCTGCTCCCGCAAGAAGGCCATTACCAGCTCCGGGTCACCCATAGAGAGGGTCACTGGAATGGCTATCGTGGATCCATGGGCGATCAGTTCGTCGTCTTTGGCGAAGTTCAGCAGGGTGGCATAGGCCTGGCGCAGTGTTCTTTCGGCGGTAGTAAGTTTGCCACCGTCAAATGCACCACCGTTCATCCACCGCTGATGTGCAGGCACCCCCCAGTAGTCGAAGATGGTCGTGCGGCCATCTTCTCCCTGAAAACCTTCTACTCCTTCGCCTGGCTCACCCACTTCCTGTCCGAAGTACAACAGTACGGGCCCCTTGCCCAGCGTAGCTGACACTACCATGCCCGGTATGCCCGGCTGCGCACTACCTGCAAAGAAAGGCGACGCAATGCGTTGTTCATCATGGTTTTCCAAAAATCGGATCATCTGTGCATCCAGCGGCTGCAGGCTGTTCTGTACCCTCCATACCGAAGAGGCGTTCGGGGTGCCCTGCATCATCTTACGCACCTCATCATAGGTGCCTACCTTATCGTATTGATAATCGAAATGACCCTCCGTGAAATACAGACTGTAGGCATCGGGATTGTAGATTTCAGCAATGAACACCAGATCAGGGTACTGTTCCTTCACCGCAGGAATCACCCAACCCCAGAAGTCTACCGGCACCATCTCTGCCATGTCGCACCGAAATCCGTCTACGCCCTTACCGGCCCAATACAGCAGGATGTCGCGCATCTTCAGCCAGGTGTCGGGTATGGGGTCGAAGTGCGTGGCCCTGTTATTCTGATAGTCAACCCCATAATTCAACTTCACCGTCTCAAACCAGTCATCCACCGAAGGAGTAGCGGTAAATTGATCGTTGCCGGTGGCACGTGCCGGCACTTCTGCATATCGATTGTCTTCCGTGCTGTCGCGTTCTTCACCCAGTGGATTGTATCCGGCAGGCACTACAAACGATTCGCCGGGCAGGTAGTAGAAATTGTTCTGCGGGTCAAAAGCTGCCGCCTTGTTGTCGTTGGCGCCAAAGTCGGCAACACCCTCAGGTTTGGCATCTGACACATATTGCCGGGCCACGTGGTTGGGCACGAAGTCAATCAGCACCCGAAGACCGGCCTCATGTGTGCGTTGCACCAGTGCCTCAAATTCCTGCATGCGCAATGACACGTCTACCGCCAGATCGGGGTTCACATCGTAGTAGTCTTTGATGGCATAGGGACTGCCGGCCCTGCCTTTCACTACGTCGGCATCATCTGCAGCAATCCCGAATGAAGTATAATCGGTCATGGTAGCATGCTCAATCACCCCGGTGTACCATACGTGGGTGGCGCCTAGCTCTCGAATGCCTGCCAACGCAGCGTGCGTGATGTCGTTGAACTTGCCCACGCCGTTTTCTGCGGCTGTACCGTAGGTCACGTTCCGGGTTTCCGTGTTGCCAAACAGGCGGGTCATCATCTGATATACCACCAGCTTGTCGCCGGCATAGCTTGCAAACATTTCACTATCCTCCTGAGCAGCTGTTTCTGCTGATTCGTTATTACAGGCAATCATAACTACAGCCAGCAAGGCTGCACCTAACACTCGTTTCATAGTACAGGATTAATCCTTGAATCGCTGGAAATAGTCTACCAGCCCGTCAACCGGCTGCTTCATAACCTTACCGACAGTGATTCTCTTGGTGTCGCAAACTTCTTTCAGGATGTCCTGGAAGAAGTGGGCTATGGAGCCGACAAAGTGAACAGGTACCTGCTGATAGTTGGGGAAGCGGCATACATGGATGTCTACAAACTCCAGCAATCCCTGCCGTACCAGGCGGTTGATGTAATAGTGGTCCTTGTTGTCGCTCAGGAAGCGTCCGAAGGAAGCCAGGTACACGTTTGGCCGCGGCTTGCGGTACACGTTGTCAAAGATTTCCTCCTTGGTGAGGTGGAACTGCTCCTTCAGCTTCTCGCTCATCTGTGGGGGGAGCTTGCCATACAAGAACTCTGCCAGCAGTTTCTTGCCCAGATAGCTACCGCTGCCTTCGTCGCCAAGGATGTATCCCAGTGCGTGCACGTCATCATGCAGCTCTTTGCCGTCATAGTATCCCGCATTGGAGCCGGTGCCCAGGATGCAGGCTATACCCGGCTGGTCTTCACAGGTAGCCCATGCTGCGC
>CAYYHM010000209.1:0-2671 GCA_964471795.1 uncultured Chitinophagales bacterium | reverse complement strand
GTGCGGTAATCGTTAGCCTCACCAACAACAAGCCGAAGGGGAATTACTTTGGTTCCTTGTTGCGGTTGGTGGAGACAGATGATGACCCGTCGTCCCTCACCTTTACCCACGACATATTCCTCACAGGAGGTCCGGAGTCCGGGTTCGCCTGTCCGGATAACCTGGCTTTCGATCGAAAGGGCAACCTGTGGATGACGACCGACATCTCCGGCAGTGAACTGAATAGTGATCGCTATAGCGCTTTTGGCCACAATGGCGTTTTTTACATCCCGATGAGCGGTCCTGAGGCCGGCAAGCCGGTACAGATTGTGTCGGCTCCGGTAGAGGCAGAGCTGACAGGCCCCTGGTTTGCCCCTGATGGCAAGTCGTTGTTCTTGTCGGTGCAGCATCCGGGTGAGCGCTCCAAACAGGGTGCCTTCAGTAGTCACTGGCCGCTGGGCGGCGATGCGGAGCCGAAATCCTCGGTAGTGGTAATCAGTGGGCCGGCCATGGAGGCATTGCTATCATAGTGGGAGGATGGCCGTAAATGTTAACATGTGGGCAATTTCATAGATGTCGGGGCAGTAGTTCATCGTAGTTTCGGGATATGCGATTCGGAGCAATAGACATAGGATCGAATGCTGTGCGTTGCCTTGTAGCGGAAGTAACGGCAGAAGAGCCGGCACCGGTGAAGTTAAAACTACTCCGAATCCCCATCCGCCTTGGCTTCGATACTTTTCTGGAGGGGCGCATCTCCGACCAGCGCCGTACCAACCTGCTGCGCACCCTGCGCATGTTTCGGCTGCTGATGGATATCTACGACGTACAATATCACCGCGCCTGTGCCACTTCAGCCATGCGCGATGCCACTAATGGCGCTGAGATTGCTGCTGACATACTGCAGGAGACAGGTATTCAGATAGAGGTAATTGACGGACGTGAGGAAGCACAGATCATTTTCGCTGCACGTGCTTATGAGCACTTGAATCCCGCAAAGAGTTATTTGTTTATCGATGTTGGAGGTGGTAGCACGGATGTGACTTTGTTTGCCAAAGGTCGCGAACAGCAGAACCAAACCTTCAACATAGGCACCATTCGGTTGCTCAATCAGCAGGTGCGGCAGTCAGACTGGCAGGTGGTGAAGGAGTGGCTGGATACACACCTCACAGATAAGATACATCCCATAGCTGTGGGGTCCGGGGGTAACATCAATACGGTTTTCCAGTTGTCGAGAAAGAAGAAAGGCAGCGCACTTACCTGCGATTATCTGCTCAAGTTTCAGGAGCAGGTGATGGCCATGAGTGTAGAGGAGCGAATCAAGCAGCTGGCGCTAAAGCCTGACCGTGCGGACGTGATTGGCCATGCCGTGACGATCTACACCAACTTCATGAAATGGGGCAACATCAGGCGCATGCTGGTGCCACAAGTAGGCTTGGTGGATGGCATTGTGCAACAATTGGCTCAGGAATATTATTACGGCACCACCACCGAGCCCAGTTTCCACTGATAGTTTACCAATTGTCTTCGTTAACAGGCGCCTCTTTTGGCTGACATCCTTTGGTAAGTGAGGCGATGAGTTCCTGGAAATAACCATCCACTTTAGCCAGTTTGGCCGGATTGTTGGCGGCATCTTCATGGTCGGGCTTCATCCATTCCTCGACGCCATAATACACCTGGTATTCCAGGTGGATATCATCGATCTTGTAGCGCACCTTGCCATCCCTTACCCACACCTTGAAGTCGTAGATGATGAAGCCTACATTCTGGTTGCGGCCTTTGGTGTCTGTAATCTGCAGGTTGAACTTGTGCTTGGCGGTAATCTTGCCGGCCGCTGCATCCTGTTCCTTTATCACCACGCGGGCGTTTGGATAGAACGCACCAAACCACTGCAGTGCCCGCTGAAACAGCGTGTCTGCCGTGCCCGGCGCTTCAATGATCGCCTCATAGGTCACACGGTTGGTGGCAGGGTCTACCGGCAGGCTTTGGGTGTAAGAAAGCAATGGACAAAAGAGCAACAGTAAGGATAAGAATCGCATAGGAATGAACGGCTTGTTATAGTAAGGATATAAAAGTAGCGAATCGATGGTCATTGACAGCAATCGGCATGGATCGGGGACTCTTGGATGTGGATAACAAACCCTTGATAGACGTGGATTTCAGGTTATTTTTAGCAGTACGAAAAACGTATCTTTGTAAGTCTTTTTTATTGACCCAACACAGTTCCAAGGAGGAAAAGCAGTGAGTACACAACCCAGTAATTATACAGCCGCCAATATTCAGGTATTGGAGGGGTTGGAAGCGGTAAGAAAACGTCCCGCCATGTACATCGGCGATGTAGGTCCGAAAGGATTGCATCACCTGGTTTACGAAGTAGTAGACAACTCGATAGATGAAGCCCTTGCGGGTTATTGCAACAATATTTTTGTCACCATCCACAAAGACAATTCCATCTCTGTGCAGGACGACGGGCGGGGTATCCCTACCGAGATGCACGAAAAGGAGGGACGCTCAGCGCTGGAAGTGGTAATGACGGTATTGCATGCGGGTGGTAAGTTCGACAAAGACACCTACAAGGTGTCCGGTGGTCTCCACGGTGTAGGTGTAAGCTGTGTAAACGCACTATCCAACCATCTTCGAGCAGAGGTTCACCGCAACGGCAAGGTGTTCGAACAGGAGTTCGAGAAGGGCAAGC
>CAYYHM010000208.1:0-2676 GCA_964471795.1 uncultured Chitinophagales bacterium | reverse complement strand
CCCTCACCGGTCACCCACCAAAACACCGACCTTGCTGGTTGTCAGTACGATGACAATCCGCCGGTTTTGATCCCTGCCGCTTGGCGTGTCGTTGGGGTAGATGGGCCGGGTAGCCCCCCAGCCGGTGGCTGTGATGGCTGACGGCGTTACACCAAACTCTCCGGTTAGCGTCTCCACCACTACCGATGCACGCTGTGCGCTAATCTCCCAACTGCCGCCGGGTCGGGTAGAGCGTGCTTCCAGCGAGTCAGCGTGCCCTTCCACCGCAATGCGAACATCCGGGTAGGTCTTCAGCGTGTTGGCGAGCAACAGGAGTGCGGTCTTGCCTTCGCGGATCAGGGTAGCCGTACCGGGCCGAAATAGTAGTTCTTCCCGTAGGGTAAGAGAGATGCGCCCATAGGATTGGTCTATCTCCAGTTGTTCGTTCTCTGTGTATTGCAGCAGTGCTGTCTCCAGACTATTGGCCAAAAGTGTATTGGTAGAATCACCCTGCCGAAGCTGTTGCTGCAGCGACGAAAGAAGCAGGCTGGTATCGCCAACCACCAGGCTGTAGTCCTTGAGGCGCTTGCGTAAGTCGGCAATGGTGGCCTGCATTTCTTGCTCCCTGTCGCCGCTTTGGCCTACCAGATCGTTGTACTGACCCATCAGGCTGCGCACTTCACTGTTGCAGAAACTGGTATCCTTTTGCAGGCCCTCTACCTTTCTGCTCAGCAGGGTATTGCTGGCCAGCAGCTCACGGTAGCTGGAGTCCAACATGCGGTACTGATCCGAAATATGACGGTATTTCTTCGCCGGCACGCAGGCACCTACGGATACAATCAACGCTGTAATCCACAGAAGATTGATCAATTTCATGCTTTAAAACTACTATATATTCAGCGGACAGGTGACACCGGTTTGCCGGATACCCATATTTTCTCCCAGTGATTGTGCCCATAGGCGTAGGGGAGATAGGCCAACGAAGGCACGGGTTTGGTCAGTAACAGGTTGGCTCGTTTTCCGATGGCGATGCTGCCGACCTCATCCTGCAACTCCATGGCATGGGCTCCATTGATGGTGATGGCATGAAAGGCCTCCTCAGGGAGCAGTTTCATCTGCGTGCAGGCCAGCGACCACATGAGCGCCATATTGCCCGAAGGGGTGGAGCCGGGGTTATAGTCGCTGGCAATCACCAGCGGCTTTCCGCTGTCGATGATGACACGGCCGGGGGTGTACGGTATGCCGATGAAGAAGCTACATCCCGGCAACGCCACCGGCAGCGTGTCTGATGCCGCCAGAGTATCCAGATCGGCATCTGTCATCACTTCCAGGTGATCCACCGTAAGCGCACCATGCTGCACACATGCCTGCAATCCGCCGATACTGGTGAACTGGTTTACATGCACCTTGCCTTTCATCCCCAACCGGTTGCCGGCTTCCAATAAACGCCCCGTCTCTTCGGGGGTGAAGTAGTTGGTTTCGCAAAACACGTCTATGTAGTCGGCCAATCCCTCATCGGCAATCTGCGGTAGCATGTCGATGAGCAGCTGCACATATCCCGCCCGATTATCCTGCCAGGCCGGTGGCAGTGCGTGTGCCCCCAGGAAGGTGGCTTTGATGGGGATCGGACTGATCTCCTTCATGCGTCGGATGACACGCAGCATCTTCAGCTCCGCATCACGGGATAGCCCATATCCGCTCTTGATTTCAATGGCACCTGTGCCCATCTGTATCACCTCCTCCAGCCGTTGCAGGCTTTGCGCCAGCAGCAGTTCCTCCGGCATGTCGGCCAGCCTGGCGGCGGAGTGCAGGATGCCACCTCCGCGGGCAGCAATCTCCTGATAGGAAAGCCCCTTGATGCGATCTACGAACTCCTGCTCCCGTGGCGCCGCAAACACAAGGTGTGTATGGCTGTCGCAAAACGAAGGCATCACCATGCCACCGGCAGCATCTATCTGCTCGGCGTCAGCATCCGGTAGATCAGTCATGGCGCCGAAGCCTGCTATCCGGTCACCGCTGATCAGCAGCCATGCATCTTGCAGCGAAGCCACCTGTGCCATCTCACGGCCCCGAATCACCGGATGACCTTTGGGATAAATACCGGCCAACAGGCCAATGTTGCGAATCAAAATGGACATACGGGTGATATGTTGGTAGTTGGGTAAAGTTAGCCAATGCCGATTTGGTATTTTCGTGTCATGCCGGGTAATTCTTTTGGTACGATATTTCGGGTAACCACCTTCGGAGAGTCACATGGCGCTGCCATCGGCTGCGTGGTGGATGGCTGTCCGGCAGGACTCACCCTGACAGCAGCAATGATACAGGCGGACCTCGACCGTCGCCGTCCCGGCCAGTCTGCCGTCACCACCAGCCGACAAGAATCCGATCAGGTGGAGATCCTTTCCGGCGTGTTTGAGGGTCGCACCTTGGGTACACCCATTGCGCTGCTCATCAGAAACAGCGACGCACGGTCGCAGGATTATGACGCCTTACAGAACCTATACCGGCCATCTCATGCTGACTTTACGTGGACAGCCAAGTATGGCCACCGCGACCACCGGGGTGGCGGCAGGTCTTCGGCTCGCGAAACGGCAGCACGGGTAGCGGCAGGCGCCATCGCGAAAGCCTTGCTGTCGGCTTCCGGTGTCGCCATTCATGCATACGTGCGTCAGGTGTTCGACATCTCCTTACCTGCCG
>CAYYHM010000207.1:0-2702 GCA_964471795.1 uncultured Chitinophagales bacterium | reverse complement strand
GTTTCATAGATCAGCTGAATCACGTGTTCTACATCCTGCTTGTGGACCATCTCCACCGTGGTATGCATGTACCGCAAGGGCAGGCTAATGAGCGCACTTGGAATACCTCCTCGAGCATAGGCAAAGGCATCAGTATCCGTACCGGTTGATCGGGAAGCTACCTCCCGCTGGAAGGGTATCTCCTTTTGACGAGCGGTATTGATGATGAGCTCACGGACATTGTTCTGTACAGCAGGGCCATAGGTAATTACCGGCCCATCGCCTGAGTTGAAATCACCCTCAATCTTCTTGTCGATGAAAGGCGTGTTGGTGTCGTGACATACGTCGGTGACAATGGCCACATCTGGCTTCAGGTTGTAGGCCATCATCTCAGCACCCCGCAGTCCGATCTCTTCCTGCACCGAGTTCACCACATAGAGGGTGTATGGCAATTGTACGTTGTTTTCCTTCAGCAGCCTGGCTACCTGCGCTATCATGAAACCACCAATCCGGTTGTCGAGGGCTCTACCTACATAATACCGGTTGTTGAGCACCATAAACTCGTCTTCGTAGGTAACCACACATCCCACATGAATGCCCATTTCCTCCACCTCCTTCCGGGAGCGGGCACCACAATCAAGGAAGATGTTCTCCACCTTGGGAATGGGCTCATCCTTGCCGGTAGCCCGGCGGGTATGTATGGCAGGCCACCCGAATACTGCCTTGCGGATGCCATCCTTGGTATGGATGTTCACCCGCTTGGAAGGTGCTATCATGTGGTCGCTGCCACCGTTGCGCACCAGATAGATGAATCCTTCATCAGTGATGTAGCGCACATACCACGAAATTTCATCCGCATGTGCTTCTATGGCTACTTTGTAGGGTTTTCCCGGGTTGATGACTCCGGCAACGGATCCGTAGTGGTCTACCACCTGCTCATCTATGTACGGCTTCATGTAGTCAAGCCATATCTTCTGCCCCGCAGCCTCAAAACTGGTAGGTGAAGGATTATTCAGGTACCTTTCCAGAAACTGAAAGGCTTCGTCAGTGATGAAGTTCGCCATATGATATAGTATGCTTTTTTTTCGGCATGTCTGTTACAAATGTAACAACAATTACAATGGTATGTTACCATGCTTTTTCCGGGGCAAACTTACCGCCTTGTTTTCCAGCATCTGCAGTGCCCGCATCAGTTTGATGCGTGTATTGTGCGGCTTGATGACCTCATCGATATAGCCCACCGCAGCGGCCCGATAGGGATGCGCAAATTTCTCAGTGAACTCATCTACCTTTTCCTGCAACTTGGCCTCCTTATCCTCCGCTTTCTCGATCTCATGCCGGAAGATGATCTCTGCTGCTCCCTTGGCACCCATCACCGCAATCTCCGCCGTCGGCCACGCCAGGTTCACATCTGCGCCGATATGCTTGGAGTTCATCACGTCATACGCACCGCCATAGGCCTTACGGGTGATTACTGTCAGCTTGGGTACGGTAGCCTCCGAAAAGGCATACAGCAGTTTGGCGCCATTCGTGATGATGCCATTCCATTCCTGATCGGTTCCGGGTAAGAATCCCGGCACATCTACCAATGCCAACAGCGGTATGTTGAACGAGTCGCAGAAGCGCACGAACCTGGCTCCCTTTACGCTGCTCTTGATGTCGAGAACTCCTGCCAGATAGGCCGGCTGATTGGCTACGATACCTACACTCCTACCGCCGATGCGGGCAAAGCCTACCACTATGTTTTCGGCGTAGTCCTTGTGCACCTCCATAAAACTCTCCCTATCCACGATGCCGGCAATCACGTCACGCATGTCGTAGGGGTGATTCGGATTATCGGGCAGCAGGGTATCCAGCTCCATGCGGCGCTCATCCTCAGCAAAGGTATAGGGCGCCACGGGGGCATCGTCTTCGCAGTTCTGTGGTACATAACTCAGCAACTGCCGGATGCCCTCCAGACAACGGATCTCATTCTCGAACGTGAAGTGTGTAACGCCTGACTTGGAAGCATGCGCTGACGCACCACCCAATTCCTCAGAAGTTACCTCCTCATGTGTTACTGTTTTTACCACGTTGGGTCCGGTAACGAACATGTAGCTGGTTTGCTCTACCATCATGATGAAATCTGTGATAGCCGGTGAATACACCGCCCCACCTGCACAGGGGCCCATGATGGCAGATATCTGCGGCACCACACCCGAAGCCTGCACGTTGCGGTAGAAGATGTCCGCATAGCCGGCCAGCGACATCACACCCTCCTGAATGCGCGCCCCACCGGAGTCGTTCAGACCGATGACCGGTGCCCCATTCTGCATGGCCAGATCCATGATCTTGCAGATCTTCTGTGCATGGGTTTCCGATAGTGACCCACCAAAAACGGTAAAATCTTGTGAAAACACATATACCAGACGGCCTTGTATGGTGCCATAACCGGTAACTACACCATCGCCCAGCGGTCTTTCTGCTTCCATCCCGAAATCGCGACACCTGTGGCGGACAAACTTGCCGATTTCTTCAAATGACCCTTCGTCCAGGAGGTAGTCTACCCGCTCCCGTGCGGTGAGTTTACCTTTCTGATGTTGCTTGGCAATACGGTCTGCACCTCCCCCTACTTGTGCCTCCTTGTTGAGTTCAGACAGGCGATTGAGTTTTTCTTTCATCATAATCCGGTGCTGTTTATCATGTGCTGCATCAGTAACCAGCCAAAAATAGACAGCCCACAG
>CAYYHM010000206.1:0-2708 GCA_964471795.1 uncultured Chitinophagales bacterium | reverse complement strand
AAAAGGTAGGGATCACCGGTGCTATCGGTAGCGGCAAGAGTATGGTAGCCCACCTGTTTCAGGTGCTTGGGGTGCCTGTCTACGATGCGGATACTGCAGCGAAGCAACTGATGACCACCAATCAGGCCCTGCGGGAACAACTAATCATGCATTTCGGGAATGAAACGTATCTGGCCGATGGCTCGCTGAACAGGACGTATCTGGCCGGGAAGGTGTTTACCAATCCGGAAAACCTGTCGCTCCTGAATAGCTTGGTACATCCTGTTGTACGAGACCATAGCGCCCGATGGATGTCGCAGCATGAGGGCTATCCATACGCCATCAAAGAGGCGGCCCTATTGCTGGAGTCCGGATCCGCCGAGCAGCTTGATGTGCTCATTTGCGTAACCGCACCTGAGCCGGTGCGAATAGCGCGTGTTATGGCTCGTGACAACACCAGTGAGGATGCGGTGCGACTTCGCATGGCGCAGCAATGGACGCAGGAACAGAAGGCAGCCGCCTGCGGACACATCATCATCAATGATGACAATACGCCCATTATACCTCAGGTATGGGCATTACATGCACAGTTTAGCCAAATAGGCTACTGATCTGCGCGATCACATAACCCGCCTCTACCCTACCCTATGAAGCTTCTGCAGAAAGCCTTTCCGGATCACCGCAACCTGGCAGCAGACATTCCGGCATCTATCGTTGTTTTTCTGGTGGCTCTTCCCCTGTGTCTGGGTATTGCCCTCGCCAGCGGTGCGCCATTGTTCGGCGGTATCATTGCCGGCATAATCGGCGGTATCGTGGTGGGTATGCTCAGCGGCAGCTCCTTGGGTGTAAGCGGGCCGGCTGCCGGGTTGGCAGTAATCGTATTCAGCGCCATAGACAGCCTGGGAGGGGGTGCCCACGGTTATAGTTTGTTTCTGGCTACCGTTGTATTGGCTGGTGTCATACAGCTGGGTCTGGGATTTCTCAAGGCCGGCATTATCGCTTATTACTTCCCGTCAGCAGTCATCAAAGGCATGCTGTCAGCTATCGGCATCATCATCATCCTGAAACAGCTCCCCTTTGCAGTCGGGTATACCGGCAACTTCCAATGGGACGCAATATGGCTGCAGACCGGCGGACAACCTTCATCCTCGCACTTGAACGACATACTGGCCTATCTGACTCCCGGTTCAATCATCGTGTCACTTGTATCGATGGGTATTCTGGTGCTGTGGGAGCAGCGATTCATGAAACGAATTTCGATGACCTCACTGATACAAGGACCTCTGGTTGTTGTAGTAACTGGCATATTGCTGCACTCACTCCTGCGTGTACACCCAACTCTATCCATAGCAGCCAATCAGTTGGTTGAACTGCCTGTGGCATACTCGTGGCATTCCTTTACCGAACAGTTGCATTTCCCCGATTTCTCGGTACTATTCAATCCTGCAGCCTACACCATCGCTATAACACTGGCAGTGATAGCCAGTCTGGAAACACTACTGAGCGTATATGCCACAGACAGGCTGGATCCGGAGCGGAGGGTAACTCCTGCCAACCGTGAACTCAAGGCACAGGGAATCGGCAACATCATTTCTGGTTTGCTGGGTGGGCTTCCTGTCACTCAGGTAATCGCAAGAAGTTCTGTGAACATACAAAGCGGCGGTAAAACCAAGGTGTCGGTAGTGCTTCACGGTGTGCTCATCCTGATCTCCGTCATCACCATCCCATCGGTCCTCAACATGATTCCCCTGGCCAGTCTGGCTGCCATACTGATCATGGTTGGGTATAAATTGGCTAAACCATCCCTATTCCGGCAGATGTACAAAGAAGGAAGGGAGATGTTCATACCGTTCATTGTTACGGTAGTGGCCATTGTGTTTACCGATTTGCTGTATGGTATCCTGATTGGCCTGGCCGTACGGTTCTTCTTTGTACTCCGATCCAATTACCGGTCAGCGGTCACAGTGGTAACCACAGATGGACAAATCCTGATCCAGTTCAACAAGGATGTAACCTTTGTCCACAAGGCTGACATCATCAGGATATTGAACAGTATCCCCAACGATTCACACGTTGTCATCGACGGCTCCAAGGCATCGCTCATCGACCATGATATAGAAGAGTTGATACAGGATTTCCGGCACAACTGTACCGGAAGAGGCATCAAGCTGGAGGTAATACACTTCCACCGACGCAACAAATAGCCCGTTAGCAAGTCAGTTGTGCTTACCGCTGAGACATTTTACAGCCGATATGTCCTACTTACTTACTCTGGTGACACCATGCGCCAGTAGCCAATCATGTCAGTGGCAGGCAGACCATCTACATAGCCGATCTGCCGGATCAGGGTTATCAGTTGCCCCCGGTGATATGTTCCGTGATTGATGAGGTGCAAGATGATCTCATATACCGGCTGCCGGAAAGATTCGCCTCGCATGTTGGTATAAGCTACCATGGCTACCATGTCCTTTTCCTCTTGTTCCGATAACCAGTCTGTTACTTCCTGCGTGGTAGCCAGCCACCCTGCCATCAGTTCCTTGTGATCGCCGGTGAAGCCAGTACCCGGATTGCCTTGTGGTGATACTCCTTGCAACCGTAATAGCCATATCTTTTCGGCATCCCATAAGTGCATGGCCGTTCGCCTTACAGAGTTGAAACTACTGGCAACCGTAGCATCCCAGTCTTCCGGTGTAAGCCGTTGCAGGTATCTGATTATCTGTCTGTTGGCC
>CAYYHM010000205.1:0-2722 GCA_964471795.1 uncultured Chitinophagales bacterium | reverse complement strand
TGCCACAGCTGGGCGATGAGAATCGCTTCCGTGGCATGGTAGGTGGCCGGTTTACGGATAACAACCTGCAAATCCTGCAGGCGGAGTTTCGGATGCCGGTATGGTGGCGCTTTGGGGTCACCGCCTTTGGCGCCGTAGGACGCGTAGCGGCAACACCGGGCGATCTGTTGGGTGTTACCGGCTACAGACCGGCACTGGGGGCGGGCACACGCTTCCTGTTCGACAGGCAGGAAAAGATCAACATCCGGCTGGATGCTGCGTGGACCAAGGTGGACGGATTCAACTACTACCTTACCTTCCGGGAAGCCTTTTGAAGCCACACTGCTGCACGGCAGCGGGGTCAATCGTTTTTACCATTCTCCGTAACCAATATCTTGTCGATTCTGGCACCGTCCATATCCATGATCTCGATCTGGAAGTCCAACCATTGCAGTGTATCGCCGGCCTTCGGTATGGATCGAAGCTCATTCAGGATGAGCCCACTGATGGTGTTGTATGGGTAGGCAGTAGCCAGTTCATCCAGGTCGAATCGCCGCAGGAAGTCAGGAAACGGATATTGCCCGTCTACCAGCCAGCTACCGTCGGCACGCTTCAGGAAGGTAAAGTCCTGCCCGTAGAACTCCGCTGCGTCACCCACCAACGCTTCCAGCATGTCGTTGAGGGTGATGAGTCCCTGCAGCTCGCCAAATTCATCAACCACCAGCGCCTGATGGGTGTGACTGCCCTTGAACTGTCGTAATGCCTCATACGCTGACAGGTATTCCGGTATGAAGTTGGCCGGTACTACATGATGCTCCAAGCGGAATGCCTCATCGGTGATATGTCTGAACAGGTCCTTCAGCAGTACGATGCCTTGCAGGTCTTTGCCATCTGCAAATACCGGATACATCGAATGCATGTGTTCTACCACCACTGCACGGATGGTATCGGGATCCATGTCGGTATACAATGTCACCAGATCGCTGCGGTGGGTCATCAGCGAGCCCACTTTCCTGTCTCCCATACTGAATACACGCTCTACGATATCCTGTTCAATGGTGTCCACCTCACCGGATTCGGTGCCTTCCTGTATGATGGCCTTTATTTCTTCCTCGGTGATTTTATTACTGTGGGGCACATGCAGTCCCAACAGCCGGATGAGGGTGTTGGATGACTTGCTGAGCAACCAGATGAAAGGTGAGGCGATGACGGATATCCAATGCATGGGCACAGCCACGATCATAGCCACTTTGTCGGGCATGTTCATGCCGATGCGCTTAGGCACCAGTTCTCCCAGTACCATGGAGAAGTAGGTCAGCACCACTACGATGATGACGCTAGCAATGGAATCGGCATATTGCGCAACCTCAGTGAACTGTGCGATCCATGCTGCCAGGTCATCCTGAATCTTAGCACTGCTGTACATACCGGTGAGTATACCGATGAGGGTGATGCCGATTTGTACCGTTGACAGGAACCGAAATGGGTGCTGCGACAGCTCCAGCGCCTTTTGAGCGGCTCGGTTTCCGCGTCTTGCATCAGTCTCCAACCTAGTCTTCCTTGCCGATACCAAGGCAATCTCACCCATAGCGAAAAGCCCGTTCAACAAGATGAGCATGAGGAGTACGATTAGTTCCATTGTGTGTAGGTTCAATGTCGATGCAGCGCTATAAAATCAGGAGCCGTAATGTTCGGGAATGTATAGGTTGATGTCGGCAGGATTCAGATGCAAAGCATCCACATGACCCATCCAGGCCTTATCGCCACTGATCAGGTGCATATGTGTGTAGCTGTCGTGGTGGGTAAAAATGCCCTGATGTTGTGTTGAGAAGAAGCCGATGACATCAGCCGATAGGTCTGTGAGGTGATAACTTATCTGACCAATATGTGCTTCATCAGGACGGGACACGGTGCTGCCCGGCGGCAGGTTTACCACGTGGATGTCCGCTTTGTGTACCTTTCCGGATAAGCGGAATAGGAACGGGCTTCCTTCCTGGTAGATAGTGGTATGCAGGTAGGCTTCCAGCGATGCGATGTCGGTGATAGTATCCGGTATGGCAACTTCCTTCCAACGGTTGGCCTGTGCATGCACAAAGAAGGGTGCCCCTGCCTGAAAGGTTTCTACTACGGACATGTGCTGACTATCAATCACCCGCGAAACATATGACTTTCCGTCTATCAACAGGATCTCTCCCGCAAGGCCTTCCAGTGGTCCGAGGCCATACATGTTCGATTTTTTGGAGAGGCTATCCAGACTGATGGATGCACTGAGTTTACCACCCCACATTACATCTTGCATCGCGCCGGTAACTTGTACTTCTGTGTCAAGTTCAGGATGGCTGCAACCTGCCAATATCAAACCATGCAACCAGATGAATATCAGATTTTTCACCACATAAAGATACAATGAAAAAGCCCCTTCCGGCAACGGAAGGGGCTATAATCATACAGATAAAGCCTTATCAGCGGGCAATCATCAAAGGCAGGATCATGCGGTCTTCTCCTGCTATTCCATGCAGCCAGTACATGCCCGCCGCCAGTTGCTGCAGCGGTATGGTCACATGCTGACTACCGGTAGGTAGTGTTTGCTGCCATACTACTCTGCCATCAGTGGCATAGAGTGTAAGTGGCAGGTCTGCCTGCAACGGTTGTGCAAATGTCAGCAGGCTGGAAGTGGTGGCTGGGTTGGGCTGCAACACTGCCTGCCATGGGTTCTGTGCCGGTTGGTCAAGGCCTACATTCG
>CAYYHM010000204.1:0-2737 GCA_964471795.1 uncultured Chitinophagales bacterium | reverse complement strand
CGGCGGTCTGTCCGGTTCCGTACTTGTCATTGGCCCATTCCATGAAGGTGTAGGGAACCATGAGCGATGGCAACCGATAGCTGAAGCCTACCACCTTACTGTGCAAAGTGGTTTGCTGCTCATTGCCGGAGATGATGACATCGAATTCCAATGCCATCAGCGATTCCTCACTCAGCTGCGGCAGGTTGTACATCATGGCTACATTGAAGTTGTACAGTTCCAGCCAGTCCTTGGTCATGATCACCGGCAGAAATGTGTCGCCCACAGCCCAGTGCCACTCCGGTGGCAAGGTGTCCATGAAGGCATCAGGCACAGCTTCGAAGAACAAGTCCGCATACATCTCCAGTTGCTGTGCCAGATTGGACGCTATGCGGTACGAGTTGGTTTGTACAGGTGCCAGGTTGCTGATGAACGGCTGCGATAGTATATCCTCCAGTTCCCGCTCCCGAAAAGAACTGCCCCACTTGTCACTCAGCATGTTCAGGCTGTTGAGTGCCGACACCGGTTTGCTGAGGATCAGGTACTCGTATGCTTCCTGCCGGCCCTTAGTCGGTGCCAGCATCGAAGAAGTCTGCCAATAGAAAGCCATCGCCAGCATGATCATCCAGCTGCCAAGTATCAGGCCGATCATAGCCCATACGAGCTGCCGCCTGCGTTGCCCCTTCCATAGTATCTGCACCAACAGCTGCTGCATCATAACGTCCATTGATGGTGGTAAGGAAACAGGTTATCCGGTTCCAACTGCAGACAGATAAGGCCTGCCTGACGTTGACGCAACACCTCCTGTATCAGTGTTACAGCGAGTTGCGTGTTCTGGTGATCCAGATGGCTGAAGGGCTCATCCGCAACCAACCAGTTGAATGGCTGTACCAACGATCGGATAATGGCGGTTCGTTGCCTTTCGCCCTGCGACAACGTGTGCACGGGCTGATCGATGATGTGCCGAATACCCAGCCGTTCGGCCCACTGCAGCCACTCCGCCTCGGTCACTACAGGCTGCAGCGCAGCCTTCAGCCGTATGTTGTCACGGGCTGAATAGGCAGGCAGTAGTCGCAAATCCTGAAAGATCATGCTCATCCCGGTTTGCCGGATCACACACCAATCATCCAGCCGGAGTGTATCCGCTTGTTGGGTACCGATTTCATATGTGCCGGTGTAATCGTGCCGTAATCCATACAGCAGGTGCGCCAACGAGGTTTTGCCGGTGCCCGAAGGTGCACACAGATGATGCCATTCGCCACCCTGAAACGTAACCTCCTGCTGCCAGATGGCAGACCGGCGATGATCCCTGTCGGCGATCGGCGTAGGAACAACCTGATGTAGCTTCAGCGATATCATAGGGGCAGCATGCCACTGTTCATCAGGATGCCTATCAGCGAAATGGTCAGTACATTCAGACTGTTCTCTTCTTTTTCAGTCAGGTACAACACCGCTTTGCCTTCCCATCCTTTGTCTGTCGGCTCCATGGCAGTGATTTCCAGGCGATCCATCAGGGCCGCCAGTTGCTGAATCGTGGGTACTACCTCATCGGCGTCCGACAATTCGGCTGCTTCCATGGCAGCACTGAGTATGTTGCCCATCTTCTGCAGGTCTACCGATATATACAACGGGTATTTGTCGATTGCTCTTTTCAGGTCGGTGTTCAGGGTGCCCTGTCCGCCCTGTATCAAGGCATCATAGTAGCCGGGGTAGGTAGAGATCAGTAACATGCCATCACGCAGCACGAGTATGCCCAACTTAGGGTCTACGTTGGCCCAGTAGCCGTTTTCGGCAGTTACTACGCCCTCTGCCAGCAGGGTATCCATCATGCTGCGCAGAGGTGCTTCATCGAGTATGCCGGCAGCCAGATACCAGTGTGGCTGCACATCCATAGGATCCGACAGTTCCTGTGTTACATCCAGATCTGTCAGCACTACCACCATCTCACCGGTAAAGGAAGCCAGCAGTGCGTCCCATTGTGCATCATCTTGTTCGGATACATCCATGTTTTCCCGCAACATATCACTGAAGCCGACCTGTTGCAGTACCTCCTGTACTTTCGCCGCACTGAACCGCATCGCTACCACTGCCGGGGCTTCCGTTTCCGGAATTACCTGCAGCAGTTTGTTGTCCAACCTGTCGCTGAACAGACCGCTGAACTGCTCCATCTGTGCTGCATCTCCTTCCAGCAGGGAGGCAACCACTACCTCCCCCTCATCGAACGATAACGATAACTGCAGTCTGCCTTGTAAGTCCTGCACGGCAGGTGCATCGCTCCACTCTTTCAGCATTGAGAGGTCTAGCAAGAGTGATATGTCGCGGTTGCCGGTTATAAGCTGTGCGGATGAGGGTGCTCCGGCCATGGAGGAGTCCTTTTCCAGATGAAATAAACGGTCGATCAGGTCTACCGGATCGCGCTCATTGCTGCCCATCACCAGCATGCCGGTTTGGGCAGCCCAGCCGATCGCTATCTGGCCGATGTCGGTGTATGTAAATCCGTTACCATCCTGTACCGGCCTGTCCTTGCTGATGGCTGCCACAAAATCCTTCATCTTGCCTTCATCTGCCAGCTGAAAGGCCATGACTATCTGGTCTTCCTCTGCCAGGAACAGGTATACGTTTTCCGCAAAGTCGATTCCGGTTACGGTGCGGTCCTCGATGAAGTTGGGGATGCCCTGCATGGACAGCAGGCCACCTACGAACCCAAGCGGGGTGCGGCTCTTTACCTCGTTGAAGTTCATCTTGTCGCTGAGCTGAT
>CAYYHM010000203.1:0-2749 GCA_964471795.1 uncultured Chitinophagales bacterium | reverse complement strand
GTCGGTACGAGTAAGCCTGATGGGATTGGTATAGGTCTCACCGTTCTTGGCCAGTTTCAACAGTGCATCTGCCAGTCGGCTGGGAATGGGACTGTAGGCGGTAGTGAGCAGCTTACTTTCCAGTTCACCCACATCTGCACACAGCTGCTGGCAAAACTGCCTTCTGACAACCGGATTCTCTTGATAGATTTCCATGAAATCCTCCTTCGGAATATAGCGCACCACTGAGGTTTCAATAGTCTCTGCGGTGGTTTCATACCGATTTCCCAGTAATAGCTCACGATAGCCGATAAAGGTACCGGGAACAGCAACCTTTAGTATCTGTTCCTTGCCGTCAAAACCCGTAGTGAATACTTTTACCAATCCGGAGTGCACATAAAACAACTGATGAGGCGTCATGCCTTCGGCAAACAGAAGCTGCCCTTTCTTCATCTTCAATTGCAGAAAATCAGTCGTGTCCAGGATTTGGTTGTCATAAGTGGCACGGGTATCCTGAGACTCATCCCTGTGCAAATACAAGTGTGAAAAAGCAGCATTCATAGTGGTCTGGTTTTGTGAATTAGGAACTACTAAAGTCGGGCACCCAAACCACCTGTGGCAGACGTAATTACGGTATTTTATTGTTACCACGAACTGCGTAGACGTTCTACCAGCAAACACGTAGCCATCGGTAAAAACACGTATGTCGGAAATGGCACTTACCTGCTACATCAGGAAATTCTCTATGGCAAACTTCACCAGACCCGCAGTGTTCTTCACGTGCAGTTTCTGTAGCAGGTTTCGGCGGTGAGTATCCACCGTGCGCACGCTGATATGCAGCAGATCTGCTATCTCCTGATTGGTCTTTTCAGCAGCAATCAGCCGCAATACCTGTTGCTCTCTGGGTGTTATCGGTAATCCGTCAGTATAGGTCGTCTTTCCATTCCTCCCATCAATCCGTACATGCCGCAAAAGTTTGTCTGAAACCTCTCTGCTGAAATAGCTGTCGCGGGCATGCACTGCCTTGATGGCAGCCACCAGTTCATCACGCCCTGCAGTCTTTAACAGATAGCCATTGGCACCTGCCGAAACCATATCCAGAATGTGCCGATGCTCCAATGACATGGATAAGGCAAGCACCTGCACATCAGGTGTGGCGGACTTTATCTGCCTGGCCGCAGTCAGTCCATCAATAACCGGCATATTGATGTCCATCAGGATCACATCAGGCTTGTGGTTGTTCAGCCAATCCATCAGCTCCTGGCCATCACCGCATTCTCCCAGGATCTCAATGTCATCCTCCTTGGACAGCAATACTTTTACTCCTTCCCGAAACAGGGTATGATCGTCCGCAATCACCACTTTGATCTTTCTCGTACTCATGTCTCGAAAACCTCTTAAACTCAGTTGAAGCAACTAATAAGCATTAACACATTATTGATTTGACTTACAAATTAGTATTTACTACAAGCTAAAGGTAGATGTAAATATCTGCACACTAATTGACCTTTATCAAATCAGTAGACATATTTATTGAAAAATCAGGTAATGAATGACTGCTAATTTCCTGTTTCATTGTACAGTGGTCGACCTGATTAGGGCAAGTAGCCGCCCAACCCGGGCATGACACATATCACCGGCAGATATGATGGAGCGCATATCTATACCGAATTGTCTTGCTTATCCTTATGGGTACAATCCATAGTATGCAAACCATAACCAAAGCGGCTATAGACGGGCTGATAACACTAGCCGGCCATCCAAAGATGACGATTTATTTCCCACTGAGCGAGCGCGGCAATCCTGCTGTGGCCAAGTATAACCGACATGCCTTCCAGCTGCTGGTAGATGAGTCGAGGGACAGCCTGAACCCCTGGCTACCCGATGAGGCGGACAGAACGGCATTTCTGCAGCCTATCAATCGCATGTTGCAAGACGACACCGTATGGCCGAAAGCTTCCGGCACCTTGCTGATACTGCTGGATCCGCAGCGGTGTGAATATCTGTGGCATCCCGAGACACTGCCACAACAGGTAACGGTAGGGCCAGACTGGCACTTACTGCCTGCACTCCCCTACCTGGCGCAGGCGCACGATTTCCTGCTACTGCTCCTATCACCTAACCAGGTAAGATTGTTGCAAATTCAGGATACTCATCAAGAAGAAATAGCTATTGAGGAAACGCTTCCCGGCAGCTTGGAAGAAGTGGTAGGGGCAGACCATGCCCAGCGGATGCCGCAGGCGATCAGTCAGCATATGCAGAAGGGAAGTGCCACCTATTTCGGTCATGGCGAGGGAATAGACGACAAGGGAAAGGAATTGGCACAATACGTCACCGCCATAGATCGTGGCCTGTGCAGCCTGTTTCCCGAACCTGCTATGCCATTGGTGGTAGCAGCCGAGCAACGCCTGTTCGACGAGCTAAAGAACCGAAGCCACTTCAAATGGTTGTGGCCCGACTGTGTGGCCGGGAGTCCTTCCCTGTTGAGGGATCAGGACATCATCGATGCTGCCAAACAACTACTGGATCCCTACATGAATCAGCAACGGAACACTCGCTTGGAACAATACCGGGAAGGCCGAAATCGGCAACTTACCGCCAATGAGCTGAACGACATCAGCAAAGCGGCCTATGCGGGACAGGTGCAGGCAATCTTCCTGGATGAGGGCGAAGAGCGTATAGGGTACATCAACCCGGCAACCGGCAATATCAGTTTTCCCAACGACCCTACGCAAACATCTGATATGCTGAATCATCTGGCACTCACTAC
>CAYYHM010000202.1:0-2755 GCA_964471795.1 uncultured Chitinophagales bacterium | reverse complement strand
CGATCAATACACAAATGCCTAGAACCCTCTCCTACTAACCGACTAACGATTGTATGATGTCCTTTGTCAGCGGCTTGCTGTAATACCCTTTAATGGCAGCATACCCTTCAGAACGCATCACGTCCCGTTCATCGAGTGAACTTGTCAGCATATACACTTGAAGGGCGTCCGTTTCAGCAGGGTAATCTTCCTTCAGTTGATCCAACAGCTGAAACCCATTGATCTCAGGCATGTTGATGTCCAAAAAGATGAAATCCGGGGTAGCCTGTAATCGGATGGCCTCTTTCAGGTACTCCAATGCCTCTACACTGGACAGGAAACACTTTACCTCGGCTTCCGGGTCAGCCAAACTGATTACCTTTCCATGTACCTTGTTGAAGACATCCACGTCATCTATCAGCATGTACAGCCTCATACCTTGGGATTTAGGATGGGTAGTTCAATGGTGAAGGTAGTGCCTTCACCTTCACGGGAGTCAACACTAATGTGCCCGTTCATCTTGGTGATGATCTCTTTTACAATGTAGAGACCAAGGCCTGTCCCAGTACTATTCTTGGTGCCCCGGTAAAACATGTCGAAGATCTTGTCTATTCTATCTGCGGGAATACCTTCTCCATTATCGGATACTTCTATCACCAACTTCTGATCTTCACTAAACAACCGGAACTTGACGAACGGGTCCTGGATATTTCTGTTCCTGTATTTTACTGCGTTACCGATGATGTTTCGCAGCAACACATTTACCCGCGCATGGTCGGAATAGATATTTGGGTCTGTCTGTATGTCCTTGATGAACTGTATCTGCGATTCTGTAGAGAAACGGATGTCTTCATAGACTTCCATTGCCATCTTCTCTACATTGAGCCATTCCGGCTGTACTTCCATGCGAGAGTTGCGGGAATAGGTCAATATTTCCTGAATGATACCATCCAGCCGCTTGATGCTGGTTTCTGCCATGCGCAGGTATTGCTCTGTTTCCGGCTCTATCTGCTGCAGATCAAACACCAAAGACAAGATGCCCTTTACAGAGAGCAACGGTGACCGCAGGTCGTGCGATACGCTATACACGAAGTTGTCCAGCTCGCTGTTGATCTTGCGGAGCTCTTCTGTCTTTCTCCTGTTCTGTGAAATGGCTATCACCTGCTGGGCAAACACACTGAAAATCGTACGAATCCTGTCGGGCTGAATAGCGTACAACGGTGCGTTGGCTTTAGTAACTATCCCTGCCAGACAAATGGAGTGCAATCCGTCCGGATCAGTATCCTTGTAACAGATACCCAACTCCACGGAACTTGGCCTATCTAACACTTTACTGAAATCCTGATTGTACAACACTACCGTGCGCTTCTCGCCGTGCTCATTCATCATCGCCAGAAACCGCTTGCCCCAATCATTCATCAAGCCCTCCTGCTCTTGTGTCAGATGAATGTTCCCTTCTTTGAAGTACAGGATCTCGCCGGTGACGTTCCGGGAAAACATGATAAGCCCCACCTCTACCTCAAACAGGTCTACAATGTATTCTGTCGTAAACCGGAAGAAGCTCTCCTGCGAGGAAAGGGTGAGTGCCTGGAGGTTGAATTCATGCAGCCGCTTGTACAGCAACAACTCACTGTCCAGCCTGTCACGGGTATTGATCAACTCCTGCTCCGTGGCGCTGAATCGCGTCACACGGAGCTGGAGCTTCCGGTAGTCATCCAGTAACTGTTGATAATGGGGATCTTCTGACATAACGGGGGGGGGTTGTGGGGCGTCAATATATCCTGATTGGCGGGGATAACCCACCTAATGCCTGTCAACTCCGGTACAGAACATACAGTGAGGTGGTGTAATTATGGTACTCATTCTTACCTCCGAGCCGGGCAAACTCACCGAATCCATACATCCCCAGCCACGGTGGGCACTCGCCATTTACGTAGAAGGGGAACTGCATTTTGCCTACCAATTCTTCCTTGATCACACGGTTGAACAGGAATCGGCCTCGAGCCAAACAGTCGGCATGGAAAACTGCTACCGGCACTTTCCCTCCGGAACGGCTCACCATGGTTTCTACCATGCGATCCATCTCGTTGAAGATCAATTCTTCATCACGCACTGTCAGCCACAGTGGAGTACCTTCCGAAATCTCCGTAGCATAATACATATCAGAGCCTTCATGCTTGGTTACCACCCGAAGCAGATGGTCGTTGCCGTACTCTGCTGCCAGCTCTGGCGAAAGCTTTTCACCCAACGCACCCACCGGAATGGTATCACCACAAGTAGCATCATTGGGCAGTCCCAACCGTCGAAGGTATTCTTCCCAGGCCGGCTTGCCATTGAATTCCTTGATGATGTGTCCCTCAGACTTAGTAACCACCAACGGCTCACCGATAGCCACAAATCCATGGGTAGCCTGCGTATCTACCGTCAGCGTAGGATCAGCAAAGCCCACCACATACGCTCCATGCTCAGATACATGGTTGTTGAATGCCTGAAAGGAGATGAATCCCTTCATGTTATCAGATGAGGTGGCACCAAAGATGGTTACTTCCGGACCAAACACCTCTTCGAAGGCATCGATACAACGGTCGTTGGCAATATCGATTCCGGATCCGAGGAAATACATCATGTTGATGTTGCTGTTCTGCTGTTGCAGGGAATGTGCCAACTCCAGACACTTTTCATAAGAATTGTGGCCATAGATATCATCTACATAAGCAACGGCAAATTCTTTGCCCTTTACAGCCATCAGGGCCATATCTTTCATGGATTCACTCAC
>CAYYHM010000201.1:0-2831 GCA_964471795.1 uncultured Chitinophagales bacterium | reverse complement strand
ACAGCCTCTCCACTATTCTGTAGCTTTATGGCATGAAAAACAGCAACTATATCATCATGATGGCGGCCGCCCTGCTGGGGGCTTCTGCCTTCCTGCCGTGGATATCCGTGTCCTTGTTTGGCTTTACCGACATCACCACCGGTGTGGAGGCCAATGACGGGTGGATCGTGTTGTCGCTGGCTATCATTGCGGGTCTGCTGGGATGGGCCGCTCCCCGATGGGCACTTATCCCCGGTGCTGCCGCACTGGGACTGGGCATCTATGAACTGTATGACCTGTTCGACAGTACCCGCGGACTGGAAGGTTTCGAGGACAAGGGCATCAAAGCCAACATCGAATATGGCATGTACCTGCTGCTGGCCGCCAGCTTTACCATCGTGGTCACTGCCACCTATCTGTTCAAAAAGCAGCATGAATCTGCTACGGGGAAAGGCCTTACCTGACCACTCCTCAGATTACCTGGCTGAACACCTGCGTATCGGGCTGCTTGCGCCACAAACGGGCATCCAGACACATGCAGATGTTGCGGATAAAGGTCTTGCCCGCTTCGGTGACCTGCAGCTTGTCGCCTTCTATAACCACCATGCCGTCTGCCTGCAACTCGTGCATACGCTCCAACCCCTGCCACAACGATGGATGCTGCCACCGCTCCTCCTCCCATGACGTCTCGAAGTGGCACATGATGTTCAGGATATGACGACGCAGCACCAGATCCTCCTCCGATAACAGATGTCCCCGCAAGATGGGCAACTCACCTGCGTTTACCAGCGCTTCATATTCTTCTACCACCTTGTTGTTCTGGATAAAGCCTTCCCAGCTGTCGGAGATGCTGCTCATCCCCAGCCCTACCATCAACTGCGTATAGGTAGGCGTATAGCCCATGAAGTTCCGGTGCAATCGCTTCTCCGTAAAGGCCTTGTACAACTCATCGGAAGGCAGCGCAAAGTGATCCATGCCGATCTCATGGTAGCCTGCTTCCTGCAACAGCTCTCTACCGAGCTCATATAGCTTGCGCTTTGCCTCACCCAGCGGCAGGTCGGCTTCCGTGTAGCGGCGCTGCGCCTTGCTGACCCATGGCACATGGGCATAGCTGTAGTAGGCAATCCGCTCAGGCATTACCTGCATCACCTTGTCCACCGTATCGCGGATGCTGTGTTCAGTCTGCAATGGCAAGCCGAAAACAAGATCATAGTTGATGGACGTAAAGCCATACTGCCTCGACAGGTCAGTTACCGCCTTGGTCTGCTCAAAGGATTGATGCCGGTTGATGATGTCCTGCACTGCCGGATCGAAGTCCTGCACGCCAAAGCTCACCCTGGTGAAGCCAAGGCCTGCCAGCGTGCGGATATGGTCCTCGGTGGTGACATTTGGATGTGCCTCAAACCCAAACTCATAGTCTGCCACACGGCGGGTTTTGGACAAGATGCCCTCCATGAGTCGGTGTAACTGCTCGGGATGAAAGAAGGTAGGCGTGCCTCCGCCCAGGTGGATCTCTTTCAGTACCGGCTGCTCATCCATGAGCTCCAGATATAGGTCGAACTCCTGTAACAGTGTGGTGATGTAAGGATCCTCTACCTGATGGTTGACCGTAATGCGCTTGTTGCAGCCACAGAAGGTGCACAACTTTTCACAGAACGGCAGATGTATGTAGAGACTGATGCCCGAATCGCTGTTGGAACGACGGAAGGTGTCTTTCACTCGCTGCTGCCATTCCTGCTGTGATGGTGGTTGCTCATCCCAAAAGGGCACTGTTGGGTAGCTGGTGTACCGGGGGCCCGGCACATTGTACTTTCTGATCAGCGCTGTTACGTCATGCATGCCGCAAAATTACAACATCGCTCACGGCTACTGGCAATTCAGCACGATATCCGGCGTGGTAATCCTGTTGGACTCGTTACCGGCACGGTCGATGATGTACACCTCATACGACAAGGTGTCGAACAGGGGTCTATTGGGCCGGCAGGAGAAGGAAAACGATTGTACGGTAATCCAGATAGTGCCGGAAATGGCCTTGTTGTTGCCCCTTTCGTTGATGAAGGGAATCTGGTAGTTGTAGGCAAAGTTGGTACGCCTGTCTACAAGATAAGCGTTGATGGACGTATCGCCTTCGGCAGCGCCCAGGTCACCATCTCCATCCTGAAAGGTGAAGGCCACCACGATGCTGTCGATACCGGGTGTAGCTTGTGCTACGTTTATGGAGTCGAAGGCGATTTCGGGGATATCCGAGTACTCCGGTGGCGTTACGCAGGATGCAGCCATCAGGATAGAAGAAAGAAGTACCAGGAGAACCCGCATAGCAGCATTTTTACATGAACTAAATTAGCAGAAAATTATTGCCTGCACAGCATGAATCAGATACCTACAGAACAGCACCTGCGCCGGCAATTGTTCACTACAGCGCCGGAAAACTTCGAGCGGCTGGCATTGGAGGTGTTTCAATACCAGGCCCAGTACTGTGAAACCTACCGCAAATTCCTGTCCTACTACCAGACAGATATCTCCCGAATACAGCAGATCACAGAGATTCCCTTTATGCCCGTGGAGGTGTTCCGCCACCATGCCGTGATCAGCCAGGGCAAGGTGCCCCACCTAGTGTTCGAAAGCAGTACTACTACCGGCGATATTCCGGCCAAACATGCTGTTGCTGACAAGGACATCTACCACGAAAGCCTGCTCAAAGGCTTCAGCAGCAGGTATGGCCACCCATCACAATATGCGATGCTGGCATTGTTGCCTTCGTATCTGGAGCGTGGACATTCCTCTCTGGTGTACATGGTGCAGCAACTGATGGAGGCCTCCGCCCACCCTGCCAATGGGTTCTACCTGTATGA
>CAYYHM010000200.1:0-2880 GCA_964471795.1 uncultured Chitinophagales bacterium | reverse complement strand
ATTTCCTGAGCCGCAAGCCCCGTGGTACCTACACCATCTACCTCAATGACAGTGTGGTATCGCACATGATGGGGTTCCGGGAAGTTTGTGACGCATTTCAGCAGGCCCTTGGGTGCAAGATGGGTGAAACCACATCTGATGGTCTGATCGGCCTATACACTACACCATGTATCGGCATGAGCGATCAGGAACCGGCGGCGCTGATCAATCAGGTCGTATTTCCGAATCTGACGCCTTTTCGGGCACGGGAGACCGTAAGGGGGCTGCAGGATGGTAAATCGCCGGAAGACTTGCGGGGATCCATTTTCGGAACAGGCCACAACGCGCATCGGCTGATACAGTCCGTCGTCAGCAATCACATTCGAAAGGCCGGCCCTATTCTGGATCCGGCATGGCAGGCCGGTGATGTCTTGGACAAGAGGCTCAGGCATATGAGCCCGGACGAAGTAATCAGGGAGGTTCGTGCTGCACAACTGCGAGGCAGAGGTGGTGCAGGATTCCCCGCAGGGCTCAAGTGGCTGTTTTGCCGCCAGGCATCCGGCGACAGGAAATATGTGTTCTGCAACGCCGACGAGGGTGAGCCCGGTACATTCAAAGATCGGGTGCTGCTGACCGAAAAGCCTGCCATGGTTTTGGAAGGTATGGTCATTGCCGCCTATGCTGTTGGAGCTACCGAAGGCATCTTGTACCTGCGGTATGAATATGGCTACCTGAGGGCCTACCTGGAGGAAACGATGCGGCAGATGCGGGAGCAAGGCTATCTCGGCCATCAAATATTGGGGATAGCAGGATTCGACTTCGATATCCGCATTCAGTCGGGTGCCGGGTCGTATGTGTGTGGCGAGGAGTCTGCGCTCATAGAGAGTGCCGAGGGCAACAGGGGCGAACCACGGCCACGACCACCGTTCCCGGTAGAAAAGGGATACAAGGGATGCCCGACGGTCGTCAACAATGTAGAAACACTCTGTGCTGTGGTCAACATACTGACCTATGGTAGTACCTGGTATCTGAATCAGGGCACAGAGACCTCCACAGGCACCAAGTTGCTCAGCATCAGCGGCGACTGCCGGTATCCGGGGGTGTATGAGCTGGAGTGGGGCTGCAGGCTGTCCGATATCCTGGATATGGCTGGTGCCAGCGAGGTGCAGGCCGTGCAGGTTGGTGGTCCTTCAGGCCTGCTCGTAAGTCAGGATGCGTTCGACAGAGTCCTGTGCTACAATGATCTGGCTTCAGGTGGATCGATCATCATCTTCGATCAGACACGTGACCTAATAAAAGACGTGGCCATCCCATTCCTGGATTTCTTTATCACAGAAAGTTGTGGCGCCTGTGTGCCCTGCCGCAACATACCGGCCTTGCTGCGACAGAAACTGGAGCAGATTATGGCAGGAAGGGGCACCGTACAAGATCTTCATGATCTGGAGAGTTGGAGCCGACTCATGCGGGTGAACCGGTGCGGGCTGGGGCATACGGCTGCCAATCCTGTGGTGTCACTCTTACGGTACTTCCCCCATCTGCTGGAAGAAAGAATACGGAGCCGATCAGGTAAACGGTTCGATCTGGCGGAAGCCACCACCAATGCACTCACCTTTTCACAACAGCACAACCGCCTATGAAACCGACCATCACGTTCTCCGTGGACGGCATTACCTGCCACGCCGATGAAGGCACCTCCATCATGGAAGCGGCACGTGCCAACGGGATCTTCATTCCCGGTCTGTGTTATTTCCCGGGAGCAGAAAAGGCAGGAGCGTGTCGCCTCTGCATTGTGCGGGTAAACAGCCGGTTGCTGAGTGCCTGCACCACCCCTATATCTGAAGGAATGGAAATCGACAACGACGCACCCGACATCGAAGACGACCGGAAAGCCATCATAGAACTGTTGCTCACCGAAGGAAACCACTTCTGCCCGGCTTGCGAAAAGAGTGGCCGGTGTGAATTGCAGGCGCTGGCATACCACTATCAGGTGCTTATGCCACGTTTTCCCTACCGATTCCTCCACCGCCGGGTCGATGCAGGCTTCCCCAACTTTATCCTCGACAGAAACAGATGCATCCTGTGCCGACGATGTGAACGACTGGTGCTGGATGGTGAGGGGAAAAACATCTTCGCTATACAGCATCGAGGTAGCGAGGTGCGGATTGATGTGGATAGAAAGCTGGCCGATGGCCTCACCCCGGAACAGGCCGACAAGGCTGCCGACATCTGCCCGGTAGGTGCCATTCTCCGAAAAGGGAGAGGCTTTGATGTGCCCATCGGCCTCAGGCAGTACGATCAGGTAGATATTGCTACCTCTCACTCTGAAAACTTAGATCATGGCTAAGCCTGTACTTGCTACCGTATCGCTGGCCGGCTGCTTCGGTTGTCACATGTCGCTGCTGGATATGGATACCCGATTGCTGTCACTGCTGGAAGTGGTGGAGTTCGACAGAACACCGTTCAACGATATCAAGTCATTCAGCAGACCGGTGGATATCGGGCTGATTGAAGGAGGATGCTGCAACACGGAAAACGTGGCCATACTGCAGGCGTTCCGGCAACATTGCCGGGTGCTGGTGGCGGTAGGAGAATGTGCCATCATGGGTGGATTGCCGGCATTGCGCAACACCCTGCCCGTGTCGGCGTGTCTTGCCGAGGCATACCTGGACGGGCCTACCACCTGGAACCCGGAGAAGGTGTTGCCAGTTGATGCAGAACTGCCCGTACTGCTCAACAAGGTTGTCCCCATCCGGGATGTGGTGCAGGTCGATTATTTCCTGCCAGGATGTCCGCCATCTGCCGATCTCATAGCCGAAGCTTTGGATGCCATCATACACCAGCGGCCGGTTAACCTTTCTTATGCACAGCTCAAATACGACTGACATGCCACGACAAATCACC
>CAYYHM010000199.1:0-2887 GCA_964471795.1 uncultured Chitinophagales bacterium | reverse complement strand
CCCATAGCAATATCGGTAAGCGGCGGTCCCCGGTCTCTGGTCATTCGGTCTTACAGTCTCACCGTCCCACCGTCTTATTGTCACATTACCGCATTCTCACATTGTCACCTTGTCGCCCCGTCTCTCCGTCGCCCAGTCTCCTCATCTCCTCATCGCCCCGTCTCCCACCAGACCCAAATCCAATGTCCAACATCCAACGTCATTGCCACATTACTTGATTCGAAGTACCTGAGTCTCTGTAATGACAACAGCAACAGCTTGATCATACCGATTCCGTGGTACTTCATCCAACAACAGACATTGGTAACACAAGCCAATGGTGATAATATGTGGTGGTAGGGTAGCCAGAAACCGATCGTAATAGCCGCCACCGTAGCCAAGCCTGTATCCCTGTCTGTCGTAGGCCAGTGCCGGCACGATTACCAAATCAAATGACTGATGTCTGGCGGCAGGTAACTTGATATCCGGTTCCTGAATGCCGAACGCACCTGTAGTCATGGGCGAGTTGCTTTCTACGGTTACCATCTCCATGATGCCATCAGTGGAGGTTACCCGGGGCAGCAACAATTGCTTGTTGTCCTGCCAGATTTGTTGCAGCAACCCACCTGTCGGCACTTCCGATCCTATGCTCATGTAAGCACAAATAGCGGTTGCAGCTTGATACTCCGGCAGATTTCGGATTGCAGTCAGGATGGCACTTCCTGCCGGTTCCCGTTGTGCCTCGGGTATGTCGTTGCGGATTTGGCGACAGGTCTTTCTCAGTATGGCCTTGGCAGTGTGCATGCAACTGCAATTTACAGCATTGCCACTTGTCCACCGGAAATCATCATTCACCGATTTCTTGCCAAAGCATCCAACTTTTACCCAAACTTCGGGTTTACCTGATGAGTAAACGCCAAATATGACACGCATTGAACAACTAGCCTCCGGGATTCAGCCGCAGCGCGACTTACTGTTGCGACACCCTGTGTATTCTGCCATTTCAACCATGGATGAACTCAAGACATTCATGGAGGCGCATGTGTTTGCCGTATGGGACTTCATGTCGCTATTGAAGGCCCTTCAAATCAAACTTACCTGTGTGGAGTTGCCATGGCGGCCGGTTGCCGACCCGGAATTACGCCACCTCATCAACGAAATCGTACTGGCAGAAGAAAGTGACGTATCCGCTGACGGTCGCCATATGAGTCACTTTGAGCTATACCATGAGTCCATGGTGAAAGCCGGCGCCAACACCTCGAAGATCGATGCGCTGGTGATGGGCTTACAGGAGGGCAGAAGCTGGCAGGCTGTGCTACAGGAGCTGGACATCCCTATCGGTGTAAAGAATTTCGTGGATTTCAGCGTATCCACTGCTATGGAAGCCAGTCCTCACGAGATTGCTGCCGTATTCACTTTTGGTAGGGAGGACTTGATTCCCGATATGTTTTCCCGAATTGTAGATGACCTGCAGCAACGGTTCCCCAATCAGTTGGCAGATTTCAGGTACTATCTGGACCGACACATCGAGTTGGATGGTGATGAGCATGGTCCAATGGCACTGCGTATGGTTGCGCATCTCTGTGGTGATGATGCCAAAAAGTGGGAGGAGGCGGAGGCGGCCGCTCTTGCTGCCATTCGCATGCGGGAGCGGTTGTGGGATGCTGTGATGCAGACCCTGCCTTCCCGTACATATGCATGAAAATTACTGCTAATCGGGGAAGAACCCTATCTTTAGCATTCTCAATCCATACAGCATGCCCAACGGAAAGATTGCAGGATTGGGTTACTATGTGCCCGAGCGTGTAGTTACCAATCAGGATTTGACAGCCTACATGGACACCACCCACGAGTGGATCGTAGAGCGCACCGGAATACAGGAACGACGCTTCGCAGAACGGCATAAGGAAACAACTACCACCATGGGGGCCAAGGCGGCGCGCATTGCCATTGAGCGTGCCGGTCTGGAGCCCGGCGATATCGATTTCATCATCTTCGCCACACTAAGTCCCGATTATTACTTCCCCGGTGGAGGAGTGCTGCTGCAGCGGGAACTGGGGATTACCCGCACCGAAATCGGCGCCCTCGATATCCGCAATCAGTGCTCGGGTTTCGTGTATGGTCTGTCAGTTGCGGATCAGTTCATCAGGTCGGGTATGTACAAGAATATTCTGCTGGTAGGATCCGAAACACACTCCATGGGTCTCGATCTGACCACCCGTGGTCGCAATGTGTCTGTCATCTTTGGTGATGGGGCAGGGGCCGCAGTCATACAGCCCAACGAGGAACCCGGCAAGGGTATCCTCACCACACGACTGCATGCCGACGGAACCTATGCCGAGGAGTTGGCCATGATCAATCCGGGCTCACATGGTGGCTATCATCATGAGAACGGTATCGATATGTTTGGCTATGAAGAGGCAGAGTTCGGTAAAACCTTTCTCACTCAGAAGATGCTGGACGAGGCCATGGTGTATCCCTACATGAATGGGCAGCTCGTCTTCAAGACAGCCGTTGTCAAGTTCATGGAGGTCATCCACGAGGCATTGTCCGTGGTGGGTCTGGATACATCAGCCATTGATCTGCTGGTGCCGCATCAGGCGAATCTCCGCATCAGCCAGTATGTGCAGGCCAAGTTGGGGCTGCGAGATGATCAGGTGTGGAACAACATTCAACGGTTCGGGAACACTACGGCAGCATCGATACCGATTGCGCTCACTGAAGCCTGGGAAAACGGGAAAGCACAGCCCGGCGATTTGGTCTGTCTGGCGGCCTTCGGCAGTGGATTTACCTGGGGCAGCGCACTGATCCGGATGTGATTATCGTCCCTTGAAGTCTGGTTTACGCTTTTCGATAAAGGCGTTCATGCCCTCTTTCTGGTCTTCACCGGCAAACAGGAGATAGAAGT
>CAYYHM010000198.1:0-2961 GCA_964471795.1 uncultured Chitinophagales bacterium | reverse complement strand
AAGGCCACAAAAGCGAAGAGCGCAAAAATTCTGAATGGTGTTTGCATAGGTGTATGTGTTTTAGTTGCCCTTATGACGGATGGTTGGAAAAAAGGTTGGAAAAAGAGCTCAATATTTGTCAAAAAAAGCAGGCATACTTCTTCATTAGGAAACCTAAGACCTGCCCGCTTCCACCAACTATTTATGCAATCGATAGTGGATACCACCCACCACACTCCAGCCGGCTTCGCGAGTGGCATTGAATGAGGCAGGAATAACGGCACTCCCAGCGTAGATGTTGGGTAAACCAACTATTGCCCGGACACCAATGATGGCCTCCCACCTATTGCCGATGCGGTGGTGTTCCTGATAGCCTGCTAATAAGCCATAGTCTATCTGAGTGTACAAATCGGTGATATCACTGCTGATAGGTCCGACAACCTCAGTAGCACTTGACAGGCGCGCCACATAGGCGCCCGCTATCCAATATCGGCGGGGATTAATGGGAAACATCATGTAGGCCTGCAGCCTTTGGAAATCCAATTGTAAAGAACGCTGCTGATAGTATGCGTTTATGTACTGTTTGTAAACTTGCCGCGACGGAGAGACCATCAACAAATCCACACCTACCTGATGCCGACTTTGTATCAACCACCTGGATTGAACACCGACATCGGGAGCCCATGACATGCCTACTGCTGACAAAGATTCTGACCTGAGGCCATAAGCGGTTTCCGGACAAAATAGCCATGTATTCTTTATCCCCGACATAATGCCTACATGGGTTAGTTGTATCCTGCTTGGCTTGTGTGATGAAGGAGCAGATGGTAGCATCCATGTGATGGCCGGATACGAATTATCGCCTAGCCATTGTTGCACGGGTAGTTTCTCCGGTGTAATCACCCTACTGTAGATGCTGCGGGAGTCTTCATCTCCCTCATTTGGCTGGTCTGCTATTACTAGGTCATTCAAAGTCCTTGATGCATCGGAATCATTATCGAACAGTGGTAGTGTTGCTCTCTCCTCTTCAAGTGGTGAATTGTCAGAGCGTATAGCCATGACTGTGAGCGGCAAGCTTACGTTATTGGCAACAGGGCTGTCATCTGTAGACTCTCCAACAGCTTCGGTAGGCAACTGAGTGATCTGTTCAACTTCTCGAAGGGTAGAAAGTGTTGCAGGCTGGCTTGGTGAAACGGGGATCTCTGAAGTTGCCAGCCTACCACCTGGGTGCTGTCTGCTATCAGGCGCACCAGGCAGTTCCTCTACTGCTAACCCGTCCACCGGTAGTGGAGGATTCAAGGGAGGCTGGTGAATGAAGACAAAGATCGCCAGCCATACAAACGGCAGCACCAACCATGACCAGCTGCCTCCCGCTGCCGCCGGAGCACCTGGTATGGGTGCATCCAGCTGATCGGATATACTGCTCCACACATCATCAATATCCAGTTGGTCCTGAATGCTGTTCCATACAGACTCCGGCACTTGCTCGTCTTGCTGTGCAAACCACTTGCGATACGCTTGTTTGAAATAGTCGTACGACATGGTTAGGCTTTTTGAATCCAGCTTTTCAACAGGGTGCGCGCCCTACTGTATTGTGACTTCGAAGTGCCTTCGGATATAGATAATCGCTCCGCAATCTCGCGATGCGTCATATCGTCCAGCACATATAGGTTGAACACGATCCTTGCCTGTTCGGGCAAACGCTTAACCAGTTCCATCATCTTATCCAGTGGCAATCTGATGTCTACCGGACTATCATCAGCTGTGTCTTCCAGTTGCTCTGTTACTTCAGTAAAAGTGAATTGCCTCTTCTTTCGCAAGTAATCGATGGCCGTATTGGATAGAATACGCCCCATCCAACCTTCCAGGCTGCCTTTGCCCGAGTAGGATCCCAATGAATGAAATACCTTGATGAATGCTTCCTGCAGCACATCCTTGGCTTCGTCTCGATCCCCTGTGTACTGCAGCGCCATGTGGAAGAGTCGCTGCGCATGGGCACGATACAACTCTTCCTGCGCAGCACGATCCCTTTGCAGGCAACGATTGATCAGATCTACAGAGGCAGCAGCGGGCATAGGCTTAATAGAATGTCCAGGATTGAGCAGATGAAATGCCCGACAATATCAGCGTATACAGTGTTGCGTTGATGCGCGGGTGCACGAACAGGATATCTTCATCGTCTCCATCAGCGTAATAAGCGTTCTCCAAAGCTGCTACAGACAACTGAGTTGCCCATTGTGCCGGCTGAAACACCACCTGGCTGCTATTGGTGGCTTCAGACAGAATAGAGATGGTGTTGGCTCCATTCTTACTGGCTTGTAAGTCAAGGTTATATGCCGCAGGAATTACCATATAGAATTTTACCTTACCCCGGGATGCACTATTGTACCATCCGCTAAGCATACATGATGGGGCTGCATAATCAAGGTACTCTTCCACAACAGTGGCTAGTTCATCTTCTCCGTTCCTGCCTTGCTGAATCTCTTCCCACCATTCTTCAATGGCCTCGCTGATCTCATCTTCAAACGCAGCATCCCCCAGAAAAGCCAGTTGCATCGACAAATTATCGTACACCCCTTGTGGCAGATCGAGGGTGACCGTGAAGCTGCCGGGTAGCGTCCAGATAGCCCCATCCAACGTACGGACAAGTTCTACGTAAGGTGCTGATGGACGGCTTCCCCGAAAAGTGATTTTGTAGGGCCGCAACACCAATGAGTCCAGCTGCAGTCTACCGCCTACAGCTGATCCGGAAGCTGCCGTCATTTCCACCCGCACAGACGAGGGCAGGGTAAACCTGCTCTTGGAGCATCCTGCTACCAGAAAAAGTAGAATGAGCCATGCGTATACACGTCGCGCCATAGGCGTGGTTTCCTTAATGACGACAAGCAGCGAAAAAGGTTGGAATATCTGGCAAAAAATTATTGGGCCTTCTGCAGGTGATACTCGGCTTTGGCCTGATTACCCACAGCTGCATATGCTGTC
>CAYYHM010000197.1:0-2961 GCA_964471795.1 uncultured Chitinophagales bacterium | reverse complement strand
CCTGCCTACTTTGCCAAGACCTCCGGTACAACTTCCGGCACCAAATACATTCCCCTCACACGTGCCAGCCTGCCCAACCACATGGATAGTGCCCGCAATGCGCTGTTATGTTATGTGGCTGAGGCCAACGATGCCTCTGTGTTCGACGGTAAGCTCATCTTTCTGAGTGGCAGTCCTGAGCTATCCATACATGCGGGCATACCAACAGGGCGCTTGAGTGGCATCGTCAATCACCATGTACCCCGCTGGGCAAAGGCCAATCAGCTGCCCACCTATGCCACCAACTGTATCGAAGAGTGGGAAGAAAAGCTGGATCGGATTGTGGAGGAGACGTTACAAGCCGATATGCGCCTGATTTCCGGCATTCCCCCATGGGTGCTGATGTATTATGAGCGCATCATCGAAAGAACCGGTCGATCGATTGCAGAAGTATTCCCGAATTACAAGGTATTTGTTTACGGGGGAGTGAACTTTGAACCTTACCGGGCAAGACTGGAGGCAGCAGTCGGCAAACGGATTCCCGGTATAGAAACCTATCCCGCCAGTGAGGGATTCATCGCCTTTCAGGACACACAGCACGAGCCCGGTTTGCTGCTCAATGCCAACAGTGGCATCTTCTTCGAGTTCATCCCGCTGGAGGCCTACCACAGCGATAATCCTCCCCGGCTCACTTTAGAGGATGTAAAAACTGGCGTCAACTATGCGGTAGTACTCAGCAATAATGCCGGCTTGTGGGGCTACAGCATCGGCGATACGGTCAAGTTCGTGTCGCTCAACCCCTATCGATTGGTGGTTACCGGCAGGGTGAAACACTTCATCAGTGCCTTTGGTGAGCACGTAATCGGTGAGGAGGTGGAGCAAGCCATGCTTACAACTGCGGCAATGCATGGCGCTTCCGTGATCGAGTTTCATGTGGCGCCACAGGTGAACCCGCCGGAGGGTGGACTGCCTTACCATGAGTGGTGGGTATCTTTTGGAGTACCACCGGCAGATGTCCAGTCGTTTTGTGCAGATTTGGATGTGGCCCTGCGTCAGCAGAACGTATACTATGACGACCTGCTTCGTGGTGGTATCCTCCGTAGATTGGAGATACGGCTTTTACAGCCTGATGCATTCCGGGAGTATATGCGCAGTGTAGGTAAGCTGGGTGGTCAAAACAAGGTGCCACGGTTGGCCAACGATAGGCAGTTGGCAGATGCATTAGGTGCTTATTTGCTTTGAGAGTAAGGTCTACACTACCGGTAATCAGCCCCTCGATTTCAACAACCGGGGTTGCTGATTCTTCATGCTTTTTGAGATGGTGCCGTTTCCACAGGTAAGCATAGTCACCGGTAGTCCTGTCATTTTCATTCTACTTACCAACCTGATCAACCATAGGTACAAGGGTGTTTAGCAGACCGTCTTTATCCCCTAACTTTACCCGTCTAAATCCATTTCATGGCTTCGCATATCATCGGTGGCACAGATTTCCACCTTCCCGGTCAAACCAACGTGTACAAAGGCAAGGTACGCGATGTGTACACCATTGGTACGGATAAACTGGTGATGGTGGCGACCGATCGCATTTCAGCCTTCGACCACATCCTGCCGCGTCCTATTCCGTTCAAAGGGCAGGTGTTGAATCAGACGGCTGCCCACTTTCTGGAGGCTACACGCGACATTGTACCCAACTGGGTGGAGGCATTTCCTGATCCCCGGGTGGCCGTAGGTCGGCAATGCCAACCATTCCGCATCGAGATGGTGATACGTGGCTACCTCAGCGGGCATGCGTGGCGGGAATATCAGGCCGGCAAGCGCCAGGTAAGCGGTGCCCCGATGCCTGACGGTCTCACGGAGAGCGACCCTTTCCCTACACCCATCATAACGCCGGCGACCAAAGCAGAAACCGGTCACGACGAGGACATATCACGCGATGACATCTTGCGTCAGGGTATCGTGTCAGAGGCAGATTATGCACTGCTGGAGCAATACACAAGGGCTTTGTTCCAGCGAGGTACGGAGATGGCGGCGAAGCAAGGGCTCATTCTGGTGGATACCAAATATGAGTTCGGCAAGGTGGGCGATACCATCTACCTGATCGATGAGATACACACACCTGACAGTAGCCGTTATTTCTTTGCAGACGGCTATGAAGAACGGCAGTCTCGCGGCGAGCGTCAGCAGCAACTGAGCAAGGAGTTTGTGCGGGAATGGTTGATGGCTAATGGTTTCAGAGGACTCGACGGACAAACCATGCCGGTAATGCCTGACGAGTTTGTGGAAACAGTGTCACAGCGGTATATACAGTTGTATGAGACTGTCACAGGAAAGTCGTTCGTCCCCAGCTATAATGATCTAAGCACGATCGAGGCGAATATCAAAGCGGTATTGTAATGGCCGGCACGCCCCGGCTAAAGTGTTACGACTTGGGAAAGCATTCTTTACTGGAACCGAATCTCATCGATTTCCAGCGTAAAGTCACCGGCTTTCTTGCCGGTATTGATGAAACCCAGCCGTATGATGGCGCTTCTGTCCCAGGCTGCTAAGGTGCGTCCTGTAGGGCTGGCTACCTGATACTCTTTGGCATCTAGTAATGGCAAGGTTACTGTTGTCCATTCTCCGCCACTGTCCGGAAGATCCAGCTTGCAATTGGGCAGATACCAAACCCGTGAGTTGTCAAACGTAAGTGCAAATGTCTGGCCTGTGTTCCTGTAGCGTATGGTCACCGTGCTGTATGCGGAGAGGTCATACCGTGCCCAAGGACTCCGCAGCGATGAAAATCCACCATTGTTCTGCAGGGAAATTGTTCCGGAAAACACAATCGTCTCATCGGTAACTGCAGTCCGTCCACTGGAACGTCCGCCCATCACACCATCTACCACCACCTGCCAAGGAGCATCCTGTGCTTTCCCAAAATTTATCAGCATCGAATCCGGCGGTAGCAGTAAACTCATCATCAACCATATAGTCATCATGTCACAG
>CAYYHM010000196.1:0-2990 GCA_964471795.1 uncultured Chitinophagales bacterium | reverse complement strand
ACTTGTTGTCGCAACCCAATAGTGGTGTTACCATACCGGCAGTGGTGGCTACCAGTGCCCCACGACCCATAAATGATAAGAACGCTCTTCTAGACCAATCCATACCTCAAAAATCAGCAAACAAACGAAAAGTTCATCGGCTGAGGCAGGAATTAATGATTCTGTAAAACAAAGGAAGGAGCAGTGATGACAATTACTGCCGCCAGGTGGTGCTGAGACCATCCAGCATGGCCTTGCGGTCTTTTGGCAATAGCCTCACCTTACGCCCATTCTTTGATAAATGCCTGAATGCCAGGTCGAGGGTCATACGGATTCGTTCCCCTGCTAATAAGGGTCTTTCTTCCACTGAGTCTGCCAGCCATGTTTGATTCATGACGCAAATGTAGTACCGGATAGCATGGATGGCAATAGGTTGTTGGATGATTTAGTCATTCTTCCCGACGAAACACCATGCCTGACGGACGAATTACTTCAGCCACTGATCCAGCCATCGGAAGAACTCGCGGTGCCACAGCACACCATTCTGTGGCCCTTGCACCCAGTGCCCTTCCTCCGGAAAGTACAGGAACCTGCTTGGAATGCCCCTTACCTGTGCCGCCTGAAAGGCCTGCATGCCCTCGCCCACCGGCACCCTGAAGTCCTTTTCTCCGTGGATCACCAGTATGGGTGTGTCCCAGTTTTGAACAAAACGATGTGGCGAAAATCGGCGGTAATCGTCCTGCAAGGACTCCTGCCAGTATGGACCACCAATATCCCAGTTGGCAAAGAACAACTCCTCGGTTGTGCCGTACCAGCTTTCCAGATTGAACAAGCCACAATGTGCCACCAGCGCCTTGAACCGTTTGTTGTGGTTTCCTGCCAGCCAGTATACGGAGTAGCCACCATAGCTGGCACCCACAGCCCCGAGCCTTGTATTGTCTACATAGGGCATCTCTGCCAGTGCGTCGATGGCCGACAGGTAGTCCTGCATGTTTTGTCCACCCCAGTCGCCACTGATCTGATCGTTCCACGTCTGCCCGAAGCTGGGCAAACCTCTGCGGTTGGGTGCTATAATGATATACCCGTTGGCTGCCATAAGCTGGAAGTTCCAGCGGTAGCTGTAAAACTGGCTGACTGCACTCTGCGGGCCGCCCTGGCAGTATAGCAGGGCAGGATATTTCTTGTTTGGATCGAAATCCGGTGGGTAGATCACCCACGACAGCATCTGCTGACCATCCGTCGTTTCTACGTACAGCTTCTCCACCCGGCTTTGCTGAATTCCGGCATACAGCGTATCGTTGGTATGGGTAAGCGGGTGCACTACCCCATCATCCAAGGTGATGGTAAACAACTCCGCCGCATGGTTCATATCCATACGGGCAGCCAGCAACGTGTTGTCGTCGATCACCGCTACATGGGTAAAGTTGTGGTTCCCCTCGGTAATATACCGGAGACTGCGGGAGGCCAGATGCCACGCCGCTACCTGATAGGTGGCGCTCGTACCGGTAAGGAAATACAAGGTAGCATCATCCATCGACCACACAGGGTGGTTGCATTCATCATCGAAAGGTGTTACAGCTTCAAACCGATTACCGGTTTCGAAGTCGTACACAAAACAGCGGGTGCGGTCGCTTTCGAAACCGGCACGCTCCATGCTGGTCCATAGGATGTAGCGGCCGGCATGTGAAAACACCGGATCGCGGTCATATCCGGGCATGCCTTCAGACAGGTTCTGTGTGGTGCCGGTTTCCAGATCGTACAGTAGCACATGGGAGTCGGTGCTTTCGGCATAAGCCTTGCCTGTTGTTTGCTTGATGGTGTAAGCAATATATCGTGACTGTGGATGCCAGTTGATCTGCTCCGTACCGCCAAAGGGTGACAAAGGTGCATCAAACGGCTGGCCGTCCATGATATCAGTGAATGTACCAATAGCGCCGTCGATGTAGGGTGCGATGCAGAGATGACTGCTCTGGTAGTCGTCCCAGCTGTCCCAGTGGCGGTACATCAGGTCGTCGATGATGCGGGCGTCTGCCAGAGGCAGGTCAGGGTAACGATCCTGTACGGTTTGGCCGGTCTTTACCTGTCGGGTAAATGACACATACCGACCATCCGGAGAGTAGGAAAAGTTGGCGATACCACCGGCCACGTCGGTAACCTGCCGCAGGCCGCTGCCATCAGGACGCACCTCATACCACTGCGGGGTGCCTCCGGCCGCACTCAGAAATCCGACCCACTTGCCGCCGGGGTGCCATTGCTCATTGTATTCGCTGTACGGCGTTGCTGTCAACGCCACTGCTTCGCCACCCGTGGCAGGAATCAGGTACAGGTCCCTGTTGCCTTTGTTGGCTGACAGGTCATAGCGGGTAACGCCATACAGCACGGAGCTACCATCAGGACCGGCAGCACCACCGCTAACACGACCCAACTGCCACAGCAATTCGGGTGTCATGGTCTGCTGCGCAATAGCGGTCAGATGAATGATGGAAAGCAGTGAGAGTAAGGAAAAGAATTGTCTCATGGAGCGGATATTGTAGCCAACCAGGCAAGTGATTACTTCTTCAAATGTAACATCCCTGGCGGGTAATTACTAGCTGATAGATATTTTACGGGTGGTGGGTGAAGAGGCAAGGAGGCCTGCTTGACGGTAGGCAGGGAAGGAGGGAAGGAGGGTAGAAGGGAAGAAGGGAAGAAGGCCTGCCTGCCGGTTTACCTGCCGATAGGTAGGTAGGCAGGGAAGAAGGCCTGCCTGCCGGTAGGTAGGGTAAAAGGCCTGCCTGCCGGTTTACCTGCCGATAGGTAGGTAGGTAGGGAAGGAGGGAAGGAGGGAAGGAGGGTAGAAGGGTAGAAGGGTAGAAGGGACGAAGGGAAGAAGGCCTGCCTGCCGGTTTACCTGCCGATAGGTAGGTAGGCTGGGAAGGAGAGAGAACTTTACAACCTACAGGTAGTCTGCGCCCTGCCCTCCCGGATGCCGGAATCTCCCAGCATCGTAGTAGCTTTATCACATGATGAAG
>CAYYHM010000195.1:0-3043 GCA_964471795.1 uncultured Chitinophagales bacterium | reverse complement strand
CCATCATCACCCCCACCCAGCAGGTGTTCTGGGAGTGGCTCGCCGACTATTATCTGTGCCATACCGGCGACGTGATGAACGCCGCATTACCTGCCGGATATAAGCTGGAAAGTGAAACGCGCATCTCCCTGCACCCCACGTTTGCCCACGATTATTCCATGCTGAGTGATGAAGAATACCTCATCGCCGAAGCACTATCTGTGCAGGATGAGCTTACCCTGAAGCAGGTACAGGAGCTGCTGGGCAAAAAGACCGTCTACCCTATCATCAAGCGCATGTTACAGATGGGCGTCCTTTTTCAGCAGGAGGAACTGCAGGATGGCTACAAGCCAAAGACCGAAACATGGCTGGATTTGGGACCCGACTACCAACAAGAGGAGGCACGCCGCACACTGTTCCAGGAGCTGAATCGTGCCCCCAAACAGCTGGAAGCGCTACTGGCATGGTTTCACCTCCACACCTTGGGCAAGTCTGTCCGGAAAAGCGAGCTGTTGGCAGCCGTAGGCAAAAACTACACAGTGGTTGCTAAGATGATCGAGAAAGGCATCTTTTCCGCTCGTGAGGAGGAAGTGAGCCGACTGCCGCAGGGGCTGGAAGTTATCGGCAGCCGCTTTGACCTGTCGCCGGCACAACAGGCTGCTTTTGAGGCCATACGCCACCAATGGCAGGATCATAGCACCGTGTTGTTGCGGGGGGTTACCTCCAGCGGCAAAACGGAGATATACATCAAGTTGATAGAGGAGGCACTGCAGCAGGGCGGGCAGGTGCTATACCTGCTACCCGAGATTGCCCTTACCGCTCAGATGATTCAACGCCTCAAGCGCGTTTTCGGCGATACCATCGGCATCTACCACAGTCGATTTTCCTCCAACGAGCGTATTGAAGTATGGCAAAAGACACTACGCGGTGAGTACCATATCCTGCTGGGTGCCCGCAGTGGTTTGCTGCTCCCCTTCCGGGATCTGCAACTGGTGATTGTGGATGAGGAGCACGACCGGTCCTATAAGCAGTTCGATCCCGCACCGCGTTACAATGCCCGCGATGCAGCCATATGGCTGGCCACGAAAACAGGTGCCAAGGTACTGCTAGGGAGTGCCACCCCATCAGTAGAAAGCTATTACAACACTTCCAAGGGGAAGTATGGACTGGTAAACCTGCTACAACGGTATGGCGACATACAGCTCCCGGAGATGAAATTGGTGGATGTGTCCAAATCGTCGCGCATCACCCACAATAGTCAGCACCTGTCCGAGGAGTTGGTGGCTGGGCTAAAGCAGGTGCTGGATGCCGGCGAACAGGCCATCTTGTTCCGCAACCGGCGCGGCTATGCGCCCATGCTGGTATGCGGCACCTGTGGCTACATACCCAACTGCCCCAACTGCGATGTATCGCTTACCTACCACAAGTACAATGATCGGCTCAAGTGCCACTATTGCGGTCACCATCAGCCCACAGTAACAGCATGCCCTGCCTGTGGCGCCCACCACATGCGGGTAACCGGTTTCGGCACAGAAAAGATAGAAGACGAACTGCACCTGCTATTTCCCAAGGCACAGGTAGCCCGCCTGGATCTGGATGCTACGAAAGGCAAGCAGGGACATCAGGACATCATCCACGATTTTGAAACCGGTAAGACCGACATCCTGGTTGGCACACAAATGGTTACCAAGGGGCTCGACTTCGAAAAAGTAGCGTTGGTAGGTATCCTGAGCGCCGATCAGCTGATACACTACCCCGACTTTCGCAGCCACGAACGCGCCTTCCAGCTGATGGTGCAGGTAGCAGGGCGAAGTGGCCGTAAGGGCAGACAGGGCAAGGTGCTTATACAGATCCGCCAAACCAACCATCCACTGCTCCCCTTCGTGCTCAATCACGACTTTCCCGGCTTCTTTCAGCAGGAAATGGCAGAGCGGCAACAGTTTACCTACCCCCCGATGATTCGGATGCTGAACCTGCACTTCCGCCATCAGGACAGGGATCGGGTGTTCGGCGCCGCCAGATTGGTGCACCGTATACTGGCCAAAGGTGGTGGTCACAAGGTGTACGACCCCACAGCACCCACTGTCGGCAGGGTACGCAACCAATACCTGGCAGACATTATGGTGAAGGTACCCCGCACCCACGCAGCCATGCAACAGGTACGGCAGTTGCTGCATGAGGCAGAGGCCTCGCTGGCCAACGACCCGGCCTATAAGCGGGTAACCTTTATTGTGGATGCTGACCCCTACTGACACGGTGACCTGCATCTTTGTGGGTATCCACAGAAATCGATAACTTGCTGATATGGCGCGGTTCTACAAAAAACGGCTGCAAACCAAGGGGCAAAGCCCCGGATCACTCATCTTCGTAGGCCAGCAGAAGATGGAGCAGTCTGCGCTATACGTGATGGACTTCACCCCCGGCGAGCTCACGGAAAAAAGCATCACCTCGCTGGAAGAGCTGGACACCTACATCGCCAAACCGTCCATCACCTGGCTCAATGTGGATGGGGTACACGACACCACACTTATCAAAGCGATTGGCGAGCGGTTCCACATCCACCCGATGATTCTGGAGGACATCATGAACACCGGACAGCGTGCCAAGGTGGAACTGATAGACAACAATGTGTTTATTGCCCTCAAGATGTTGACCTTCCACCGCGACAACAAGGAGGTAAGTTCCGAGCAACTCAGCATACTCATCTCCGATAGGTTTGTGGTTACCTTTCAGGAGCAAAGCGGCGATACTTTTGATGCCGTGCGGGAACGCATCAGGCAGGGGAAGGGCCGCACCCGACAAATGGGAGCCCCCTACCTCGCCTACTCCCTTATCGACACCGTGGTGGATAATTATATCTACCTTGTAGAACACATCGGCGAAGAAATTGAAGAGCTGGAATTGCAGGTACTGGAATCCATCGACAAGGAGATTCCCACCCGCATCAATACCTACAAGCGTGAGCTCAACTTTATGGCCAAAGTGATGCGACCGGCCCGCGAAATACCCCGACAGCTGCTGAAGCTGGATAGCGCCGGCTTTGATAAGCACATGATGCCTTTCC
>CAYYHM010000194.1:0-3132 GCA_964471795.1 uncultured Chitinophagales bacterium | reverse complement strand
TCCTTGTCCAAGCGATGCACCAATCCGGGACGTGTATTGTCCTCCGAAGCATCGGGCAGTTGCTGGAAATGGTGCAGCAGCGCATTCACCAGCGTACCGGTGTAGTTGCCATGGCCGGGGTGCACTACCAATCCGGCCGGTTTGTCGATTACCACCAGGTATTTGTCCTCATACACGATGTTGAGCGGAATATCTTCCGGCTTCAGCTCGATCTCCCGTGGCGGCTGCGCCATCACCACAGTCACCTCATCCCCCGGTCGCACTTTGTAGTTTGACCTCACCGGCACACCGTTTACGCGGATACCGCCGGCCCTTGCCGCTTCCTGCAACCTGTTGCGACTAATCTTCTCGATTCTGTTTACCAGAAACTTGTCGATCCGCAGTAACTCCTGCCCCCTGTCGGCCACAATACGGTGGAGTTCATACTCCTCCTCTTCGCCGGCACCATCCGGCAATATCTCGTCCCACTGTTCATCCACCCTACTCATCGTATTACTACTCCTTTTCTGCCCAGCAAGGGCACTTCTGTAAAATTGTTGGGGTGAATGCTGCCACTTACAAAGATGTACTTCCTGTCGAACAACTGATTGTTGCACCAAAACGACACCCAGAATTCGTTGGTGATGGCGAACACCTCTTCGATGATGCTTTCTATGGCGACGGCCTTCTGTCCCTCCAGCGTCCCCAGCCGATGCCGCATCTTGGAGGTTTCCACCTTTCTGCCATCTTTCTCACCATAGCCGCTGGAGGTGATCATTACATTCTCGAGCACCCTGTTTGCCATATGGATCAGATATACCTCCCACACACCACTGCTGTCTTCAGCAGGGACAACGGCAACCGCTACATCCTCAACTTTGGGAAACTGAATATCCTTTTTCATGTGGTGAATTCCATTAGATCGGCGTCAAAAACAGCAGCAAAATGATGTAATAGCTTGTCAGTAACCTCTGGCAAAGATACAGCCTCTCCCCTTTCCTGTTGCAGCGAGGTTACCGCCTTGTCGGCAATGCCACAGGGCACGATTAGGTCGAAGTACCGCAAATCGGTGGTTACATTCAGTGCCAGTCCGTGCATGGTAACCCATCGGCTGCTGCGCACACCCATAGCGCAGATCTTGCGGGCACGGCTATCATCCTGCGGATCCAGCCACACACCGGTAGCACCGGGAAGGCGGTCGCCCTGCAACCCATAATCTGCCAGTGTGCGGATCACTACTTCCTCCAGGTAGCGCATGTACCGCCCGATGTCGGTGAAGAAATCGTGCAGATCCAGGATGGGATACACCACCAACTGCCCGGGGCCATGGAAGGTAATATCGCCGCCCCGGTTGGTCTTCACGAATGACAACTCCAGCAGCTGCAGTCGGGCCGCATCTGCCATCAGGTGCTGCTCTTTCCCACTCTTTCCCAAAGTGATGACAGGCGGATGCTCACAAATGATCAGGTGATGCTCCGGCGTTAGCTGCTCAGCGGGCGGCAGCTCCCGGTTGGCCATTTTACGGTCAATGGACATTCGGAACAGGCGCTGCTGGTATTCCCACGCCTCCTGATAATCCATCAATCCCAACCGATGCACCTGTATAACTGGCATAGTGCAAAGGTAATGTCGACATAGAACACGATACAACGCCCCTATTCCCCACTAAAAAAAGTTCATTTAATGCAATAGGTAAAGTCCGTAATTTCCCGTATGTTTCTGACTCAAAACCAGATTACTACATAATACCATGTATTTAATATACCTGAGATTGGTTTCCTTTTTGTGGCTGCTTGCCGGCACATCTTCATCCCTTTTTACCCAACAATGGGTAGATAAAAAATATGACTACGATAGTCTGATAAGCATCCCATACGGTGAAGCCATCAATTATGCAGGCACAACAGATACCTTGACAATGGACATTTTTCTACCTCGCTGCGATGATCCTGCACAAGTTTCAAAAAGACCTGTTTTGTTATGGATACATGGCGGCGCATGGGTTACTGGCAATAAGAATGATGCTTCCATTCAGTTTCTGTGCCGCGAATTTGCAAAAAGAGGGTATGTTACTGCATCCGTTGACTATCGGCTTGGATTGGTGGCAGACGACGCATCGTGGAGTTGCAACTATCCAAATTATCCCTGTTTATTCGCAACTGATACCGCCGAATGGTATCGAGCCTACTATCGCGCCGTGCAAGATGCGAAAGGTGCTATACGCTTCCTGGTAAATAGAAGCGTACTATTCCGTATCGATACAGATCATATTTTCATCGCCGGAGAAAGTGCCGGTGCTTTTACCGCGCTGGGAGCAGCATTACTAGACATGCCCAGTGAAAGGCCATCTGGTACGAATGCAATCTCAGCTGTGCCTGCACCACATCCCAATGCGGCAAATTGTCCATCCATTCAGGGAGCAAGTCTACCTGCCTCAATCAACCGTCCTGATCTAGGTAGCATTGACGGAACAATAGAGCCTACTGTAATCCCGTACACAATAAAAGGTGTGGGCAACATATTCGGTGGCATGTTCACCAACCTGCTGGCACAATCTCCCACCGGGAAAGTACTTCCAGCCATTTATTCCTACCATCAGCCTTGTGATATAGTCGTATCGATTGATAGTATGCCCATCTTTTGGGGACTCTCGTGGTGTTTCACAAATGGGTATAACTGCTTCGGCATCAAGAATACTCCTACTAGCTATGGCAGTCGTACTTTCAGTAACTGGAATAGTACCGCCAATTATGGGTATACTATTCAAAATGATTTCACCGGTCCGGCATTTCCGTATCAATTCCTGATTGGCCAAGCCAGCTGTCTTGATCAGGTGAACAAACCATGCCACGCTTACGACAATATCAGCACACGCGAGCAGAACATGGCACAGTTTTTTGCACCGCTAATTGCTATTTCCCCTATTTGTGACACCGGTACGATTACATCTACAATCACGCGACCAAGCAATGCAGATTGGCATGTATTTCCAAATCCAGTCGACCAACAGTTACTCATATCTGTGGAAGGTGCAGGCGGCAAATGTCTACTGTTTGATTATTTAGGTAGGATAGTGCATCAGGTCTCATTATTTCCTGGCACAACTAACGAAATATCCGTGAGTAGTTGGCCATCCGGCATGTACACTGCCAT
>CAYYHM010000193.1:0-3143 GCA_964471795.1 uncultured Chitinophagales bacterium | reverse complement strand
GCTCTTTTGCTCACATTCGTCTTTACGGCAGTAGCCACACAACTGATGGCGCAGACAGGCCCGCCACCACCACCGCAGAGCAACAATACCGGTACAGGTAGTGCACCACCCGTACCCATAGATGGTGGCATCGGCATCCTGCTGCTGGCAGGAGCCGGCTATGGCGCCTACCGTCGCTACAACGACAGAGTAAGGGCTTGTAAGGAAGACTAAGTCAGAACAAGCAGGTATAATTTCTGCCCATTTTCATGGTGCTACATACCGCTCCTGCAGCCATTTTGTAGTATTTTCCCTGCCGTTTTTGAGAACCGCAGAGAAAAGTCCTGATGAACCAACCTACACAACCCCTCAACGATCATATGAATGAAACGGTGGGTCGCATGACCCGCTGGGAACAGACCGACCACGGCATCATCATCCATGCCGACAACAGCACCTTAGAACTTATCGTTTACCAGGAATCCGTCATCCGTGTACGCATCCACAAGGAGGGCTTCGTGTTCGACCCGAACCCGTACTCCGTGGTGGCCGAACCCTTCGACATGCCGTTCAACGTGCGCGAAGAAGACCACCAGCTGGTGCTGGAAACGGCCATGGTCACTGCATACGTCACCAAAGACCCCATCCGCATCACCTTCTGCAACAAGGATGGACAAGTGGTAAACCAGGACGACCCGGCATTCGGCAGCTCCTGGATTGGCGTGAGTGGCACCACCTACAAGGTGCTGCAAGAGGGTGAGCGCTTCATCGGCCTCGGTGAAAAAACTGGCGGTCTCGACCGCAGGGGTAAGTCGTTCACCAACTGGAACTACGACTTCTTTGCCTACCCGGTGGATGGTGATCCGCTATACATGTCAGTACCCTTCTACATGGGTGTACACAGTGGACTTACCTACGGCATCTTCTTCGACAATACGTACAAGACGCTGTTCAACTTCGGGGCCTCCAACAGGCGGTTCAGCTACTTCACCTCCGAAGGACCCAACATCGACTATTACTTCATCCACCACGACACCGTAGCCGGCATCATAGAGGCCTATACCTTCCTCACCGGTCGCACGCCCATGCCGCCTAAGTGGTGCCTGGGCTATCAGCAGTGCCGCTATAGCTATTATCCCGACAAGGAGGTGCTGAATGTGGCACGCACCTTCCGCGACAAGCAATTGCCTGCCGACGTGATCTACCTCGACATCCACTACATGGAGGATTACAAGGTATTCACCTTTCACCCGGAACGCTTCCCCGATCCCAAGGGGCTGATGGATGAGCTGAAGAAGATGGGTTTCCATGTGGTGGTGATCGTGGATCCGGGTGTGAAGATCGAAGAGGGCTATGAAGCCTATGAAACAGGCAAGCGCGAGGACATCTTCGCCAAGTACCCCGACAACACCTACTATGAAGGAGCGGTATGGCCCGGTTGGTGCCATTTCCCCGACTTCACCAACCCCAAGGCACGCGACTGGTGGGGTGAACATTTCAAGATATACACCGAAGCCGGTATTGAAGGCTTCTGGAATGATATGAACGAGCCCGCCACCTGGGGCAACTGCGTACCCGACCTGGTGGAGTTCAACTACGAAGGCTTGCATGCTACCCACCGCAGGGCACACAACGTGTACGGCATGCAGATGGCCCGCAGCACCTATGAAGGGGTGAAACAGCAGATGGATGGCAAGCGACCGTTCATCCTCAGCCGTTCCGGATTTGCAGGCATACAGCGCTATGCCGCTGTGTGGACGGGCGACAATGTGGCGTCCGATGACCACATGATCACCGGGGTGCGCCTCATCAACAGCCTTGGTCTGTCGGGGGTGCCGTATGCCGGCTACGACGTGGGGGGCTTTGCCGGTGAAGCCAGCCGCGAGATGTTTGCCCGCTGGATCGCCCTCGGTGCCTTCTCGCCCTTCTACCGTGGCCACTCCATGATCAACAGCCGCGATGCGGAGCCGTGGACCTTCGGTGAGGAGGTGGAAGAGGTGTCGCGCAACTACCTGAACCTACGCTACCGCCTGCTGCCGTATCTCTACTCGGTATTCCGGGAGGCAGGTCGTACGGGCATGCCGGTGCAGCGCAGTCTGGCCATCGACTATACCCACGATCACCGCATCTATCAGGCCAACTACGAGAACCAATACCTCTTCGGGCCTTCCTTCCTCATCGCGCCTGTGCGCAGCCACGACACCATCGTGAAAGTACTGCTGCCAAAAGGCGCATGGTACGACTTCTACCGCGATACCCACTATGAGGGTGACACGGAAATCCTGTACGAAGTGCGGAGCGATGAGATTCCCATCTTCGTAAAAGCCGGTGCCATCATCCCCATGCAGACGCAGGTGCAGAGCACCAAAGAGCAGCCCGAAGATGTGCTGCTGCTGCATGTGTACCACGGCAGCGAGGCCAGTGTGTTCGACTTCTATGATGATGATGGCGAAACGTATGCCTACCGAAATGGTCAGCATTACAGCCGCATGCTATGTGTCAACCCCGCCGACAGGCAGATACTGCTGGACACGCCGGAGGGCAGCTATGCGCCCTTCTTCCGGCGGGTACGCATATACTTGCACGGCTTCCACAACCTGGGGGCAACGGTGGAGGTAAATGGCCGTCAGGTATCTGTACAGCGGGAAGATCACCGCTTCGTGTGGCCTATCAGCAACTTCGATCCATGGGAAAACCGCAACGATCAGAGTAAGATCATCCACGGGCTGCCGTTCGTAGAGTTTGCCGATGAGCCTACACTTGTTCACATAAACTGGTAAAGTATGCGCACGATACTGCTGTTGTTGCTGGCTTGTCCGGCCTGGCTGATGGGGCAGGGCTACGGGGGATACATTTCCCATCAGATGCAGGATGAGGCCAACACGTTGCAGATACAAACGCAGCGGGGAACCCTGTTGCTGACGCCTATGACGCCACAGCACCTGCGGGTAGATTTCCGCCCCGACGGTCTGGAGCGGTACAATCCGTCGGATGCGGTTGTACTGCCGGCAAATACATCGATGCCGGTAAATCTGGAGGAGCAAGGGTCACAGCTGCTGCTTAGCTGGGAAGGGTATACCCTTATCTACAACAAGCGCAAGGGCACTTTCGAGATTGTGGAAGATGACGAGGAGGTGATTGCCGACCATGGCTATTTCGATGGC
>CAYYHM010000192.1:0-3190 GCA_964471795.1 uncultured Chitinophagales bacterium | reverse complement strand
GCTGCCACCTTCTGTTGCCCCTCCGGGGTAGGATGTATGCCATCGGCCTGGTTCAACGCCGGCTCACCGGCTACGCCTGCCAACAGAAAAGGCAGCAATGCCACGTCCATCTCCTGTTGCAGGCGGGGATACACGGCACGAAAAGCACTGGTGTAGGTATCGCCCAGATTGGGTGGCGCTTCCATGCCGGCCAGCAGGATGCGGATGTTGCTATCGTGCCGGCGTATGGTCTGGATGATGGCTTGCAGGTTAACGTACGTGTTGGCAGGATCGATAGCGCGCAGACCGTCATTGCCACCCAGGGCTACCACCACTACCGCTATATCAGGGGTTTGTTCCAACAACCAGCCAATCCGGTCACGCCCTCCGGCCGTTGTTTCCCCACTAATGCCAGCATTTACACAGCGATAGGCCCAGCCGAGCGAATCGAGCCGCTGCTGAATGAGAGCAGGGTAAGCCTCCTCCACCGACAATCCATACCCGGCTGTGATGGAATTACCCAAAAACAAGATTACCTGCCGGGATTCTGTCGATGCCTCCGTAGTATTGGCAGAAGCCGGCTGCGTGGATTCCATTTGGCCACCACTACCACAAGCCATCAACCCCACCAAGGCTGTCAACAACACAATTTTGTTCCACACCATACGTCTTTCACTTTGTGTCAAACGAAAATACGATTCCCATTGTTAGTCGTATCCGACACAGAAACATTGTACCATGTCCGATATACTGGCTGTTCAGCAGCTTACCAAGACTTTTCGCAGCGGTCAGCGCGAGCTTACCGTGCTGCACGATGTCACCTTTACCTTGCCACAAGGCGATAGCCTCTCCATCGTAGGGCCTTCCGGTAGTGGCAAAACCACATTATTGGGCTTGTGTGCAGGCCTCGACCGACCTTCTACCGGGCGTGTAGTGATTGATGGTACTGACATCACAGCACTGACAGAAGATGAACGGGCTGCATTCCGGGCAGAAAAGGTGGGCTTCGTATTTCAGAACTTCCAGCTCATACCCACCCTTACCGCCCTGGAAAACGTGATGGTGCCGGTGGAACTGCAAGGCGGCAAGATGGCTCGAAACAAAGCGTTGGAACTGCTGGAGAAGGTGGGGCTGGCCGACAGGGCACACCACTACCCCACACAGCTGAGCGGGGGCGAGCAACAACGGGTGGCCATAGCACGTGCCTTTGCCAACCGGCCACGCATCCTGTTTGCCGACGAACCCACGGGCAACCTGGACGATGCCACCAGCGAAAAGATAGAATCCCTCCTCTTCGACCTGAACCGGGAAGCCGGCACTACCCTGGTGCTGGTGACCCACGATCTGGAACTGGCACAACGCACCGGCCATATCATCCGGCTAAAGGGTGGACACATCGTGGCAACCGGACAACCTACCGCATGAAACACCGCTACACCTATAGCTGGCTGTGGCTGATGGCCTGGCGGGATGCTCGTAAGAACTGGAGCCGGCTGTTGCTCTTCGTGTCGGCCATCGTGCTGGGCATAGCCGTACTTACCGCCATACAAGGATTTCGGCACAACATTGAGCGCGACATCGACGCAGAAGCTAAAGAACTACTAGGTGCCGATCTGGTACTCCGCAGCTACTTCGAGGCTGACTCTACCTTGCAAACGCTGTTGGATACCCTGGGCACACAACGTGCCCACACCAAAGCCTTCGCCACCATGCTGCAAGTGGCTGCTACCGGGCAGACACGCCTCGTACAGCTGCGGGCACAAGAGGGCGATTATCCTTTCTACGGCTCACTATCCACCCTACCGGAAAATGCCGTTGACACCTATACCACAGGGCCATATGCCCTCATCGATCAAGGATTGATGGACCAGTTTGCCCTGCAAACAGGCGACACCATTATGCTGGGGAAACAAGCCTTCTCCATAGCAGGAGCACTGCAGGCCGTGCCGGGATATGCAGAGATCGCCACTGCTATATCCCCCAAGGTGTACATTGCCATGGATTGGCTGGACAGCACCGGACTGGTACAAAAGGGCAGCCGCGTATTCTACCGATACTACTTTTTACTCGATGCCGCTACCGATGCGGATGCGCTGGCCGAAGAGCTGAAACCACTGCTGGATGCCAACAGCTATGAAGCCACTACCATTGATACCAACCGCGAAAACACCAGCCAGGCCTTCAACGATCTAACCGGCTTCCTCAATCTGGTTGGCTTTATAGCTCTACTACTCGGCGCTGTAGGTGTAGCGGGTACGGTACAGGTGTACCTGCAAGAAAAGCGCGCCACGGTGGCCATGCTGCGCACCCTGGGAGTGCGTGCCCGCGATGCCATGCTCATCTATTGGCATCAAGTGGTGCTGATGAGTATAGCCGGATCGGTGGCAGGGGCCATACTCGGCACTATCTTGCAGATGGGCATGCCTTCCCTGCTGGCAGATTTCCTACCCCTCACCATTACAGCTTCCTTTTCTGCACAAGCATTTCTGCAGGGCGTAGCCACGGGTATTGGCATGGCTATGCTGTTTGCCTTGCTGCCGCTTATCCGGCTAAGGCGCATCTCTCCTCTGGAGGCCATCCGTGTGCAAACCGAACCTGCCGGCCACGATGCACTGTCGTACCTTATCATGGGGCTTATCACGTTGTCCATTCTGTTGTTTGCCCGCTGGCAGGCAGGTAGTTGGCAGGCCGCTTTGTTGTTTACCGGCATCATGGCCGGCGGCGCCCTTTTGCTGAGTGGCATGGCGTGGTTGCTTATGTATGCGAGCAGACGATTCTTCCCGCAAGGCTGGCCCTACACATGGCGCCAGGGAATGGCCAACCTGTTCCGTCCCCACAATCAAACCATGCTGTTGGTGGTCATCATCGGACTTGGCACAGCACTCATCAGTACGCTGTTCTTTATCCGTACCCTATTGCTGCAAAACATCGCTGTGAGTGGCTCCGACAATCAACCCAACGTAATCCTGTTCGACATACAGCCCAGTCAGGTAGCAGCGGTGCAGGCATTCACCCGTGAACAAGGTTTCCCGGTGTTGCAGACAGTTCCCATCGTTACCCTACGGCTGGAGGCTATCAATGGCACACCACGCTCCACCTTTCTGGCTGATAGCAATTCCACCATTCCGGAATTTGTGTTCAACCGGGAGTACCGCGTAACCTACCGCGACACGCTGATAGATACCGAAACCATCACCGAAGGAGAGATGGG
>CAYYHM010000191.1:0-3196 GCA_964471795.1 uncultured Chitinophagales bacterium | reverse complement strand
GTTACCGGTACAGATGCCAATGGTTGTGTGTCAACTGCCACACAACGAGTTACAGTGAATCCCTTACCGGCGCTCAACCCGGCGTTCACAGATACGACCATTTGCCCGGGTACGTCTGTCACCCTGCAGGTTGCTAGCGGGTTTACCTATGTATGGACACCGGCGACCAATTTGAGCAATCCGGGTATAGCCAATCCCGTAGCCAGCCCTACCGGTGCAGTGAGCTATACAGTAACTGCTACAAACAACTTCAACTGTTCCAGTAATGCCGTAATTGATGTGGATGTGTATCCGGTGACCGATCCCAATGCAGGCCCTGCCAATGCCGGCATTTGCCCCGGTGATGCCATTCAGCTAACGGCACAGGGCGGAGTAAGCTATGATTGGTCGCCCCGCAGCAGCCTGGACAACCGGAATGTAGCCAATCCTCTTGCCAGTCCTTCGGCTACAACCCAATATACCGTGGTAATACAGGACATCAACGGCTGCACTTTCTCTGACACGGTGAGTGTAACCGTGTACCCGGCAGCTTGGTCTGAAGCCGGTGATGATCAATCCGTGTTCATCGGCAATTCGGTGACACTCGATGGCTCAGGGAATGGGGCTTACAACTGGACTCCGGACAAATGGCTCTCCGATGCTACTTTGGCTAACCCGGTAGCTACACCAGACAGTTCTACCACCTACACGCTTACCATCACTACACCAGATGGTTGCACAGCACAGGATTCGGTGTATATACGGGTGTACTATCCTACCGAAATGTACATGCCAAATGCCTTTACACCGAATGGTGACGGCAATAATGACCTGTTCGGGCCGGTGTGGTTCAACGAGTTCGAGCTGATCTACTTCCGCATCTTCAACCGCTGGGGACAACTGGTCTATGAAACCAATGATCCTACAGCCTGGTGGAACGGCACGTCGAATGGTGTCCCGCAGCCCATGGACACGTATGTGTACATGATCCGAGGTGTGGGCAACCGGGGTGAGACATTCGTACAGGAAGGGAATGTGGTACTGCTTCGGTAGATTACAGCGTTGCTACGACAATCTGACTGCTGATCTTGGATGAAGAGTTGACTGAGCGTAATGCAGTCGTTAGGATAGGCCTATTAAGCTTTCAGGTCGTCTTTCTTCCTGCCGGCCAACAGATATAGGATTGCCATTCGAACAGCAACACCGTTTTCCACCTGTTGCAGTATGATAGAGTGACGCGAATCAGCCACATCACTGGTAATCTCTACCCCACGGTTGATGGGGCCAGGGTGCATGATGACGATGTCTTTTTGCAGGCTGTCCACCAGTTTTCGGTTCAGACCAAAATACAGGCTGTATTCCCGCAATGAGGCAAAATACTGTATGTCCTGCCGCTCCAGTTGAATGCGCAGCACATTGGCCACATCACACCACTCCAAGGCTTCCCGTACATCATAGGTGATATGTACACCCAACTCACCTAAATGTTTGGGGATCAAAGTCGGCGGACCACATACCAGTACCTCTGCGCCCAGTTTCTGCAGGGCAAAGATGTTGCTAAGAGCGACACGGGAGTGCATGATATCGCCGAGAATGGCCACTTTTACACCGGCTACCCTGCCCAACTTCTCGCGGATGGAAAAGGCATCCAGCAGTGCCTGTGTAGGATGCTCGTGTGTGCCGTCTCCTGCATTCACAATATTGGCGTCGATATGCCTCGACAGGAATACGGGCGCCCCCGGACTGGGATGACGCATCACCACCATGTCCACCTTCATCGCCAATATGTTGTTAACCGTATCAATCAGGGTTTCTCCCTTCTTCACGGATGATGAGGAAGCACTGAAGTTGATGACATCGGCACTGAGGCGCTTCTCTGCCAGTTCAAAGGAGATGCGGGTACGGGTTGAGTTCTCGAAAAACAGGTTGGCGATGGTGATGTCCCGCAGGGAGGGCACCTTTTTGATCGGCCTGCTCAATACTTCCTTAAAATTGTCTGCGGTCTGGAAGATCGTCTCAATATCTTCCCGGGTGATGTATTTGATACCCAACAGGTGCTTCACAGACAATGCACTCATGCGTCCTTGTTTTCAGTAAGTATCCAAATGGCATCTTCTCCTGTCGATTCGGCCCAGTCAACCTTCACCTTCTCCGAGTTGATGGCATCTACGGTTTTACCGACATAATCAGCCTGAATCGGTACATCCCTGCTGTACCGTCGGTCTACCAAAGCCAGCAACTCGATCTGGTCCGGTCGACCATAATCCAACAGGGCATCCATGGCAGCACGGATGGTTCTGCCGGTGTATAGGACGTCATCCACCAAAATCACTTTCTTGTGTTCCAGCGAAAAGTTGATGAGGGTTTCCGAAGGCTTCAACGGCTTCTCATATTGCCGGAAATCATCGCGGTAGAAGGTGATGTCCAGCTTGCCATACTGCAACTGATGACCGGGCATGATATCCTGCAGACGCTTTACGATGCGATCGGACAGGTACACGCCGCGAGGCTGCACCCCGATCAGACAAGTGTTCCTGAAATCTCCGTGGTTCTCAATGAGTTGGTAGCACAACCGCTCGATTGTGAGTTGAAAATGATGGCTGTTGAGGATGATGCGTGGTTGCATGGCCGCGTGTAAAATTAATGAATTACAGATTGGAAAAGACAGGTATCAGGAGAAGAATCAGTCCGATCCGTTACAGCCGTGTTGCTGCGGGTTCCTCCCGAATCAATTTTCGCATCATACCATCGGAATAGCAGTAAAAACAGTTGCAGTATTTAGTAGATTTGAATGCACCATGAATAGCCAACTACACCAAAGTAAATGCTCCATTCCTTCGGCTGCGCATTCAGGCATCTCTGAAGAGGACACCGTGATAGAATCGCCGGTAACCATCACCGGACTGGACATAGAGTACGCGCTGTACAAACAATTACAAGAAGAGCGACAGGTCATCGTCCACATCTACTCCAATATATTTAGCAGGATCCGTATCTGGCCGACTACCTTCCTGATTTGCCTGCAGACTGGCATTAGAAGCAAGTTGATCCATTCGGAGAACATCGGCCGGTTTCCAGAATGGAGCTTCATCAAGCCCAATGAATCATTCACCCTTGTATTTGAAGGACTTCCAGACGCCTGTAGTCAATTTGATCTGGTTGAGGAGATTCCGGAGCCGGGAGCATTCATCCTGAGAGGCATAGGGCGGAATGAACT
>CAYYHM010000190.1:1546-3224 GCA_964471795.1 uncultured Chitinophagales bacterium | reverse complement strand
CCGGGCATGGTATCTGTTTCGCGCATCGAGCCGTCGGGCAGTTCTACCCAGGCCCTGTTGCGTGCCAGAGGCGCCTCACCGTCTTCGGTAGGCTTAAAGCTCTCGATCTCCGGCAACTCCAATGGCAACTGGTCTTCGGGCAGGAGATATGGCAAGCCATCACGGTACACGATCGGGAAAGGCTCTCCCCAGTAGCGCTGCCGGCTGAAGCCTGCATCCCGCAGGCGGTAGTTGATCTTGCGAAGTCCGATGCCTTTTTCTTCCAATGCGCTGATCACGGTTTGTATGGCCACTTTCACCTCCAGCCCGTTGAGGAAGTCGGAGTTGATGAGTTTACCCACCTTGTCTTCCATGGCGGCATCCGGATAGTCGCTCCGGTCGATGACATCAATGACGGGCAGCCCGAATTGGGTGGCGAATTTATTGTCACGTTCGTCGTCGCTGGGCACAGCCATGATGGCGCCGCTGCCATATCCCCACAGCACATACTCGGCCACCCAGATAGGTACTGGTGCGCCCGTAAATGGGTGGGTGCAGTAACTGCCGGTGAACACACCGGTGACCTTCTTCTCCGCTTGCCGCTCCACATCGCTGCGACTGCCCACATACGCCAGGTAGTCAGCCACTGCTTGTGCCTGAGCAGGCGTGGTGATTTCCTGCACCCAGGGATGTTCCGGTGCTACCACCATGAAGGTGGCGCCGAAGATGGTATCCGGACGTGTGGTGAAGATTTCCAGCTGCTTGTCATGCCCGGCTATCGGAAAGAATACCGTGGCACCCTCAGACCGCCCGATCCAGTTGCGCTGCTGATCCTTCAGCGACTCCGGCCAGTCGATCCGCTCCAGACCATCCAGCAGGCGGTCGGCATAGGCGGTAATCCGCAGGAACCACTGACGCATGCGCTTGCGGATAACAGGATGCCCACCCCGCTCACTACGCCCATCCTTCACCTCATCGTTGGCCAACACGGTGCCCAGGGCAGGGCACCAGTTCACATCGGCGTACGCCTGATAGGCCAGTCGATACTGCAGCAATATCGTCTGCTGCTCCTGCTCGGACATGGCCAGCCATTCGGCAGCAGTGAAGTTTCCCTGGTAGGAGGTGGCTGCATGGGCAGCATCACTGCCGGCATGTTCAAAGATGGTGATGAGGTCAGATATAGGCTGAGCCTGATCAGCTGCCTTGTTGTACCAGCTGTCAAACAGTTGGCTGAAAATCCATTGCGTCCACTTGTAATAGCTGGGGGCGCAGGTCATCACTTCACGGCTCCAGTCATAGTCGAAGCCGATGCGTTCCAGCTGTTGCTTGTAGCGGGCGATATTCTGAGCGGTGGTAACGGCAGGATGCTGTCCGGTTTCGATGGCATATTGCTCGGCAGGCAATCCAAAAGCGTCGAAGCCCATGGGGTGAAGCACATTATAGCCCTTCATACGCTTGAACCGGCTCAGGATATCGGTGGCGATGTATCCCAGTGGATGCCCCACATGCAGACCCGCACCCGACGGGTACGGAAACATATCCAGCACGTAATACTTCTCCTTATCGGGATTCAGCTCCACCTTGTAGGTCTGCTCCTCTTTCCATGTCTGCTGCCAGCGTGGCTCCAACTCCTGAAAACGGTACTCCATGATGTGACTTTATTCTTGCGGTGCAAAGGTAATAGGTTGCGTGTATGCGT
>CAYYHM010000190.1:0-1446 GCA_964471795.1 uncultured Chitinophagales bacterium | reverse complement strand
ACTTTTACCCTTTCAGCAGCACAAATTAGTTCATACCAGTCAAACGGCTTCCTGAAAATCAAGGAGGTAATTCCACCGGAGATTATCAACCACTTCAATGGCCTGATTTCCGACTATGTCTCTTCTCAAAGCAAATCAATAACACCTTTAGCAGAAAGGAATACCTATGGTAAAGCATTCATCCAACTCTGTAATCTGTGGGTGAGCAATCCGTCCATCAAAGAATTTGTATTCAGCAGGCGTCTTGCCAGGTTGGCTGCAGACCTCATGCAAGTGGATGGGGTGCGTATCTATCATGATCAGGCTCTCTTCAAGGAGGCCGGTGGTGGCATCACTCCGTGGCATGCCGATCAGCGCTATTGGCCGCTATCGTCAAACAATACGGTAACCGTCTGGATACCGCTTCAACCAACACCCCTGACCATGGGACCACTTGCATTCTGCGCCGGCAGTCAACACATAATCACAGGCAGGGAGCACTCAATCAGTGATGATAGCGAAATTGAAATCGACAAGAATATCAAACTGAACAACCTACCCCAAATCGTGGAACCTTATGATATCGGCGAAGTCAGCTTCCACTCCGGATGGGTGTTCCATCGTGCCGGCGCCAACACAACAGATAGTATTCGAAAAGTGATGACTGTCATTTATATGGACAAGGACATCACCCTTAAGAAGCCGGAAAACAAGGGCCAGGAGAATGATTGGCAATCGTGGTGTCCCGGTGTCGGCATCGGAAAAGTGGTTGACTCACCCCTAAACCCAGTCCTTTTTGCAAGATGAGGCCCTTACCAACAGAAACAATTGACACCTCATGTATGCCAAGTAGAATACGAACTATTTCTGCGTATACATGTAACAAATAACTATGATTCGATTGCTCTTACTTGCCACATACCTGCTGGTAGCCCTCCCCGGCAGGTCCCAAACCATATCCGGCACCTTGCCCCTGATGGCCGGCGAAACCATCCTCCTTATAGGATTCAACGGGTTCACTACGTACACCGTAGACTCTACTATCACGGATGCTTCAGGCCATTTTAGGTTGTCTTTCAACGAAGGTGATTATGGGATGGGCTACCTCATCAGCACTGCAACGGAGGGTTTCTTTGTAGTGCTTGCCAATGAGCAAATCGTGATCAGCGGTGATGATCTGTCTGCCAGATCTACCTTACAAATAGAACAGGGGGCTGAAAATCTTCGGTTTGCACAATATGCAGATCAACAATATCTGCGGGAACAAGCCCTCAGCGCCTGGCAATATCTATTACAGCTATATCAGTCGGACTCCCTCTTTGCAGGTCTCACTACCATCCAAACTGCCATCGCAGACGAGATCACCCGTATCAATCAGGAAGAAGCTGCATTCTTTGCAGCCATGCCGGCCAACAGCTATGTAAAATGGTTCCTGCCGGTACGCGACCTCGTCAGCTCCATAGAAAT
>CAYYHM010000189.1:0-3293 GCA_964471795.1 uncultured Chitinophagales bacterium | reverse complement strand
GGTGAATGGGTAAATGAGAAATTGGGCAAGTGGGTAAGTGGAGCTGATAGGAAGCCCTTGCATAAACCTCCAAGGTTTTGGCAACCTTGGAGGTTTGGGATGTACATGCTCAGCTTTCCGATAGACCTGTCAGGTTTTGGAAACCTGACAGGTCTGGCTTGTGGGTTCAAGCACAAGCGAATGTTGTCTGAACTGGGATTTATGGGATGCAAAGATTGCCGGGATGGCTGGCGATGGTGAATGGGTAAATGAGAAATTGGGCAAGTGGGTAAGTGGAGCTGATAGGAAGCCCTTGCATAAACCTCCAAGGTTTTGGGATGTAAATGCTCAGCTTTCCAATAGACCTAGGTTTTGGAAACCTGACAGGTCTGGCTTGTGGGTTCAAGCAGAAGCGAATATTGTCTGAACCAGGATTCACGGGATGCAGAGATTGCCTTGGGGGTATCCGTCTCTGCGCTCTTTAGCGAGTAAAACGAGCTCCTGCGCCTCCCTCTGCGGAACTCTGCGAAAAACTCTGCGCTTCTCTGCGAGAACCCCCTCTGTGAAACTTTGTGTCCTAAAATTACAGTGAGCGAAGCGAACCAACTCCCCACGAACCTGCGAACACCTCACCACCCCATCTTCCCCAGACTCTCCTGCAGCACCATCAGCCCGTACAGACGTGCCGGCGCATCACCCGGGCTCCTACTCATCAGCTGACGTTTCAGCTTCTCCACCACAGCTACTTCCAGGATGCCCTGTGCAGCTAGCTTATCCTTATCCAGCAGCCCATCCATCAGGTAGCCCTTCAGCTCTTTGCGCATGAAACTGAGCAGTGGCACCTCAAAGCCCTGCTTCGGACGGTTGTAGAGCTCCGGAGGCAGCAGGTCGCGGAAGGTATCCTGCACCAAGCGCTTCTGCAGCTCTTTGTTGATCTTGAATGACTCCGGCAGCGAGAAGGCAAACTCTGCCACCCGGTGGTCGAGGAAGGGCACCCGTACTTCCAGCCCCTGCGACATGCTCATGAGGTCTACCTTGCGTAGCATATCGTTGGGCAGCACCAGCTGCATGTCAGCGTAGCATACCTCGTTGAGGTCGTTGCCCTGTTCAATCCATCTGGTGAAGAACTGCTTGCGGCTCTCCCCAGTTGCCGTTACGACCTGCTCCCGCCAGGCAGGTGTCAGCATCCGGAAGGCCTCCTGCTCCCCTACGAAGGTGCACCACCGCCAGTAGCGCTCCTGTGGCGACAATCGTGCCCCCTCTGCAAAGCGGTGCAACTGACGGAAACGGTTGCCCATCTTGCCGGTACGTGCCTTGGGCGCCACCGACCATAAAGGGCCCAACCGGCGCACCAGTCCTGCCTTGGGGCCACCCTCCCGTACCAACCACTCTGCGCGGTGCTTGCGGTAGCCGGCGAAGAGCTCATCGCCCCCATCACCCGACAGAGCCACGGTGACATACGGACGTACCTTCTCGCTGAGTGCCCGCACCAGAATAGCCGACGAGTCGGCAAAGGGCTCGTCCATCTGAGCCAACAAGCCCTTGAGGGAGCGCAGCAACTCCTCACGGCTGAGATAGAACGGAAAGTGGCGCGTGTTGAACTGCTTCGCTACCAGTTGTGCATAGGGCGTCTCGTCATGGTACGGGTCATCCTTGAAGCCTACGGAGAAGGTGTGCAGCCGCTCCACATGCCTGCTGGCCAGCGCCACAATGACGGAACTGTCGATGCCGCCGCTGAGGAATGCACCTAGCGGTACGTCGGCGGTGAGGCGCTCCACCACGCTGAGGTCCAGCGTGTCCATGAGGCGATATTGTGCTTCCTCGTAGGAGGCGGGTGTGTCGGGCATGGTAACCTGATGGGGCAATGTGTACCACTGCCATTCCTCCACTCCCTGTTGGGTAACGGTAAGGGCGTGCCCCGGCAGCAAGTGGTGATAGCCTTGCAGCAGCGAGAAGGGTGCTGGGATGTAGTTGAGCTGCAGGTATTGCCCCAGGGAGACCGCATCGAGGGTTTTGGGGAGATGCAGCGCCAGCAGGGCCTTCATCTCCGAGCCGAAGGCGAAGACATTGCTGTCGGCATACCAGCAGAGGGGCTTGATGCCCATGCGATCGCGGGCCAGGAAAAGCGATTCTTCCACCTTGTCGTAGATGGCGAAGGCGAAGAACCCGTGGAGTCGCTGGAGACAGTCGCGGCCCCACACCCTGTAAGCCTGCAGCAGCACCTCCGTGTCGGTAGCCGTGCGGAAGGCAACTCCCTCCTTTTGGAGGGCAGCCCGCAGGAGCGGGAAGTTGTAGATCTCGCCATTAAATACGATGGTATAGCGACCGGAGGCATCCGTCATGGGTTGGCGGCCAGCCTCGGAGAGGTCGATGATGGAGAGCCGGCGGTGGCCGAGGTGTACGGGGCCGTGGGCAAACATCCCTTCCGCATCCGGGCCGCGGTGCGCCAGCGACGCCACTGACGAGCGAAACACCACCTCAAACGAGGCCGGTACAGCCGAAAAATGAAAGGAACCGGTTATGCCGCACATGGAATCAAAGGTAAATCTAGAAACCGTCGTGAAAGGAAAAAGATATCCCTTGCTGTTGAATACGTAATTTAGGGACCACGTTTGTATCCATGGTATTTGGCACCACAGATTTTATTTTTCTACCAGTCTTTCTGCTGCTCACCTGGCTGATGGCACGCAGGTATAGTGCATCCGCATCTGAGGAGGAAGCCTCTTGGATACGGCGCGGACTGTGGGCCAAGGTGGGTGGTGCTATCATACTGGGATATATCTACCAATACTATTACGGCGGTGGTGATACGCTGGCTTACTATGCCGGGGCGCGTGCCTGGACGAACTATTTATGGGATGATCCGGCGGGAGCCTTGGGGTTTTTGGTGTCCGGGGGGCGGCCTGAATTAGCCAAAGTACGGGAATACCACAGACTGTGGGATTATTGGTTCATCTTCAGAAGTGGCTCTCAGGAGATCCCGGTCATCAAGGTGGCCGGCGTGCTGAACCTGTTGGGGTTGAACACCTACACCGGAACAGCGGTGTGGTTCGCCATTCTGGCTTTCCCCGGACAGATCGCATTATTTCGGACCTTCAACCGGCAATTCCCCGAGCTGGTGAAGCAAAATGCGTGGGTGGTGTTTCTGATTCCATCGGTAGTGTTTTGGGGAGCCGGCATCCTGAAAGACACCATAACCTTCGCAGCAGTCGGATGGCTTGTCTATGCCATCGATCAGTTGGTGGGGCCAAGAAAAAGAGTGGTTGCCAGCGTGCTGATGATAGCGATTGCCGGATATGTGCTGGCTATTGTAA
>CAYYHM010000188.1:0-3332 GCA_964471795.1 uncultured Chitinophagales bacterium | reverse complement strand
TCCTGTACCACGCACTGATCGAAGGGATCCGCAACTATTTCCGCAAGCTGGGCTTATCTAAGGCCATCCTCGGTCTGTCGGGGGGCATGGACTCGGCCTTGGTGCTGGTGTTGGCGGCTGAAGCGCTGGGCAAGGACAACGTACGTGGTGTGTTGATGCCATCGCCCTTCAGCAGTGACCACTCCGTGAGTGATGCAGTGGCCCTCTCCGAGCGGTTAGGTACGGCATATGACATCATACCCATTGGCGAGGTGTACCGGTCGTCACTGGAGGTGCTCACGCCCTACTTCGGGGGCAAGGGGTTTGGGCTTGCTGAAGAGAACCTGCAGGCCCGTATCCGTGCCAACTACCTCATGGCCTTGTCCAACAAACATGGCTACATACTGCTGAACACCAGCAACAAGAGCGAGGCTGCGGTGGGCTACAGCACGCTGTATGGCGACATGTGCGGTGGACTCAGCGTACTGGGCGACGTGTACAAGACGGAAGTGTACGACCTGGCCCGGTGGTACAACCGCCACGAAGAGATCATCCCGGCAAACATCATCGACAAGGCGCCAAGTGCCGAGTTGCGCCCCGACCAGAAAGACACTGACTCACTGCCACCCTATGAGGTGCTGGATCCTCTGTTGTACCAATACATCGAACACCGCAAGGGACCACGTGAACTGGTAGAGTTGGGCTTCGACAAGGCGCTGGTAGACAGGGTGCTGAAGTTGGTGAACACCTCTGAATACAAGCGCTATCAAACGCCGCCCATCCTACGGGTATCTCCCAAGGCCTTCGGCATGGGACGACGGATGCCGATCGTGGGGAAGTATCTGTCGTGAGGTTTTTTCGTATTGCGATATGCGTATTTCGTATTTCGTATAGCGATGTGCGACGGGTTTCTTTTGTATTGCGATATGCGTATTGCGATGTGTTTTTTTCGTACAGCGTATAGCGATGTGCGACGGGTTATCAAGTGGGATTGGAGAAGAGTAGAGACGCAAATTTTTGCGTCTCCTTTATTGCATGGATCAATGACGCTGCGGTACTGACGCTGCGGTACTGCCGCTACGGTCAGCACAGGTAGGGGGTGTGTTTATGAATGATAGTGCAAAGAATTATAAACACACCCCTAACCCCTCTTCCGAAGGATGCAGACATGCGCAGCATCGTCAGTACGGAGGGGAAGCATCCCCAAGAGGAATTGACATATAGCAGCAAGATGCCACTTCTAAGCGCAGCGACTTTTAAACTCCTCAACTCCTCAACTTTTCCCCTGCTTCCATCCTCCCCCTAGCCCCCTCGGTGAGGGGGAATGTCCCCAAGAGAAATATTGTAACAGCATCAGGATTTTACTTCTCAGTGCCATCATCCCCAATCTATCCCCCATGCATCCAAAAAGATGTAAACACACTTACAATAGTATCCTAAAAAGCGTATTTTTGAAATCGTACTTACACAAATAGCTTGACCATTCCTGCCCATATCATCCCCAGGCCCGTATACCTTGAACGTGTACGACCGTTCATGCGGCAAGGGCTGGTGAAGGTCTTTACCGGCCAGCGAAGGGTGGGTAAAAGCTACCTGTTATACCAGCTCATGCAGCAGTTGTTGGCTGCAGATGCTACTGCCAACATCATCTACATCAACAAGGAGGACATGGCTTTTGATGCCATTCAGGAGGCTGACCAACTGTATAAACATGTATCCGACAGGCTGCAGGCAGACGGCTACAACTACATCTTTATTGATGAAATACAGGAGATTAAGGACTTCGAGAAGGCGGTGAGGTCACTGCTGCTTCGTCCGCAAAATGATATCTACATCACCGGCAGCAATGCCCAGTTGTTATCGGGCGAACTGGCCACCCTGCTCAGCGGCAGAACCATTGAAATAGAGGTGCATAGCCTCTCTTATCCGGAGTTCTTGCAATTCCATTCACTGCAAGATGAGCCGGCAGCACTGGATCGTTACCTGCGGTATGGTGGGTTGCCCTACCTCAGCAACCTTACCCTCACCGATGAGGTGATATTCGATTACCTGAAGAACATCTACACCAGTATCCTGTACCGAGATGTTGTAGCCCGATATCACATCCGGAGCCTGCACTTCCTGGAGAAGCTGGTGCAGTTCCTGGCGGATTCTGTGGGCAGTATGTTTTCTGCCAAGAGCATCAGTGATTATCTGAAAGCCCAAAAAACGAACATATCCCACAATCAGGTACAGGCCTTTGTCGGCTACCTCGCCAATGCATTCCTGATTCATAGTGTGCCTCGGTATGATATCAAGGGGAAAAGACTGTTTGAAACAGGGGAGAAATACTATTTCGAAAACCTGGGTGTCAGGAATGCCATCATAGGCTACCGGTCAGCCGATTTGGGTAAGCTGGCAGAAAATGCCGTGTATAATCATCTGAGATACAAAGGATATGACGTGAAATTGGGTTGGCTCGATGCACTGGAAGTCGATTTTGTAGCCAACAAAGACAATGAAACCATGTATGTGCAGGTGGCCTTGCGGCTGGACGATGAAAAAACAGTGACTCGGGAATTCGGGAACCTGCAGAAGATCCCCGACAATTACCGCAAGCTGGTGGTTACCCTTGATCCACCCTCAAAGAATACGTATGCAGGCATAGAACATACCGGTCTGCGGCAGTTTTTACTGGAATAAATGGGGGGTTCGTATTGCGATATGCGATATGCGTATAGCGATGTGCGACGGGTTTCTTTTGTATTGCGATATGCGTACAGCGATGTGCGACTAGTTCTCAAGAGAAATTTGTCTACTGAAGTAGGATGCTGCTACTCTTTCATGAAATGTTGCCTGAGAGCTAATCCCGGTAATCCTTACATCAGGTAAATTGTGGTTCAGACAATGGGCGTGGTCTTGCTTTGAACGTCATTCTGAGGGTAGGCAGTGGAAATTTTCTATCAAGGATAATCATACAGCCGACCGAAGAATCTTACACTTAGGATTCCGTAATTCATCATAAGATGCTTCGGTCGGTTGCGTAAGCACAGTAGGTAGAACATTTGTTTTCCCTTCCCTCAGCATGACGGTAAAAAGGAGGATTCCGTTCCTTATCCAAAGATCCTTCCCTCCAAAGGCAGGCGGCTGCGTATAATATCTTATTTAGGATTCAGCCAATTATCAGATTTCGTAATACTTAGTAAGTGGTGCAGCCTCGTAGTGGCAGTGGGTAGGGGAACTGACTCCAAGAGGAATTGCCCTACAGCAGTAGGATGCCACTTCTGAGCGCAGCGACTTTTCAACTCCTCAACTCTTAAACTCTTCCACTTCATCCCTATCCTTTCCCAAAATCCACCCCCTTCCACAGATCC
>CAYYHM010000187.1:0-3382 GCA_964471795.1 uncultured Chitinophagales bacterium | reverse complement strand
GGTGTCGCCATTCATGCATACGTGCGTCAGGTGTTCGACATCTCCTTACCTGCCGGTTATCGGTTGGCCGATCCTACAACAGTGGAGTCCAGCGTGGTGCGCTGTCCCGATCCGGCCACCGCACAGCGCATGGAAGCCGCTATCCTGCAGGCCGGCAAAGACAAAGACTCCCTGGGAGGTGTGGTATCCTGCGAAGTGAGCGGCTGCCCTGCCGGATGGGGTGAGCCGGTGTTCGACAAGCTGCAGGCCGACCTGGCGAAAGCCATGATGAGCCTGCCCGCAACCAGGGCCTTTTCCTATGGCGAAGGATTTACGGCCGGCGCCATGAGAGGCTCTGACCACAACGATAGCTTTACTTCAGTGGAGGGGCGCATTGTTACCGACACCAACCGGAGTGGCGGCATACAGGGTGGTATCACCAACGGCATGCCACTGTACATGGAGATAGCCTTCAAGCCGACAGCTACCATCGGCAAGGAACAGGCTACAGTAACCACTACCGGCGAATCCATTACGCTTGCAGCAGCGGGTCGACATGATCCATGCGTGCTGCCACGTGCCGTGCCTATCGTGGAAGCTATGGCTGCCCTGGTACTGGCCGACCACATGCTGCGCCAACGGCTGGCACAGCTTTGACACCTATCCTATGATGAGGAAACTGCCATTACATATCAAAATCATTCTTGGGCTGCTGCTGGGAGTCATTTGGGCGCTGGTAAGCAGCAAGCTGGGATGGAGTCAGTTCACCATTGACTGGCTAAAACCTTTCGGCACCATTTTCATCAACCTGCTGAAACTGATAGCCGTACCGCTGGTATTATTTTCCATCATCAAAGGGGTGTCGGGGTTGTCGGATATGTCGAGGTTGGGGCGAATCGGCGGTAAGACCTTGGGCATCTACCTTGTTACCACCGTGATTGCCGTGAGTGTGGGGCTATCATTGGTGAATGTAATGGCGCCCGGCAAAAAGCTAGCAGAGGAAGATCGCATCCGGTATCGCATGTCCTACGAGCTGTGGGCTGCAGAAAACGGATATCCCATACAGGACGACAAGAGATTGCTGCAAGACAGCGCCTTGGTGGCACAGTACCTCGACACAGCTTCCGTGCGGCAGCAGCAGGCGCTGGCCGTGGAGCAGTTCTCCGAGAACCTGGCCAACGCCAAAAAGCAGACAGCAGCAGGGCCACTGCAGTTTCTGGTAGATATAGTGCCCGAAAACATATTCCTGTCGCTGCAGAACAACAAGCTGATGCTACAGGTCATCTTTTTCGCCATCTTCTTTGGCCTTACCATGGCACTGCTGCCGGCAGCGCAGACACAGCGACTGAGTGAAGTGATTGATGGCATCAATGACGTAATCCTGAAGATGGTGGACCTGGTGATGCAGGCTGCTCCGTTCTTTGTGTTCACCCTGCTGGCAGGTCAGATGGCCGATATGGCCGGTGACGATCCGGGTAGGGTAGTGGAGATCTTCAAAGGGCTGGGGTGGTATGCGTTGGTAGTACTTGCCGGCCTGCTGTTCATGGCATTCGTGTTCTATCCGTTGCTGATCAAGTTGTTTGTGAAGGGCATGGGCTTCAAGGACTTTTACAAAGGCATCGGACCGGCACAGTTGCTGGCCTTCTCCAGCAGCAGCAGTGCGGCTACCTTGCCGGTAACTATGGATTGTGTGCGTGAAAACCTGGGTGTCAGCAAGAACATTACCTCCTTTGTGCTGCCCATAGGCGCCACGGTAAACATGGACGGCACCAGCCTGTACCAGGCAGTAGCGGTGGTGTTTCTGGCGCAGCTACACATGGTAGACCTTACCATGGGGCAGCAGTTGCTCATCGTGCTTACGGCCACACTGGCATCTATCGGTTCGCCGGCAGTGCCCAGTGCCGGGTTGGTGATGCTCATCATCGTACTGGAGTCGGTAGGGCTCAATCCGGCCTGGATAGCCATCATCTTCCCGATAGACCGCATCCTGGATATGTGCCGCACTGTGGTGAATGTAACCGGTGATGCCATGGTGGCCTCCATGGTGGCGCAGAGCGAAGGCGAGCTGCACTTCGTGAAGCAGGATGAGGTCAGCAACTTTGACTTATGATAACTCCCACACCATGACGGTAATCTACATCACGGGCACCGGCAGTGGTATCGGCAAGGCCCTGGCAGAACAGTGCCTGGCAACCGGCTGGAAAGTGATCGGTTACAGCCGCACCAACCACATCCAACATCCTGATTTCACGTTCGTTCCGCTGGCTCTGTCCCATCCGGAGCAATACGAAAACCTGCATTTCGATATCCTGCCGGATGCAACACGGATTGTGCTGGTGAACAATGCAGGCACCTTGGGAGAGGTGAAATATGCAGGAAGGCTGGATGACCGGCAGCTCATCCAAACCGTGCAGGTCAACCTCACAGCGGTAATGCTCCTGACGAATCGCTTCTTACGGGCCTACGGCAACCACCCGGCGGTTACTACGATCATCAACATCTCCTCAGGGGCGGCACAAAACCCTATAGATGGCTGGAGTACCTATTGCGCCTGTAAGGCAGCCGTGGATATGTATTCCCGTACCGTGGATCTGGAATTGCGGAAGCATACCGCATCCTCCCGTTGCAGGGTGTTTTCCATAGCACCGGGGATTGTAGATACGCCCATGCAGGCAGCTATCCGGCAGATCAGTGAAGCCGAGTTCAGCAGGGTAGAGGAGTTCCGTGCATTTCTCCGGGAAGGGAAGCTGGCCTCGCCGGCGCAGGTGGCCGATAAGTTGGTGCAGGTGATCAATCACCCGGATTCGTATCAGGAGGTGGTGTTCCGGCTGTAACTACAGCATCATCAGGTTGCAACCCCTCACCTGACTGATATCCTGTCTGCCTATCACAGAAAAAGTGCCATCAGCATGCAGTTGCCCCAGATCCGAGGTAGAGAGGAAACTGCAGCTATACAGGTTGGCAAGATCGATGATGTTGAGCTGACCGGTGTTTCCGGTGGGCAGATAGTCCATCGGGTCATAGGCGTCCCGCACCAGCACACGCATCCAGGGCGGCGTTGTGTACCTGCCCGATCCTGTGGAATAGGCCTGGCTCAGCAGCTCTGTCATGCCATATTCACTGTGAATCTCCGCCACGCCGAAAGCACCGGTCAGTTGCTGATGTACTTCCTCCCGGATCATCTCTTTCCGGCGTCCCTTCATGCCACCCGTTTCCATCACGATGGTGTGTTTCAGCGGCATCGGATATTGGGCAGCGAAGTCCAGCAGGGCATAGGTTACGCCAATCAGTAGGGTAGGCTGCCCTTTGTTTTCCAAGGCCGCCAATTGCAAGGCCAACGCCTCATGATCATACAGGTAGAACCCATTGGCAGGGTGGGCGGAGGCCTCCATCAGTTGCTGCA
>CAYYHM010000186.1:2008-3469 GCA_964471795.1 uncultured Chitinophagales bacterium | reverse complement strand
CGTGTTTTAATCGAGCAACTGATCCGTGCTAAGGCCCAGTAGCCGGTGAGGCAGCATAATTCGGATTCATCGTGGGATCCATTCCTTCACTTCCTCGGCTTTGCTAACTTCACACCATGGCAACTCGAGCTGCTGCAACAGAAGGATTTTCCTGGAAACTCAACAAACCCTTGTTGGTGTTTACGGTATTGGTCCTATACATCTTTGCTTCCTTTATCTGGTGGTCCTACCTGCTGGTGCGCAACAATGGCCAGTCGCTGGCACAAAGCAAAGTGGTGCTTGAACTGCAGTACGAAGTGAGGGGATTATCTACAGCGGATCCTTCCTTTCATGCCGCTATTCAGTCTATGGATGCACAATACCGAAAGCAGGTCATGATGGTGCTGGGAGAAGGACTGGTATTCCTGATCTTGCTGGCTATCGCCATATTTCAGATCTGGCGCAGCTACCGTACCGAGCTGAACCTGGCGCGGCAACAGCGGAATTTCCTGTTGTCCATTACCCACGAGCTGAAATCACCGCTGGCATCCATCAAGCTGGCCATGGAAACACTGCAACGCCGGGAACTGGATACCGACAAACGGGCACGTGTAATCGGCAATTCACTGTCAGACACCAACCGCTTGCAGGTGCTGGTGGACGATATCCTGTTGGCAGCTCGCTTCGAAGACCATTCCTTTGCCTTTTCTTCGGACCCTGTATCGCTGTCGGAACTAGCTGAAGAAATAACCGAACGTGTAGCCCACAACCATCCACACCACCAATTCCACACCGATATCAACCAGAACCTGTATGTACGGGGCGACAGGCAGGGGCTCACCTCACTGCTGGTCAATCTACTGGAAAACGCCTGTAAATACAGCCAGCCCGATACGTCCGTAACCGTTACACTGGAGGAAACAAACAAGGGCATCTGCCTGTCTGTAGCCGACGAAGGCATTGGCATTCCGGAGCATGAAAAGCCCCTTATCTTCCGGAAGTTCTACCGCATCGGCAGCGAAGACACCCGAAAAACCAAAGGCACCGGACTGGGGTTGTTCATTGTAAAGGAAGTTGCCGATCGTCATCAGGCACGAATCAAGATCAAAAACAACCTGCCCGCGGGCACTGTCTTCCACATACAATTCCCTCCGGTGCCTTCTCAATCATGACAATAGGATGACTACCAACATACATAGGGTGATTACCTTAGATACGTTTCCTCATTAAACTGACTGACATGATACCACGGATCCTGCTTGCCGAAGATGAAGAGCATCTGAGAGACAACATCAAGATGAACCTGGAACTGGAAGGATATGAGGTGGTAGCAGTGAACAACGGCCTGGATGCGCTGAAGAAGTTCCGTGATCAGCGTTTCAATCTGGTTATACTGGACGTAATGATGCCGGAGATGGATGGACTGGAGGCCTGCCAGCAGATCAGACTGGAGGACATGGAAATTCCGGTGTTGTTCCTCAC
>CAYYHM010000186.1:0-1908 GCA_964471795.1 uncultured Chitinophagales bacterium | reverse complement strand
GGCATCATTGTGCCCTTCCGCCACCGGAAATCTGCCAAGACCTACCGCGAAATCTGGACCGACAGGGGCAGTCCGCTGATGTTCCACAGCCGCGATGCAGCAGACAAGCTACAGCAGCGATTAGGCGCAGACTTCCAGGTAGAGCTGGCTATGCGCTACCAAACGCCCAGCATTGAAGCAGGGCTCAAGAATCTGCAGGATGCGCAGGTAGACCGCATTACGGTGTTCCCGCTGTTCCCACAGTATGCCTCCGCTACCACCGGTAGTGTACACGACAAGGTGATGGAAATCGTGAGCCGCTGGTTTACCATCCCCGACATCCAATTCATCAACAGCTATGCGGACCATCCGGCCTTCATTGCCGCCTTCGCAGCTCGTGGTAGGCAGTACCCATGGCAGGAATACGACCACGTCATCTTCAGCTATCACGGGCTTCCAGAGCGGCAGATCCGCAAAAGTGATCCCTACAAGGTGTGTCAACTCGGCGAGTGCTGCCGCCAACATTCATCGGCCAACCAGTACTGCTATCGCCATCAGTGTTTCCAGACCTCAGAAGCCATCGTGCAAGAACTGGGTATCCCTGCAGACAAGTATACCGTATCCTTCCAGAGTCGGCTTGGAAATGATCCCTGGATAAAGCCGTACACAGAGCCTTTAATCATCGATCTGGCCAAGCAGGGTGCTAAGCGACTATTGGTATTCAGTCCGGCTTTTGTGGCAGACTGCCTGGAGACCATCTACGAAATCGGCGACGAATACCAGGAGGTATTCGAGGAGCATGGTGGAGAGAAAATCCAGCTGGTAGAAAGCCTCAACAGCAGCGATGCCTGGATAGAGGCAATGGTCGCGATCTTGCAGGACAAAGCCGCTATCGCACCAGCCGCAGTGTAATCCATTCATTGCCGGCATGCACTTGTAGCAAGTATACGCCAATCGGGAAGGCAGACAAGTCGACCTGTCCTGTCCAGTTGGCCGATGTGCCAACGACTACCTGCTGACCACCTGCATGGCTAATACGCCAGTCGTACACCTGTAGGTCGACAGGTGCAGGCAACAGCTGAAACCGACCATTCCCCAAGGTCAGCACCGTAAACGAGGCCTTTTCTGCTAATCGATAGGTGGCTGTGCTTCCCAACAACCTGTTGTCGGGATCTAGCAACACTTCATCAACCTCCTCTCCCATAAGCAATCTGATTGGTTGATTCGCCTGGGTTTGGTGAATGATAACAGTGGTATCGCCCCAGACGCCAAGTAACCGGACAGGCACCGGCATTTCAAACAGCTCCACTGAGGGATGACTGGTAGATTGTGACAACCAACCCTCCAGTAGATTGCCACTTTGGCGCCAATGCAGCACATAGTCAGGGTGGCCTTCACCATACACCCAATTGCGGAAGAACGTATCCAGATCCATACCGGAGGCCGCTTCCATGATGGTTTGCAACTGTGCAGTACGGCCATAGCCAAATGCCAGATCGGGGTGGGTAAGCCAGTTGCGACAGCCCTGCCAAAAAGCTTCATCACCTACTACCCATCGGAGCTGATGCAGCACCCAGGCTCCCTTGAAATAGCTGAGCCGGCCATTGAAGATGCGGAACACCTGTGAGGTATCGGCTACCCATACAGAACCATCAGGAGCAGCCAGTATGGTCTCTTCCCGATTACCCAAAAACAACGGCCAGTATAAATCGGGGGAAAACCGCTCGAAAGAGATGCCGGTGAGATAATCAGCGAAGCCTTCGTTGAGCCAGATATCCTGCCAGCTGCCACAGGTGGTGAGGTTGCCAAACCACTGATGCGCCAGCTCATGCACCAGCAGTTCGTAGTTATAGTTGCCGATGAAACTCATGGTCTGGTGTTCCATGCCACCTCCGTAGCCAAAGCGGGCATGCCCATACTGCTCTGCCA
>CAYYHM010000185.1:0-3556 GCA_964471795.1 uncultured Chitinophagales bacterium | reverse complement strand
TTCTGCTTGAAGTCCTCATCGAAGCCCTCGCCATAGTCGATGTTCATGTAGTTCTTACTGATGACGCTGCTCTCACTGAGGGAGATGATGATGCCTGCCATCATGATGCCGAAGCCGATGTGGGCTACTGCCGAGCCGCTGACCTTCACCTTGCCTTTCAACACCCGGATGATGTAGTCCAGGTTGGCAAGGGTAGCAAAGAGGCCGGCAAACAGCAGCAAGGCATAGGCGAAGTTGTAGAACTGATAGACGTACTCCAGTGCGGCCGTGAGTATGAGGCTGATGAGCAGCGCCGGCGCTACCGACATCAGGAAGGAGCGCATGCCCGTGGTCTTGTACTTCAGCCACTGTACGAAACCGGTGAGCAGGGCGATGCCGATGCCGACCCACACCTGCACGTTGTTGTAGAAGGTAACCACATCCTTGGGCAGGGCGGCATTGTCGCGGATGCTGGTGCCCAGCAGCGCATTCAGTGACTTGGCGATACTGTTGAACACCGGCAGCGAGGTGCTGAGGGTGATGTGTATGGCCGAGATGAGCAACACCAGCGAGCCGATGAACATCCAGAACTCACGACTGTAGGCGCTCTCTTCCTTTTTGGGTGCCGGGATGGCCTTCCACTGCTGCGCCATCATCACCAACGGTGGATACATGACGCCGATGATGAGGATGATGAGCTGTCCCATCATGCCCAGGTCGGTGAACGAGTGTACCGACGAGTCGCCGAGGATGCCGCTGCGGGTGAGGAAGGTGGAGTACAGCACCAGGAACACCGAGGCGATGAAGAAGAGGTAGGTAGGCCGCAGGGCGTGGCCGCTGTGCTTGTAGATGAGCATGGTGTGGAGGCCGGCGATGAGGGTGAGCCACGGCACCAGCGAAGCGTTCTCTACGGGATCCCATGCCCAGAAGCCCCCGAACGACAGCGACTCGTAGGCCCACATGCCACCCATGAGGATGCCCGTCCCCAATATCATGGTGGCGAGCACGGTCCAGGGCAGGGCGGGCTTCACCCAGTCGCCGAGGCGCTGTGTGGCCAGTCCGCCGATGGCGAAGGCGAAGGGTACAAGGGTTAAGGCAAAGCCCAGGAACAAGGTAGGCGGGTGGATCACCATCCAGCGGTTTTCCAGCAACGGGTTGAGGCCCATGCCTTCCAGGCGGGTGACGTAGTCGGAGAAGAGGAAGATGGCGTTGTCGCTGAACTCCTCGCGTGCCAGCGCAAACGGGCTTACGCCTACCTTGATGGTAGCCACGAACCAGTCGGCACCCTGCAGGAGCAGTGCCAACACTGCGCCTGCCACCACCAGCGTGTACAGCGCAGCCAGCGTGAGGGGCAGCGCCTTGCTGCCTGCTGTGCGACGGATGGCCAACAGGTTGCCCACAGGCACCAGCGACTGCCAGCCCCGTAGTCCCCTACCCTGCATCAGTATCCACAGGGGCAGGTTGAGGGCTATGGCGAAGGCGGCAAGGCCAACGATGCGGGGCAGGTACACGCCCAACACCATGGAGGTGAGGATGAGCTGCACGGCTGCGAAGGTGGCGACCACAGGGGCTGCCCACAGGCGCTTGGCGGAGAACAACAGCAGCGTGCCGATGATGGCATGCCAGAAGATCCACACCAGGAAGCTGCCCTGCTGACCGGCCCAGAAGCAGGAAATGAGGTACATCACCGGCATCTCCTCATTGCTGTGGCGCCGCACATAATCATATTCGTAGTGATAGCTGAAGATGAGCACATACATGAGTGCGATGACGCCCAATACGGCTACGGTGTGTAACACGAAGGCGCCCCGGCCAAGGCTAAACCAGCGGGAAGATTCGAGTGAGTTGCGGGTGAGCGTGGACTGCGCCATGGCGACCAGCGACACCAATGCGCCTACAAAAGACAGGATCAGGAACAGATGACCCAGCTGTCCCTGCCACAGGCTTTCGCCTACATACGCCATCTCCATCAGCCTGCCGTGTTTTGGTCTTTGATGGCGATCTCCTCGTCGGTGTACTTGCTCGGACACTTGGTGAGCAGGTCGGTGGCGTAGAAGGCATCATCCTTCATCTTGCCGATGACCACGATTTCGTCGGCCAGCTCGAAGTCGCTGGGCTTGTCGGTGTTGCACACCACCTTGCTCTGGTTGCCCTCACGGTCCAGCATGTAGAAGGTGAACACGTTGGGGTTGAGCTGTGGGTTGTAGTCCATGCCCTTTTCCTTGACGAAGGTGCCGGCAATGTGGTATTCCTTTTCTTGCTTGGCGGCAGCTGTGGGGAATGACTCGTAGCTGCTGTAGTCACCCAGCATGCTGATGACGATGGCTGCCACCACTGCCAGCACTACGAGGATGATGATGTGGATTTTCTTCATGTCCGATGCGGTGTTTAGCTGTATTAGGAAACACAAAGGTACGGTAAAAGTTGCCCAACCGGCACCATTCCGATGCGGATTCACAGATGGGTTATCCATTGCCGGGGTGGATAATTTTGGTGTACTTTTGCGGGTATGAAGACACCCGAGTTTCCTTCCACCAAGCAGGCCAAGATTGACGCTTTCGACCCCAATGAGGCTGCTGCCGACAATGGCAAGCTGTTTGGGCTACCGTTCAACTTCGAGGAAAGCATGGTGTGTCTGCTGCCGGTGCCGTGGGAGGTGACCGTGTCGTACTCGCCGGGGACGGCCAGCGGCCCCAAGGCGATCCTGGACGCCTCGTCGCAGGTGGACTTGTACGACCCCGAACTGCCCGATGCATGGAAATATGGCATCTACATGCTGGACATCTCACGCGAGTGGATGTATCAGAACAACAGGCTGCGGCCGCGTGCCATGGAGCTGTTGCGCTACATGGAGAAGGGCCGTGAGGTAGAGGAAGGCAGCCAGATGGCCTGGTCGCAGGAGGACATCAACCGTACCTGCCGCAAGCTGGAGGAGTGGGTGTTCGAGCAGACGCTGAGCCTGCTGCACCACGGCAAGCTGGTGGGACTGGTAGGAGGTGAGCACAGCACACCGCTGGGCTTCATCAAGGCGCTGAGTACCATGCACGACGAGTTCGGCATCCTGCAGATCGATGCGCATGCCGACCTGCGGGACGCATTCGAGGGTTTTCAGCAGAGCCACGCCTCCATCATGTACAATGCGCTGAAGCTGGAGCAGGTAAAGAAGCTGTCCATCGTGGGGCTGCGCGACTATTGCGAGTCGGAGCAACAGTTGATCGATAACAGCAACGGACGGGTGCAGGCCTTTACGAGCCGCTACCTGAACGAGAAGCAGTTTCAGGGCAGCAACTGGCATCAGTTGTGCCTGGAGATCGTGAACAGTCTGCCGCAGAAGGTGTACATCAGCTTCGACATCGACGGGCTGGATCCCAAGCTGTGCCCACACACGGGCACGCCGGTGCCGGGTGGACTGGACCTGCCGCAGGTGAACTACCTGATGAAGCTGTTGACCGAATCGGGCCGCCAGGTGATCGGCTTCGACCTGGTAGAGGTAGCGCCGGGCAATGACGAGTGGGACGGCAACGTAGGCGCCCGGGTGCTGTACAAGCTATGCAATACGATGATCAAGAGCTGGCTG
>CAYYHM010000184.1:0-3582 GCA_964471795.1 uncultured Chitinophagales bacterium | reverse complement strand
TGGGTCTTGCGCCAATTGTGAGCCTTGAGTTGTTGGACAGCAAGCCTGTGCTGGCTAAGCACGTGATAACGGTTGATGACAACCTGCTGCAGCAGGAAATCGAACACATGCAAACCCGCTATGGCAAGGTAACCAATCCTGAAACCATGGTGGATGACAAAGATGTATTCCACGTAAGTCTGGAAGAACTCGATGAAGAAGGCAACTTGAAAGAAGGCGGCTGGAAAAACGAACCGGCCATCCCGTTTGAGGATTTTACAGGAGAGGCCTTTACCAATCAGCTCAGGCAGGCAAAAGCAGGAGATACCTTCGATGTTATCCTGGCTGATATACTGAATAAAAATGCCGAAGAGATTCATCACAAGGTATTGGATATTCCCAACCATGACATCCACCCTGGTCCATCATGGAGAATGACCATAAAGGGTATCAATCATGCTGAACCGGCAGAGGTCAATCAGGAGTTGTTCGATAAGGTGTACGGACAAGGCAACATTGAAGGTGAAGAGGCATTCCGCGATAAAGTAAAGGAAGAGCTCGGGATACTGCTGAATAACTATGCGACCCAAAGATTGCACAACGATATTCAGCGATATCTGATCGAAAACATGGCCATTCAGTTGCCGGAAGATTTTCTGAAAAGATGGCTACAATATTCCAGTGAAAAGGACGTCTCTGAAGAGGATATGTTGCAGGAGTTACCTGCCTTTTTCACAAACCTGAAATGGACCCTTATCAGCAACAAGGTGATGGAGGATGCAGACATCCAGGTGAACAGAGAAGAACTGGAGCAACACATTCGTGATATGATCCGCATGGAATATGGCTTTACGGATGATGATGAAATGGGTGCACACTACCTGAATGAACTGACCAAGCATTTTATGGGTAACAAGGAATACGTGGAAAAGACATTCGAACAGATACGCAACCGGAAAGTGTTTGTAGCCTTGGAAGAAAAGTTTACCTTGGAGGACAAGATGGTCACTTTCGACCAATTCAAAGAACTGAACAAGTAATCATATGAACGGACAAGAATTCATCAAATATGCTGTAAAGGACAGGGGGATGAGCTCCATGCACCTGGAGAAGTATGTATCATCAACCATTACCAACCTTACCCCATATATCATAGAAGAACGTCAGCTGAATATACAGGCTCTGGACGTGTTCTCTCGATTGATGATGGATCGCATCCTGTTTCTGGGCAGCGGGATTGATGACTACGTAGCCAATGTGGTACAGGCACAGTTGCTATTCCTGGAAAGTACTGATGCCAAGCGCGACATCATGATGTACATCAACAGTCCCGGTGGCATCGTTTACTCCGGCTTGGGAATCTATGATACCATGCAGTACATACAGCCTGATGTAGCCACTATTTGTACCGGTATGGCTGCTTCTATGGCTGCCGTCTTATTGTGTGCCGGTACGGCAGGTAAACGCTCTGCGTTGCCGCATAGCCGTGTGATGATCCATCAGCCGTTGGGCGGAGCGCAAGGGCAAGCCAGCGATATCGAGATCACCTATAAGGAGATTCAGAAAATTAAGGAAGAATTGTACGATATCCTTGCCAAGCATTCAGGTCAGGAATATCAGAAGATTGAAGCCGATGCCGATCGCGATTACTGGATGAAAGCTCCGGAAGCAAAGGCATACGGAATGATTGATGAAGTACTGGAGCGTAGCAACAAGGGATAACATACCCGCTTCCGGCAGTATGTCGTAAATTCAAAGCATGAAAAAGCGATCAGAGCAGCACTGCTCCTTTTGCGGAAAAGGCAAGGATGAAGTGCTGATACTCATTGCCGGCATCGACGGCTTCATTTGCGAGTCGTGTGTTGGTCAGGCACAGTTAATCATAGACGAGGAACTGCAGCAGCAGTCTACACGGGATCTTCCTAAGGCCAATCTGAAGTTGGTAAAGCCAATGGAGATCAAGTCTTTTCTGGATGAGTATGTGATTGGGCAGGACGAAGCCAAAAAGGTATTGTCTGTAGCGGTATACAATCATTACAAACGGTTGAACCAGAAGCGTGAAGATGATGTGGAGATTGAGAAATCGAACATCATCATGGTGGGTGAAACCGGCACCGGCAAGACGTTACTTGCGAAAACCATCGCCCGCTTCCTCAAAGTCCCTTTTACCATTGTTGATGCAACCGTATTTACGGAAGCCGGCTATGTAGGTGAAGACGTGGAGAGCATACTGTCGCGTTTGCTGCAAGCGGCTAACTACGACGTAAAGGCTGCAGAAAGGGGGATCGTATACATCGATGAGATCGATAAGATTGCTCGCAAGAGCTCCAATCCTTCTATTACCCGTGATGTGAGCGGGGAGGGAGTGCAGCAGTCATTGCTGAAGATGCTGGAGGGTACCGATGTACAAGTACCTCCACAAGGTGGCCGCAAGCATCCCGAACAGAAGATGATCAAGATAAATACGCAAAACATCCTGTTCATCTGTGGCGGCGCCTTTGACGGCATTGAAAGAATCATTGCCCGCCGCACACAAACGCAGTTCATCGGCTACAAGCACCAGGATAAGCTGGAAACGGCAGACACCGATAATCTGCTGCAATACGTAAATCCACAGGATCTGAAGCATTTTGGGTTGATACCGGAACTGATAGGTCGCCTTCCTGTACTCACCTATCTGGAGCCGCTTGATGCGGATACGCTCCGTAACATCCTGACAGAGCCACGGAATGCCCTGGTTAAGCAGTATGCCAAGTTGATGGAATATGAAGGAATTACGTTGGAGATCGAAGAGGACGCCATCGACTTCATCGTAGAGAAAGCGATTGAATTCAAGTTGGGTGCCCGTGGATTAAGAAGTATCTGTGAGGCCATCATGACGGATGCCATGTTTGAAGTGCCTACGCAAGAAGATAAGTCACCGTTGGTAATTACCCGCCGGTATGCGATGGAAAAACTCGCGAAGACCAAATTACAGAAACTGAAAGCTGCCTAAAAAACAAAAGCCCCGGTTTCCCGGGGCTTTTTATTGTATGGTTCATCCAGCCAATCAGATTGAATCTGGATCAGGTACAATAACAACACGAGGGGTTGCTTCTTCTACCGTTTGAACCGGAGTGGCATTGTGATCAACAGCTGTTTCTTGTACAGGTGCGGACAACCACATCAAAATTGCGATTACTAATTCCATGACTTACAGTTTTTTGGGGTTAACTAAAAATGCTTGACAATTCCAAAAGTAGGCTGGTGGATATCTTTTCGGCGATACGTACTAAAAGATTTTGTGACTGCTCATAATGGCACACTTTCCCCGCATTGAAAAGATACTAATAATTGATTGTCAATTATTTATGAAATCCCAAAAAGCAAATGCAACTCCCACCTCGTGACTACACTAAATCGTGCACTTATTGCACTCACAATGTGGGAAACTTACTTGTGACACAAATCATGTCTTCCTTGTACAAAATGAAGAACCACCCCGCTTTATCCACAAACAGCCCCAGACATCTGTGACTCCTGCTTGCCAACCCGTTTGTATTTTCATATAGTACGTAATTATCTGTTTTTCAAATTATTGATCTCTATCCTACATGAAACTGC
>CAYYHM010000183.1:2081-3597 GCA_964471795.1 uncultured Chitinophagales bacterium | reverse complement strand
TCCGCTTCCAGCAGCTGCCGTAAATCTGCTAATCCGGTGCGTTCCAGTGCCGAGATGAACACCACCTTGCCACCAAGCCGTTCGCGCCAGCCTGCTTTCAACTCCTCGAACAGCTCGTCCCGCACCTCCTTCTCCAAAAACGGGTCGTAGTGCCGCTTTACAAACAGGTCTGTCTTGTTGAACACCACTATCGTAGGCTTATCCAGCGACTCCAGCTCCTGCAGTGTATTGTTCACCACCGCCATCTGATCCTCGTACTGCGGATGTGACAGATCCACCACGTGCAGCAACAGGTCGCTTTCCACTACTTCGTCCAGCGTGCTCTTGAAACTCTCCACCAGGTGGTGCGGCAGCTTGCGAATAAAGCCTACCGTGTCGCTCAGCAGAAATGGCGTGTAGTTCACCACGGCCTTGCGCACGGTGGTATCCAGCGTTGCAAACAGTTTATTTTCGGCAAACACCTCCGACTTGGTGAGCTCGTTCATGAGCGTGCTCTTGCCCACGTTGGTATAGCCTACCAGCGCCACCCGTATCATTTTGCCGCGCTGCTTCCGGCGGGTCTGATTTTGCTTGTCGATCTCCAGCAGCTTCTGCTTCAGCTGCGAGATGCGCTTTTGGGCTATCCGCCTGTCGGTTTCTATCTCTTTCTCCCCGGCACCCCGCATACCGATTCCCCCTTTGATACGGTCGAGGTGCTGCCACATGCCGCGCAGCCTCGGCAGCAGGTACTGCGTTTGCGCCAGCTCCACCTGCGTTTTAGCCTGCACCGTGCGTGCCCGCTGCGCAAAGATGTCCAGTATCAGCATGCTCCTGTCCAGCACCTTGCAGCGGAGCTCCTTCTCTAGATTGTGCTGCTGCGAGGGGGTAAGCTCATCGTCCACAATCACCAACTCCACCTCGTGGCTCTTCACGTAGGCCGCTATTTCTTCCAGCTTGCCCTTACGCACATAGGTGCGGGAATCGGGGTGATCCAATTTTTGGTAGAAATGACGCAATATCACCGCCCCGGCTGTTTCGGCCAAAAAAGCCAACTCATCCAGGTACTCCATCAGCCGCTCTTCGGTTTGCTCTTTATACACGAGCCCGACCAGAATGGCCTTCTCAGATACTTGTACGCCTTGTAGTGATTGTATTTCCATAGTCATTGTAGGCCTCCATACTACTCAAAGAGGCGCAACAAAGTTCCGACTTTACCTGATTCCCAGCGTATGTGGTTCATATTTCGGCAATTTTCTTATTTTCAAACCCCCAAGACCATGGACAATTTCCCCCATTTGCGGCATAACTATGAGGAAATCAAAAAACCGTCTTGCCTACGCAGGTATACTTTTCAGTCGATTGTTTGTCTGCCTGATGTTCGGGTGGGCTACCATGGCAACGGCACAAACCACCATCAGTGGAACCGTGACGGATGCCGGTAGTCGGGAAACACTGATCGGTGCCACCGTGATCCTGAAAGGGACTACCGAAGGCACTACCACCGACCTGGATGGTCAATTTCTGTTTACTACAGCAC
>CAYYHM010000183.1:0-1981 GCA_964471795.1 uncultured Chitinophagales bacterium | reverse complement strand
ACTACCGAAGGCACTACCACCGACCTGGATGGTCAATTTCTGTTTACTACAGCACGGTCGTTGCCGGTAACACTGGTTGTGTCTTTCGTAGGGTACAATACGGTGGAGTTGGTGCTTGCCGACAGGACCACCAACCTGACGATATCCATGTCCCCTGCCGGCTTGGAGTTGGATAAGGTAGAGGTGCGTGGCAGCCGCATCTCTGAAGAGCGCAAGAAGGAACCCCTTACATTGGAAACGATGGACATCATCGCCATCAAGGAAACCCCTGCCGCCAGCTTTTACGACGGCCTGGGCAACCTCACCGGCGTAGACCTCACCACCGCCAGCCTGGGCTTCAAGGTCATCAATACGCGCGGCTTCAATTCTACCAGTCCGGTGCGCTCTCTGCAGCTCATCGATGGTGTAGACAATCAGTCGCCGGGGCTCAACTTCTCCCTCGGCAACTTCCTGGGCACCCCCGAGCTGGACATCCTGAAAGTAGACATGATACAAGGGGCATCAAGTGCTTTCTACGGCCCCAATGCCTTCAACGGTGTCATCAGCATGACCACCAAGGATCCTTTTGTGCACCGCGGACTCAGCGCCATGCTGAAAGTAGGGGAACGAAACATGGTTGAAAGTGCCGTACGCTGGGCCGATGCCATCGACAATGCCGCCGGCAAGCCGGTGTTTGCCTACAAGATCAACTTCAGCTACCTGCGTGCCGACGACTGGGAAGCAGAAAACTATCAGCCGGTAGACGGCTCTACAGTTGATGCGCTGAATCCCGGACGATTCGATGCCGTGAACATCTATGGCGACGAGTTCTTTCCGCTGAATGATGCCCGCGGTACGGAGCCCTGGGGCGACGAAATCGGTCTGGGTCTGTATTACCGCACCGGATACCGCGAGATTGACCTGGTAGATTACAACACGGAAAACATCAAGGCCAACACGGTGCTTTCCCTGCGCCTGAAGCCGGACAAGGAATACGAAAGCCCTGAGCTCATCTACGCCAGCAGCTTTGGCAGTGGCACTACGGTATATCAGGGCGACAACCGCTTCAGCCTGCGTGGTATCCTGTTTTTGCAGAACAGGCTGGAGCTGCGCAAGAAGGACAAGTATTTCGTACGGTTCTACGCTACACATGAAGATGCAGGCCGCTCCTTCGACCCCTATGCCACGGCGCTGCGCCTGCAGGATGAGGTGAAGGACGACGAAGACTGGAGCCTCGACTACCGCCGCTACTGGAAGAGCAATGTGCGTGGACGGATGCGTGCCAACGGCTACCCCGATCTGGTGTTCGACCCCATTACCTTCCAGTTTACCTTCGACTATGACGCGGCAGATGCCTGGATGACCAACTACTACGACTCCCTGCTGGTATGGCACGGGCTGGCCGAGCAGTTTGCCAACAGCTTCAATGCAGAATTCCTGCAGCCTGGCACGCCGGAATATGAAGCTGCTTTCAACCGCATCACCTCCGCCAAGAACAACAGCGAAGAAAACGGCACTCTCTTCTTCGACCGATCTGCGCTGTATCATTCGCAGGGTGAATACCAGTGGAAGATTGGTTTTCTGGATGAATTCCGCACGGGCTATAGCGCCCGCCTGTACACCCCTCGTACCGACGGCACCATCTTCAGCGATACCGCCGGCAACACCATCACCAACTTCGAATATGGCTTCTACACCGGTGGTAGCAAGAACCTGGCCAACGACAAGCTGACGGTATCTGCCTCCCTGCGGATGGACAAGAACCAGAACTTCCCCTACATATTCACGCCGGCAGGCTCGCTGGTGTGGAATCCGGGCAAGGACAACTACCTGCGAGTGTCCTTCTCCTCGGCGTTGCGCAACCCTACCCTCGCCGATCAATACCTTTTCCTCGACGTAGGCCGTGCCGTACTTAGTGGCAACCTGACGGGCGTAGACTCGCTGATTACCATCGAAAGCTTCCAGGACTACCGCAACACATTGAATACCGACACCATCCGGT
>CAYYHM010000182.1:0-3613 GCA_964471795.1 uncultured Chitinophagales bacterium | reverse complement strand
TACAGCAGCATGCCCGTACAGATGCAAATCGACCTGCTGGTGTCAGCGGCATCACTGTGGTCAACAGCAGTGTTCCCCGCAGCACAGGCTGCTCAATACCTTACCGCAAGACCTACCCGACTGGACAGCTGGACGGCACAGTGGTTGCCGATAGAGTACCAACGACTGTATCAGCAGGGAAAGATCAACATACTTGCCAGACAAATTCCCGTGCTCCTGCGCCGGCAGTCCACCTGCGTGGTAGTGGACGCCACCTTGTTGGGCGGCAACAATGGACTGCTGTCGGCACTGAAAAAAGAAGGGATCACACTAACCCCGATAGGTACAGGACTCACCATGGCGGCGCCGCCTACCACTACCGCTACAGAGATGGACACCATGGTGTTCGAAGGCGGTCAGCTGGGCTATTACAAGTTGAATGAAGAATTTGGGGAGGCCTATTTCGAGGAGGTGGTGCCCAACTGGTATCGGGTAAACAGCTTCCGGGGTGCCTTTTCGGTACGCATGCCGGACGTGCCGGAAGAGATTACGGAAATGTTCCCTACTGAAAGCACACCGGTGCCGATACGCATCTTCAAGTTCGAGGATCGTGCCCTCAACCTGTTCTATCTGGTGAGCTACTACGACTATCCATCGTCATTCAACATTTGGGAGCAGCCAACTTTCTGGCGCGATGTGATTGCACAAACGGTAAGCCGGTTCAATGGCATCTTGTTGTTGGAAAAAGACATCTCCGGCCGGCAGTTTCAGGGTCGTGAAATCGAATTGCAGACAGATGAGGAGTTTACCATCCGGGTACGCTTTTACCTCGTCGGCAACAGGATGTATCAGGTAGCCCTGGGAGCCAACGGTCGCAAGGCCTATTCGCGCCAAAACGAGGCATTCCTCAGCTCTTTCCGCATATTGAGTCAGCGGGTACGGGGCTGGTATCCGTTGAATCTGGGCTTTGCGCAAATAGAGATGCCGGCAGTGCCCCGTCGTACCACAGGCACCATCATGGTAGACTCGCTGCCCGCCCACTATTTCGCCTATCAGGTGGACGACAAGCAGACACTGATGCAGTTTGGCGTGCAGGTGACCTACCTGCCTGAAACAGTTCGTACCAGAAAGCCTGCCAGCCTCCTGAATCGTATGGTGTACCGCTTGGCCACCGACGTGGACGGTGTCCTCATCCGCGAAGAAGAACGAGAAATCGGCAGCCTATCCGGGCGCTATGTTGAAATAGGTGCAGGCCGCGATCAGGTGTATCGTGTTTTGTTGTTGGTACACAAAGGCCGGCTGCTGCAGTTGCTCCTTGCGGGTCCTGAGGATAGCGCCTACTCTACCTACGCCGATTATTTCTTCGACCACTTCACGTTGCCGGACTACGAACTTTAGTGACTGTCGGCTCCGGGAAGCACCACAGGTGACGACCCGACCCGCTGTTTGATGCCTCCGCTCAACAGGAAGATCTCCGGCCACCCCGGAATCAGGTTGGCTGTCAGGCTTTGTTGGTTGTTGAGTGCCAGATCGTATTCGGCATAGCCCCCATACCAGTAGAAGCTATGTTGCCAGCTGCCCCGCTGGCGGAAGAGTCCTTCATCTACGTATCCCGGCAGGTTGGCCCATGACTTCCGGTAAAACCACGACGGGCCGATGCCGGCACTCAACGTGTGCACTCCATGACGAACGATGCCACGAACACCGACATGTGTATAGCCGGCCCACTGATTGGCACAATCGAGCAAGAGCCCCTGTGCCACGGCAAGGGCAGCACGACCCGGCCACAACTCCCACTCGGCAGTAATCATGACACCTCCCACGTGCACCCATTGTCCTGCAGCATCCTTCCTGTCGGCATACAGCGAAGCATGCGGAGACGGCTTAGGATGAAACGCCAGTCCGGATACCTTGAGTCCAATAGCTACCTGACCCTTCACAGGCAGGCAGCACAAAAAAAGGAAGCATAGACAGTATATACGCATGCCTTGCGAAGTAAATGAAAATCGATCATATCAGCGGGCAGTATAGGCGGCAAACACCTGCACTACCATAAGATCGCTGGTGGCAGGATCTACCTGAATGGCCAATGCCGTGTACCGGAATTCCGGAATCAGCAAGGTACGCCTGTGGTCGGGCGATTCCATCCATGCCTTCACGATGGCATCGGCCATGGACAGATACGTATAGAAGAAATACTCCCGATAGCGCCGGGTGCCGGCATCCCACTGCTTCAGCCGTGCCGGATGCTTCCACAGCACGTTTTCGCCTACCTTCTGCAACCCGGTTGCCCCATAGAAGCGCACGCGATCCATCACACTGCGTTTCTGCATGCTCCGCTGGTAGTGACTCACCTCGTTATGTACTTGCAGGTAGCGGGCATGGTCACGGGCCGCCGCCGCCAACGTAGCATCGAAGAAAAGGGGATGCTGCCCTGCCGACATCCGCACACTGTCAATCTTGGTTTTAACCAATGACTCCAGCAAAGCAATGTCCAGCCGATTAAAGGAAATGGTATCCTCCGGACGAGGTGTGGCTGCTGCCGGGGCAGTCCACATCAACAGGGCGAAGAGTACAAGTAGTCGAAACATGGAGAGGTAACGCTGCCCGGCCACTTGTTGGTATTCATGCGCAACACATTTGCACCTCAGCACAGGCAGGGACAAATGCCCTGCAGTACCATCAACCTGCAGGCATGCCTACTCAGGCGTATTCGTACCGGATAATGTAGTGTGTGTTCTTCGACTCGTAGGGGTTGGGCTCGAAGAAAGTCTCTGTCAGCATATCACCAGCTTCCGTGTAGGTGAACAACTGCTTCCGCAGCAGATTTCCACCACCGTCGATCCATTCATGTTCGGTGATAAGTCCCTGCTCGTTATACCCGATTTGTTCGATCTGTACCCGTCCGTCGCCGGCATCCTGATGGGCGATGCGTGTGATGCGCCCTTTCTCATCCTTATCGTGGATACGGCTGTACAACAAATTGTTCTCCTCATCACGGGCTTCGGAAATGCTTCGCAACCCCTCGTACTCTATGCGTACGATCTGATTGATTTCATCCGGATCCATCGAAACAAGCTCCTGCCTTACCAGCAGACCGTCTTCATAGAATGACCGGATGGTCTTTACCACCTCACCATCTTCTTCAACCTGCTGCGATACCTCTTGCCCGGCTGCATCATACTGATAGGTGGTGATGCTGATGGTCTCCTGATCGGCATCCTGCTCCTCCAGATACACTACCTGGCCGGCCTCGTTGTACCGGGTGATGGTGGTTTCTCCCGGCTCATCATCATACCAGATGGTATATGTGGTGGTACGGGTAGCATCATCATAGGTATATCTATGGATATCTGCGCCTTCGCTGAGGGCATAGGTGAGGATTTCCTCCACCACGCGGCCTTGCTCATCCAGCTGATAGCGGTGTACCTCATCCAGCGAGCCGTCCTCGAAGTACTTCCTTTCCTCAACCACCTGACCGGCCTGGTTGCGAATGGTTTCCGCATGAATCAAGCCCTCGTGGAGGGGTTTGTCGTCAAATGCATTCATGGGGCTGTAAAATCCCCGCCTGATTGTCCAGCTCATACTTGTAATTCTCCACTACCAAGATAAGGCAATCGGGTGTTTTGGTGGG
>CAYYHM010000181.1:0-3642 GCA_964471795.1 uncultured Chitinophagales bacterium | reverse complement strand
ATGGTAGGCACATCGCATTGTGTGCCGAGGGTGGCATCGATAAAGCTGATGTGTAGATCGTAAACGACGTTCTGTCCCTCCCGCTTCAGCTCTTCATGCTCCACCTCTTCGATGGTGATGAGCAGGTCGCCGGGAGGACCGCCACGCATCCCTTGGTTGCCTTTGCCACTCATGCTGAGCTGAACGCCTTCGGTTACACCGGCTGGAATATCGATGGTGATCTTCTCTTCGTCGTACATGCGACCTTCTCCGCTACACTTGCCGCACTTGCTGGTGATGGTAGATCCCTCGCCATTACAGGTAGGGCAGGTCTGTGTGGTCTGCATCTGCCCCAGGATGGTGTTGGTTACCCGGGTAACCACACCACGACCACCGCACGTGTTGCAATTCTGGAAGGAGGAACTATCTTTTGCACCGTTGCCATTACAAGAATCGCAGGTGACATACTTCTTTACCTTGATGGTTTTTTGGGCACCGTTGGCAATCTCTTCCAAGGTGAGCTTTACCTTGATGCGAAGATTGGAACCTCGCTGACCACGGGCGCTGCGCCCCTGTTGGCGGGAGCGACCACCCCCGAAGAACCCTTCAAACGGGCCGAAGTCACCGAAGATGTCACCAAACTGTGAGAAAATGTCGTCCATCGACATGCCGCCACCGGCACCGCCACCACCAAAGCCGCCGCCTCGCATGCCTTCGTGACCGAACTGATCATACCGACGGCGCTTGTCGGGATCCTTCAACACTTCATAGGCCTCTGCGGCCTCTTTGAATTTGTCCTCTGCTTCTTTATCGCCGGGGTTACGGTCAGGGTGATATTGCAATGCCACCTTGCGGTAGGCCTTCTTGATCTCCTCGTCGGAGGCAGACTTGCTCACACCCAGTATGTCGTAGTAGTCGCGCTTGGCCATGTTTCATTATTTACCCACTACCACCTTGGCGTAGCGGATGATCTTTTCGTTGAGGTAGTATCCCTTTTCGGTAGTATCGATAACCTTGCCTTTCTGTTCTTCTGCCGGCGCAGGAATCTCAGCGATGGCCTCATGCCATTCCGGATTGAAGTCTTCACCGGTAGACGCCATCTCCTTCAACCCTTTGTTCTGCATGGTTTGCATGAACTTCTGCATGATGAGCTCAAATCCATTTTGCAAAGCCTCCAGATCATTGCTGGCAGCAAGTGCGGCTTTGGCACGTTCCATATCATCAATTACGGGCAGGAGGTCTTTGATTACGCCTTGTCCTGCGGTCTTGATGAGGTCCTCCTTCTCTTTCATGGTACGTCTGCGGAAGTTGTCGAACTCTGCATACAGCCGTACGTATTTATCTTTTTGCTCAGCCAGCTCCTCAGTGAGGGTGGCGATCTTTTCTTCCCACTCTTTCTTGTCGGACTTGAAGAAGCTGCTTTTCTTCTTTTTAGGTGTTTCGGTAGGTTGCTCGTTGGGAGTCTGTTCGGCACCGGTTCCATTGTCTGCGGATTGGGCAGATTGAGGGGTTGTCTCTTCGTGTTGTTGTGGTGTTTCCTGGTCCATCTGTCTACGATTTCGATGATGCTGACATTACAAAACCCTTGCCATGCCCCGGGGTTCGGTCAAAGTGGCAGAAAAGATAGGAGCTGCCTGACACTGACACCTTTGAGCAGTCGGTCTGTCAGCCTACACGCGCCGGATTACGGCTCCCAGATCGCGCAAACGTTGATCGATGCGTTGGTATCCCCTGTCAATCTGGTTGATGTTGGCGATTCTGCTGACACCTTGCGCCGACAATGCCGCTATCAGCAGTGCTACGCCCGCCCGAATGTCCGGCGAGCTCATCGGTATGCCTCGCAGAGCATATTGCTTGTCGATGCCGATCACTGCAGCGCGGTGCGGATCGCAGAGGATGATTTGCGCACCCATGTCGATGAGCTTATCCACGAAGAACAAGCGGCTCTCGAACATCTTTTGATGAATCAGCACACTGCCGCGTGCCTGTGTGGCTACTACCAGCACGATGCTCAGCAGATCCGGCGTAAATCCGGGCCATGGGGCATCAGCAATGGTGGGGATGGATCCGTCGATGAAGCTTTGCACCTCATAGTGATCCTGTGCCGGGATGTACAGGTCATCACCCTTGAGCTGCATCTGAATGCCAAGTCGCTGAAACACATCGGGGATGATGCCCAGATTGGGATAGGACACATCTTTGATGGTGATTTCTGAGCCGGTCATGGCGGCCATACCGATGAAACTGCCTATCTCAATCATGTCTGGCAGCATGCGGTGTTCGCAGCCCTTCAGTTCTTTTACTCCCTCGATTACCAACAGGTTGGAGCCTATGCCGCTGATGTTGGCGCCCATGCGGTTGAGCATGTGGCACAACTGCTGCAGGTAGGGCTCACAGGCGGCGTTGTAGATGGTGGTGGTGCCTTCTGCCAGCACGGCAGCCATTACCACGTTGGCAGTACCCGTTACAGATGCCTCATCCAGCAGCATGTACGTGCCTTTCAGCTGCCTGCTCTCCAGATAAAAGCTGCTTTCCGCCTTATCATAGTTGAACATGGCACCCAGCTTCTGGAATCCCAGAAAGTGGGTGTCCAGCCTGCGTCTGCCAATCTTATCGCCTCCGGGGCGTGGGATGAATGCCTTGCCGAAGCGCGCCAACAGCGGCCCTATGAGCATGATGGAGCCTCGCAGCTTCTGTGCATCCTGCCGGAATGCCTCGGAATACAGGTAGTTGATGTCTACTGCATCGGCCTGAAAAGAATAGGTATCATCGGACAGCTTGTGCACCTGCACGCCCAACTGTCCCAGCAGCTGTATCAGCATGTTCACATCCCGGATGTCGGGAATATTGCTGATGGTAACCTTCTCCGCAGTGAGCAGGGTGGCACACAAAATCTGTAGCGCCTCGTTCTTGGCGCCCTGCGGGGTGATGGTGCCGTGTAGCCGATGACCGCCTTCTATTTCAAACACATCCATGGGCAGTAGATTTTATCTCCTTTTACGGTTGAATTTCTTCTTGAATTGACCACCTCCCTGCTTGGGCTTGTTGTAGGCGGGCTTGCGCTGGCCTTGCGGTGTAACCCGTTGTGAGCGGGTGAGGCTGTCGAGGTTGCTGTCATCTTCCAATGTAAGTCTGCCACCTGTCAGCATCTCAAAATCGTCTTTGATCACCTCGTCAGAGATGTTGTCGCGGTTCCATTGGTTGTACACCAGCTTCATGTAGTTGCCGATTACCTCAGCAAAAGCCTTCTGCTTCTCAGGCTCATCACCCATCTCCAATACCCTGTTGATCATGGTTTCTACGTACTTGCCATAATGCTTGAACTGAATGGACTGACGTGGATACTTCATCGGGATGGACTTGGCGCGCTCCTCAAAATCCTCGGGCCCCGGCTTTGGATAGGGGCTATCTACATCGAGCTGAAAGTCTGATATATAGAACAGGTGATCCCACAACTTGTGCTGGTAGTTTTCCATGGCCTTCACCTGTGGGTTGATCTGTGTCATCACTTCGATCAGGTAGTTGGCGATCTTCTGGCGCTCGGCACGGTCTTCGAGGGTGCAGGCATGTTGTACCAAAGCTTGCACGTTGCGTCCATACTCGCGCATGAGCAGCTTTTCCTTACTGGTATTGTAGTGCATGTAATACGTTTGTTTGTGTAGT
>CAYYHM010000180.1:0-3654 GCA_964471795.1 uncultured Chitinophagales bacterium | reverse complement strand
CCACGATATCCAACAAGATTTTTTCTGGGAAGGCGATTGTATTATTAGGACCAAGACAGACCGGAAAAACAACTTTGTTGAAGTCACTCATCAAAACGTTGGGTATCCCCACATTGGAATTGAATGGCGACGATCCCACCACGCGGCTGCTGCTGACAAACCCGTCTACCAATGAGGTAAAGCGGATAATCAGCACAAATCGACTGGTGGTAATAGATGAGGCACAGCGTATTCCAAGCATCGGTATCACAGCTAAAATCATTATTGACCAGTGCCCGGATGTCCAGTTGATATTGAGCGGATCCTCTGCGCTTGATCTAGGAGCTGAAGTACAAGAACCCCTTACCGGCAGGAAATGGACTTACTTGTTACTTCCCATCACATGGGGGGAATGGGAACAACACATCGGCTATGTAGAACTTCAGCAACAACTTACATCCCGAATCATATTTGGCATGTATCCTGACGTGCTGAATCACCCCGGTGAAGAGCCTCTTGTATTACAGGAACTGGCTTCCAGTTACCTTTATAAGGATATTCTGGCTTTAGCAGGTATAAAAAAGCCTGATGTGCTGGATAAGTTATTGAGAGCCCTTGCCTTTCAAGTAGGCAGTGAGGTTTCGCTCAATGAGCTGGCGCAATTAGTGCGGGTGGATAAGAATACCGTAGGCCATTATATCGATCTGTTAGAAAAATCATTTGTCTTGTTCCAACTGCCTGCATTTAGTAGAAACCTGCGTAATGAAATCAAACAAAACAAGAAGATCTATTTCTATGATAATGGAATACGCAATGCCATTATTGGCAACTTTCAGCCTCTATCCTTGCGTGCGGACAAGGGCGCATTATGGGAAAACTTTGTCATCAGTGAACGGGTGAAACTTCTTCGACATCATCAAAGACCAGTAAACTCTTATTTCTGGCGTACCACTCGTCAACAGGAAATTGATTACCTGGAAGAGGAAAATGGCGAACTACGAGCCTATGAGATTAAATGGTCGCCAACCGGTACTGTAAAAATACCAAGCACGTTTACACAGGCATACAATATAGATGTGCAAATCCTGACTTCCGGAAATGTACAGGATTGGCTGGTAGAGTGACTATACCACACCATGGATGCCGGTATAGTCTCTGTTGAAGGAAAGCCAGCCAGTCGATCTATGCCCATGTTTTGCTGATTGATGCTTTTTCATTTTCACCCTTCACAGAACATATATTCTTATAACCAAGAATCTTACGAAGTTGTACCTGACCGAATCAGGTAGACCAGGATGATGCCGTGCATCCCGATCAGGAAGGTAGGCAAAAACCAGCCGCCTAAAGCTGTTGCACTGCCTGTGCCGATTTGAACGGTAGACCACGTGATGTAGGCAAACAATACCTGAATGGTGGTATTCAAAAAGCGGATCAGGCGCTGTGCCTGCCGATATTGACGAGGTGCATTCTCAGCGGTAATCTCAACCAGGTAATTGAACTTGTGGGGGATGCGATTCAACAGGTACAACCCGACACCCATCACCAGCCCCACCACAGGAAGCATCAGCAGCGACCACTTGGAACCATAGCGATCCGGCAGACCATCTGCGCCGAAGTGCTGCGGTATGGAATCCGGAAGGGAAGAGAACATAAAGAGTGTGTAGGCGGTGATGCCCAGCCAAATCAGCAGTGCTGACACCTCCATTGCCTGATCAACAGGTTGTTTCTCGATGACTAAAATTGGCCTATCCATGGCAACGCCCGTTTTAGTGTTAAGCTATGCTACAGCCTTACAGACAAACCCACCATCACATGGCGTTGTTCGAAGAACCGCGCCGGGTTGTCGGGTGGAATACCGAAGGAGCGGCTATCACGTGGGTCTATGTAGGCCGGGTCGCGCCAATCGGCCGGCACCGGGTCGCCTTGCTGCCATGCCCTGCCGGTAACCGGGTTCGGAATAGCGGTGTTGAATGTGTTGAGCAAGTTGGTGATCTCCAGGGTAAAGGCCAGATCAACAGACTTTACGGACCACCATTTCTTGAAGGTCATGTTCACCCAGAAGTTGGAAGCGCCGATCTCTGCAAACCGCCTTTCCGGATCGGGATCCAGTTCGTAGATCGGCCTGCCGTTTACTGGTTCTATTCCCGCCAGTATGTAGGGCGTGTACCGCCTGCCGGTGCGATAGATCGCTTCGATGTAGGTAGAGATGTGGTTCAGCAGACCAATGCCAAACAGACCGGTTTCCCTGTCCACCTTGAACAAGGCAAAACCCTTGATATCGAATGGACTATCCCATGCTAAGGGTAGCTCAATGGTGGTTTCCCGGTTGCCGGTGAGGGCGATTTCGCGGATGGTTTCGTTGGACGATGAGCTCTGTCCGGTAGCCAGCATGTAGGAGGCACTCACCTGTCCACTGAACCATCGGCCGATGCGCTTGATGTAGACGACCTCTACACCACGTACCCTCGCAAAGTCGGAGTTGATACGGATGGTACGGGCCACTTCACGCCCGGTAACGTCTTCCACCAATATGCTGGTAGCCGTGATGAAGTCGTACTTGTCTTTCCAGAAAGCGGACACGTTCAATGCGTCGTTGCTGGTCAATTGCGATTTTACACCCAGCTCATAGCTGATATCTACCTCCGGATTCAGGTTGGGATTACCCAGACGCCCCAGGGTAGACCGGTCGGCAAAGCGTGGGTCCAGACCGGTGTATACAAAGGAGGGGTGAGGTTGTATGATGCTGTGGCTGTAGTTGAAATACATCATCTGATTCTCCCGGATGGGGAAGGAGGCCGACACCTTCGGCAGGAAACGCATCTTGAAGCGCCGGTCACCCAAACCGATGGTCTCTTCCATGTAGGCGTCACGAATTTCCTGCCGGATAGCCGTAGCCGGATTCAGCACCGCTTCGTCCACAAACCGACCCGGGAACCAGTATTCCAGTCGGCCGCCAACCTCAGCAATCAGCCCGCGATACCGGATCTTGTCGCTCAGGAAGAAGGCGCCCTTGCTGGGCTTCACCCGCCACACGTCACTGAGGTCTCCCAGGCGGAAGGATTGGGTGAACTGACTGTCAGGCAATTGTATCGGAGCGCCGATCCACGGTCTTTCAATGTCGATCCACTGCAGCTCCTGATTCTTATGCTCCCATCCGTACAGCAACCTGTTGGCGGCGTCCTTGCTGTACAGCCGTCCGATTGCTTTCAGTGTATACTCCTCCACGAAGTGATCATGCCATAGGGTAGCGATACCGTTGTTGTTGCTCAAGCCTGGACCCGGGTTAACGAAGACCACCTCTTCATCCGGATTGAAGTACACGGCCGGGAAGGTTACGATAGAACGGGGGTCGAACTCCGTATCCACCTCGTCGGGTCGCCAGTCACGGCCGTTGGCATCGGCACGCAACCGCACGAACAACCGAGATAAGGTGACCTGAATGGACGATCGGTTACTGATAGTCTTGTTCCAGCGAAGAAACTCCAGATTGCTGTCGTGGGTGTAGGTGTTGGCATTGTCCGGCTGCATCATGAAGAAATACTGATACCCCGGCTGAAAAGGAATGTCGTTGCCGGTAATCCGGAGCATGTTGAAGTCCTGATTCACCGTAACGGAACGCAGGTAGTTGAACGTAATCTTCTCCTTTGGCGAGATCTGATAGTCCATCTTGAGCAT
>CAYYHM010000179.1:0-3656 GCA_964471795.1 uncultured Chitinophagales bacterium | reverse complement strand
CCGGACCGCCAACAAGCCTCGCAATAGCGGGGCTTTTTCATTTATGCACTTTGTGTACATACTTTATTCGGTGTCTTATGACCGGTATTACGTGGGTCAGACGGCAGATATGACGGATCGGTTGAGTCGTCATAATGGGGGTCATGTGCTGTCCATAAGTGCTTATCTTCTATTTTGCCAAGTAGTAGGTGGGAGCTTTTGTCATTAACTGTTACTGCATCATACAGGAATACACAAGAAAACAATTGAAGCTAGCTGTAACTTTTAATGGTAGGTGTTCGTTTCAGGTTTGACACTACATCTTCCGCACCATGAAGCAATCAGGCATACAACAAACATCCATTCTTTTTTCAGTCGTTTTCAGCATATTATTTGTAGCAACTACTCTTTCTGCAGCGTATGCTTTTTATTCGGCAGTTGAGTCTTACTACTTGATTCGCACTGCTACAACCCTCGTTGATAGTCAATATGGGTCTGGCGCACTACCTTACTGTGCCATCAAAGACTGAACGGGATGTAGTTACCGCATCAACAGCAAGTTGCCCTGAATGGTCTCGTTGTAGCCATATGGCGTACCGTAGATAAACCTGTATACATAGGTGCCAATAGGCTGCTGTTTTCCTCCCGTGTTACCGTCCCAGCCTGTTCCGTCCTCGTTTTCATATACTATTTCGCCCCACCGGTTGAATATTTGCAGAGCAACCCAGAAATATGCGTCGTTCAAGTAGGGAGCAAAAAGATCGTTCCGACCATCTCCATTCGGGCTAAATGCATTGGGCATGATCACTCTGCCGGGGTCTATGATATCTACATGCATGGAATCTGATGACTGGCAACCATGCTCGTCAGTCAGGGTAACCGTGAAAGTTTGAGGAGCAGACAATTGTACTATTGTTTCAGGTAAGTCCGGCGGATTTGCCAGTAATGTAGGTTCCCACCGGAAATTTCCGTTACCACTTGCCTGAAGCAAAATGGTTTCATGGCGGTATCTGGTTTGGTCGGGGCCAGCATCCACCCATGGCGATGGCCATACGTGAATATCCACGAGCGTCTCAGTGTTACAACCCAGTGTGTCTGTAGCCTGGAGGGTGACAACCATGGATTTTGTCGGCTGTATCAGGTTGTGAGAGGAGTCCGGCGTATCCCCCGAATGTGCCGGCAACCAGCTAAAATGGACGCCGTTAGCTGCAAATAGTTGAACAGGCTCTCCCTGACAGATTGCAGTATCGGGGCCTGCGTGCACATTGACAAAGGGGTGCAGGTCTACCTCAAGTGTGTCACTTCCTTGGCAGCCATTTTGATCTACCAACGATAAATATACCCGGGCCGGCGCCAGTGGCTTTACTACAGTTTGCTGGCAGTTGGTGCATCCTAATATGGAATGATCGGCCTTCCAGGTGAACTGTTGGCCAGAGGGTACGGCGAGTATCAGGCTGTCACCGATGCAGATAGTTGTATCCGGGCCTAAATCCGGCGTTGGCAAAGGATGTACGGTAACCGGGATCTGAACCGTTTGCCTGCAACCGAATCCATTGATGCCGACAGCTTCTACAACCAGGTTTGTAGGCGCCTTGATGACCGGATCGGGGCAGGTGAGGCAAGACAACCACGGCGATGGTGTCCATTGCCAGCTTGAGGCTCCTTGCAGATAAAGCTGCAGAGAGTCACCTACACAGTAGGCAGCCTGAGCCGGTGTCCATTGTATCTGAGGTATCGGGTATACCGTAAGCAGCCACTGTGAATCACGGGGGCAGCCATTGTTGTCAATCATCTTAGCTTTATACAGAGTAGTGCTGCCTGGTGCTGCGGTCACGGTAGTACAGGTATCACAACTCAACCCGGCACTTGGTGTCCATTGTATACCCGTAAGTGGCGACATGGTTGCCTGCAGGGAATCTCCATTACAAATTGCCGAGTCTGCAGGAAAACTGATCTTGGTTCGGGGAAACAGGGTGATGGTCACGGAATCCGTTGCCGCACACCCAAACTGATCTGTTCCAATTACAGTAAAGATTTGTGATGAGGGGATTTGTGCAACAGGGTTCGGACATTGTGTGCAGGAGAGACCTCCTGCAGGTAACCACCGATAAGAGGAAGCTCCCTGAGCGAGTAACGCTACCGCTTGTCCTTCGCAAATCGTGGTCTGAGATGGAGTGACCTGTAAGGCGGGCGGCTGCCGAACGCCAATCTGAACCGTATCATGAGCCACACAGCCATTACTATCGGTACCGGTGACCACAACATCAATTTTGTTTCGGGCAATCAGCATTGGTTGGCCGTTCACCAGGCTTACCTGCGATGACCATTGGTATTGCACAGCACCATCCGCAGATAGCGATATCGTATCGCCTGGACAAACTACCGTATCCGGTCCTGCGATAATGGTGGGGTTGGGAAGTTGGGTGATGGTTTGGTGGATAGTTGCTGTGCATCCATTGGTGTCAGTGGCTGTAAGTGACACCTGTTGCGTACTTGTGGGTTGCCAGACAACAACATGGCCCGTGTCAGCGAAATCGGGGAATTGCCATTCATAGTTGATGCCACCATACGCCTGCCACGTAAGAGTGTCACCTGCACAGAAATATTTGTCGCCGGTAATAATCGGGTTGGGAACCGGGTGGATGGTGATTGGTTTGGTAATAGAATCCGTACAACCGATTTGGTTGGTTACCACTAAAGTAGCTGGGTAGGTTCCTGTCTGTAGCAACCAGCTTGATGCCGGGCCTGCTTGCACCTGCCCATTTACGTTCCATCTCTCCGATGTAAGGGCACTTCCCGGTGCAACAGACAGGCTTTGCAAGGTGAGGGTATCTCCGATACATGCAGACACCTCCATGAAATCGGCTATAGGCGCAGGCTGATACTTGACCTGTCTGGAGATGGTATCCAGACACCCATCACTGGTTTCAATCATCAGGGTTACCTTGTATTGCCCGGCTGTGGGATAGGTGTGTCTAATTACGACTCCGGTGTCGGTAGTGCCATCTCCCAGTTCCCAGGTGCGTTTGATTACCGGCCCCTTGCCCGAGGTAGAGACATCGGTAAATATGATGTCGGGATTCTTGCAGGGGGCGGAATGTACAAACTGAGCCGAGGCTCCTTTTTTAATTACTACCTCTGTAGAAGCTGTATCTCTGCATCCATAACTATTAAAAGCAACAAGTTGTACGGTATATCGTCCGGTGGCAGGATAGGTGTAGCTTGGATTTGGCAGTGCAGACTGGTCGTTGGTTGTGGTGGGATCACCAAAATCCCACTGATATCCTGATGCATTGATGCTTTGGTTGGAAAATTGTACGGTGTAAGGCTGGCACCAGATGGAATCTATCACCGGTGCCACAGCAGCCATTTTAGGGCAACTCACCACATTGAACTGAAAATCGCGGAGGTAGGTATTGATGAGCTGACCCTTCCGGTATTCGCTGACGCAAATCCCTACTACGAACTGCCCCTGTATGGTGGGTGTACCGGTAATGATACCGGTTACCGGATCTATCAATAATGCAGGTGAGGCGGGAAGCGGAACCTGTGCTGAATAGCCTGATTGATAGACTACTGGATTGTAGGGAGGTGGTGCCGGCGGATTCGGCTGGGCCACCGTGCCAAATTGCCCACTCAGTGGTTGGCAAAGTTGATAAACCAGTGAGTCGCCGTCG
>CAYYHM010000178.1:0-3667 GCA_964471795.1 uncultured Chitinophagales bacterium | reverse complement strand
CCGTGTTGCTATCGTCTGGCGCTACACCTACTGCCAGGCAATACCACGGAAAGTTAAACCCGTATACATCATCAGGATTGGCCATCTCCACCCATGATTGTCCGCCATCAGCAGACCGATAGAAGCCTTGCAATCCGTTGCTGGACGTGTTTTCCAGCGCCGCATACACATATTGTGGAAAGGAGTCGCAGTAGTCGATTTCTACGCGACGGTACTGGCCTGTTGCCGGCAGGCCGTTGTTCATCGCTGTGAAGGTCCCTGCCATGCCATTGGGAGAGTGGTACACACCCTGTCCGTGAACAGTAATCAACAAGCTTGAGTCAGGAAATACTTCAATGTCGTTGATGGCTGCAGTACCCGAGGAGAAAAGCTGCTCAAAGGAGTCGCCACCATCACGGCTCACCCATAATCCGTTTGATCGGGTGGCTACGTATACGGTGTGGGAGTCCACCAACGAGTGTACAATACGCCAGTTGTAGTCGAACACACTGGTATCCGAGGCCGGCAACTTGTAGAATGATTGTGCCCCGTCTACCGATTTGTAGATACCGTCGCCCGGGATGCCCGTACTGTTTCCTGTAGGTTCTCCCGTGGAATAGTACCACACAGCTGCATCAAAGGGACTTTGGGTAAGGAATGTCACTGTCAGGTTGCCGGCATCGTCATCCACCGGCCGCCAGGAAGCCCCACTGTTGACAGATTCCCACAGTCCCCCGCTTATACCTCCTGCAATGTACCGTGTTGGGTTGGACCAATCGATTACCAATGCCCGGGTGCGGCCTCCCACATTGAAAGGGCCTATTTCACGGATTTCGCTCAGTACACCGGGAGTGCGCTGAGCACGCTGCCGCTGCAATAGAACACGTGCTTCTGCTAGCCCCTGCTTCCAATGGGCTATCGCCTCATCAGCATCCTGACCCAGCTTAAGGGTTGCCCACTGCTCTTCCCAGCCGGGATGTCCGGGGCCGTCTTTGTCCACTGCCGACACCGCCACATTACCCTGTGGAAGCCACAGGTAGGCGAAGGCTGCCAATCCCAAAAGTGCAAGCATTCCAGCAATTTGTTTCTTCATGGTTGTCATAGGCTTATTGACTACACAAACGGTTATTTCAGGTAGATTAGTTCTTTATGAAAGGCATAGCCGGCAAGCTTTCTGCCACCCGTATCCAATAGATTCCTGCCGGCAGATGCGTTACAGAAATCCCGTCGTGCCACATATTTCCTTGCCACACCAGTCTGCCCAAATCGTCATATATCTCCACAAAGCCAGGCGCTGATCGTTGCTGTGAAACGTGCAATACGTCCTGCACCGGATTCGGGAAGAGGCTGTAGGCTGTAGGTTTCTTCCGGGGTAATCCATTTGGCTGGGATGCCCCGGGGAAAGTCATTACCACCACCGTATCAATTGCTGCGGTCCGGCTGTTACTAACCAGCAGATATCCGGTTTCTGTGGTATCGCTCACCGTAAATGTGAAGTCTACAAAACCCGTCTGCCCGGGCTTCAGGGAGTTGTCCGCCTGTGGCGTCCTCACCAGCACCTGCGCACCTGCAAGTCCTTGCAGGGTTGCAGACACCACATAATCGGAGGTGCCGGGGTTTATCACCGGCACTGTCTGGGTAAACTGTGTCACCGTATTGGATCCGGTGAGGAAGAGCGTATCACCCCAGGCTTGCAGCGTATGGCGTTGATAGCTGCCGGAGTTCCCAATGAAACTGGTGATGCGTTCTGCCAGCTGCGGATAGTCGGAGAAGGGATTTCGGTTCTTCTGTACCCGCTGTATATCGTCGTTACGACGTTTTTCTACAGCCGTGGAGGGATAGGTCAGGCACCAGTTCTTCAGCACGTCCTGATCGGTAGCAGACACAAAGTTCTGGTAGTTCTGATAGCGCAGCAGAAAGTACAGCATAGCTCGTGCTGTAGGACCTTTCTGCTCGGCACGGGGCTCAAAATAGGTGCTGTTGGATTTGGAACCTCCCACCTGCCATGAGGGGTTGGTAACCACCCTGAACGGCTCATTGCCCCGCTCACTGTTGCTGCTTTCGGTGGTAGAAAACAGGTGGTGCAGGTCAGACCGCATGGGTTCATTTTGGGAAAAGGTGCCCTGCGGAAAGGTATGCTCCGTGTTGAAACCGAACCGGGTCTGCGCATCGGAGCGGCTGGTATACCCTGTTGCGAGCGTTCCGGTATATACACATTCCAACGTGTTGGTGGAGGCGCCCTGCCCGTTCGTCTTCTGGTTGTCGATGGTCATGAACATCTGATCACGTGCCGTATTGTATCCCAATGACACGTATCCGCTGCTGATGATTTGCCGGAGTGCCTGCTTAAGGTCTTCTTCCCACAGGTTCTGAGTAGCGGCATAGTAGGCCTCTGCGAACTGCACCTCCGCTACCAACCCATCGGCGGCTGCACCTACATTGCTGTCCGGTAGGGCGATCAGATACACCGGATAATCGATGTTGTGCCGGGGCGTAAGATAGATATCTACAGTAACAGGAACGTTTTTGTCCAGCAGTGCAGTTGGCTGCGACAGGGTACAGTCATCACAAACAGCAATGAGCCGTACCGGTACAGGATCCGGATCAATGGTGCTGGTAAGGGTGAAGGTAAACGTATCGGACTGACCAACAAGGTAATGGGCGGTAGAACGGGTAACGATTACTTCTACTCCTTGAGAATGAACATAATGACAAAAGAGGAATAGGGAAAGAAAGGAGAGCAACCGGTGATAATGGCGCATGTCGATTTGGTAACTTTGCCGTAAATCTAACCAATTTTAACGCATGAATCTGTCCGAGCTCACCTCCATAAGCCCGATTGATGGCCGTTACAGGGGTAAAACCAAGGTATTGGCTACCTACTTTTCCGAGTATGCCCTCATCAGGTACAGGGTGATGGTGGAAGTGGAATATTTCATCGCCTTATGTGAGTGGCCACTGCCACAGTTGGAAGAAGTAAACAAGGCTACCTATCCGGCGATTCGGGCTATCTATGAGCAGTTCCGGGAGGCCGATGCACTCGCCATCAAGCAGACAGAAGCAACCATCAACCATGATGTGAAAGCGGTGGAATATTTCATCAAAGGCAAGATGGAGCAGATGGGACTGGGCGCCTACAAGGAATGGGTTCACTTCGGGCTTACCTCTCAGGACATCAACAATACGGCCGTACCCGTGTCGCTGCGTGCCTTCCGCGACGAGCTATACCTGCCCACCCTGCAACAGTTGGTGAACACCCTCCGTCAGATGGGCCATCTATGGAAGGGTGTGCCCATGCTGGCACGAACACATGGGCAGCCGGCCTCCCCTACCTCCGTCGGCAAAGAGCTGCTGGTGTTCGTAGACAGGCTGGAAGCTCAATTGGCCATGCTGTCACAGTGTCCGATTTCCGGCAAGTTCGGTGGCGCTACGGGCAACTTCAACGCTCATCTGGCGGCCTTTCCCGACATCGACTGGACGGCCTTCGGGAATCGGTTCTTGAAGCAATACCTGCACATCGACCGACAGGCTATCACTACACAGATTGAACATTATGATCATCTGGCGGCCTTCTTCGATACGGCCAAACGCATCAATAACATACTGATAGACCTGAGCAGGGATGTGTGGACTTACATCTCCCTGGAATACTTCAAACAGCGGGTAAACCCCAACGAGGTTGGTAGCA
>CAYYHM010000177.1:0-3698 GCA_964471795.1 uncultured Chitinophagales bacterium | reverse complement strand
GTCACCGGAACCGATCCCTTTACCCACGGTTTGAAACCGTGGGCTATTATGCACCCGCAAGGGGTGCCACACCAGGCACCCGCAAGGAGTGCCTCTACAATACCATTTACGCGCCTACCACTTCATCCACATCATCTACTTTCAAGGATAATATGGCTGCCAGCAGCATGGAGGCACCACCTACCAGCAAGGCGTATATGGGTTCGCCCCAGAAGAAGTTGGAGATGATGAAACCGAGTATGAGGGCTGCTACGATTTGCGGAATCACGATGAAGAAGTTGAATACCCCCATGTAATACCCCATCTTGTCACCGGGCAAGGCACCGGCCAGTATAGCATAGGGCATGGACAAAATGCTGGCCCAGGCAATACCTACGCCTACCATGCTGACCAACAACAGATTGGGATCCCTGATCAGATAGATGGATGCCAATCCGACTGCACCAAGAATCAGCGCCACACTGTGGGTCTTCTTTCTGCCAATCCTGCCGGCCAGCAAGGGCAGCAGGAAGGCCACCAACGCTGCAATCAGGTTGTACATACCAAAGGATAGACCTACCCAGTTGCCGCCGGTGTTGTACTCTCGCTGTACTAACTTCAGGTGATCGATGAGCTGCAACTTATCGAGTGTGATTGCATCGGTGCCCAACGCTTCGGGATGGTTGGCTATAAAGAAATGAGCAGTCTGATAGCTGATACGATCTTCCAGCGTACCCTTCTCTGACAGTTGAGCCCGCAGCCGTTCAATTTCTGTTACTGCCTCCTTGTACGCCTCACTGCCATCATCCACCCCTGGCAGTGCTGCGTGAAACAGGTTCAGCATATCCGCTTCGGGGATGATGCGGTTGCTGAGGAAGTAGTTGGTAAAGTCTACCTCCAGGCTCATTTCGTCCTTTTTCTCTAGCCGGGCCTTCAAATAGTCAATCTTTTCGCCAATCCGTTCGTACTTGTCGTCTTCCCCGCGTGCATCACCCTCCAGTCCGGCATAGACTGCCTCCAGCCGCACCAGCTGATCACTGTTGATCTGCATCTCATACATATGGCTCGTAACACCCGGGGTGGAGTAGATCCACATGGCAAAGAGTGCCAGCCAGGAGAAGAACTGTACGAACGCCAGCTGTATCATGGTTTTGGGCATGTTCTTGAATCCAGCCAGTATTTCCTTCACCCCTTTCCAGAATCCTGCTGTCTTCAGCTTCTCCTGCTCAAAGGTTTCAATACTTTCGGGTGGAAACTCTTTGGTAGTGAACACGGTCCAGCTCACCGCACCAATGAAAGCGATGGCACCGATGTAGAAAGAATATTTCACCGAATCAGGAATCACTCCCTCGGGGGCTTCGTTGCTAATGCCCAGCCAGTTGGTGAACACATAGGGCAACATAGATGCCACCACCGCACCGATGCCGATGAAGAAGCTCTGCATGGCAAATCCGGATGTCCGTTGTTCGCTGGGCAACTTGTCGCCCACAAAGGCACGGAACGGCTCCATGGAAATATTGATGGAAGCGTCCATGATCCAAAGCATACCGATGGCTACCCATAGTGCAGCAGAATTGGGCATGATAAACAGGGCAATGGTGGCCAAAATGGCTCCTATGAAGAAGAAGGGGCGGCGTCGGCCCCAGTATGGATGCCAGGTTCGGTCTGACAGATACCCCACAATAGGCTGTACGACCAACCCGGTAACGGGCGCTGCCAGCCAGTAGAGTGCCAGTTTCCCGGTGTCGGCACCGAGGGTCTCAAAAATGCGACTGACGTTGGCATTCTGTAAGGCAAAACCAAACTGTATGCCCAAGAAGCCGAAGCTCATGTTCCAAATCTGCCAGAAGGATAATCTAGGTTTTTCCATTCGCCACTGTTTACACCGGATGAAGGGTTTGTTAAGCGGACGTAAATTAAAAAATCAATGCGGAAAAATCCTGTATCGTTGGTTTTCGTCACCAGGAAAATGTGAAATACAACACTTTTTTGCCGTCATCCCACATGGCATCGGATGGCTCGCCGTTGCCTATAGGCTGCACCTCCCACGTATTGCCGCCATTGAGTTGTACGGATGCAGGCATCTCAGACAGTCCATACATGGCCATACGATAGCTACGGGAGGCAGGCATGCCCGCATAACCATTGCCTGTGGTGCGCATATCCACTGACAAGGTGCCTTCATCCACCGCCACATCCATGTTAATCTGCTGATACAGTCCCTTGTTGTATGCATCGCGGGTGTGTCCGTCGTCCTCATATACGTACCCGGCAGCCTGTCCGGAGCCATTATGCAGATACACCTCTACATCAAACACCGCATCCGGATATCGGGTCGTACTTTGAAACACCGGCTTCAGGAACAGGATGCTGCCACCCTGCACCAATACCGGTATGCTGGTAATGTCTACCGGCAAGGTTACCGGGCCTGCCATACCGATGCGTTCCCTGGTATCCCACACGAACCAGTCGCCTTCCGGCTGATCGATGGTGACCGAGGTAGCGCCCTTCTTTATCACCGGCTTCACCAGCAAGGCATCTCCCCAATAGTATTGCTCATAAGTGAGCTCTGCGTCCTCATCCTGCCACACCATCGGCCGGGCCAAGGGGTAGCCTTTTACCTCGGCCTCGTGTGCCAGCGTGTAGTTGTATGGCATCATCCGGTAGCGCAGTTCGATGGCCTGCTTTGCGATGGCCTTGGTGGCATCGTCCCAATTCACTGGCTCGGAAGGAATCCCTGACCCATGAGGACGATAGATGGGGTTGAATACACCCATCTGCAGCCAACGCACGTACAGCTCCGGGTCACGCTCGCCCATAGCGAAGCCGCCCAGATCGGAGTGCATGTAGGGCACACCGCACAATGCCATGCCCAGCATGATGGGCAGCTGCGCCTCGAAGCCCTTCCAGCTTCGGTGCACGTCGCCACTCCAGGGATACCCGTTGTAGCGTGGCGACCCGGCAAATCCGGAGCGGTTCAGGTGGAAGAGCCGGGTATCCGGATACTGGAAGGCATAGCCTTCGGTGAGCATCTTGCTCCACGTGTGGCCATATACGTTGTGTACCAGATCGGCAGGCCCGTTCACGTGGCGCATGCCCGACGGGTGCTTCTCCGGCTCACCCAGATCGCCCCACCAGCCGGCTACACCGATTTCAGCCTGCCGCTTGTACTGCTGCCAGAACCACTGCTGTGCTTCGGGCTTAAAGATGTCCAGCAACCCGGTGGGACCAAACCAGAAATCTTCGATAATGTAGGCCTTGTCATCCGCCCCAGTTGCCAACAGGCCAGCATTGCGTGTAGCGTTGAAGTTGCCGGACTCCTGCATGATGAAGGGCTCAGCGATCAGGATGGTGTTCACTTCCTGTGCCCGTATGCGGGCTATCATACTGTCGGGCTGTGGCCATGCCTCATAGTCCCAGTCCAGATTGCCCATGTAGAACGAGTCATGCACACCCTTGCCAAACCAATACAGGTCGATGATCACGGCATCCAGCGGAATGGAGTCCTGCCGGAAGGCCTGTACGATGTCCTCGGTCTCCTGCTGCGACTGATACCCAAACCGTGAAGCGAAGTTGCCCAATGCCCACCGTGGCGGCATAGGCTGTGTACCGGTGAGCTGCGCCATGCCGGTGGTAAGGTCGGGATAGCTGTCGCCGAAGATCAGATAGTAGGTCATAGGTCCACCGGCAGCAAAGCGGAAGTCGAGCCACTGTGCCTT
>CAYYHM010000176.1:0-3700 GCA_964471795.1 uncultured Chitinophagales bacterium | reverse complement strand
TCTTTGTCGAACTTCACCTTCCACTGGCCGTCAACTTTCACCAGGTCGATGGATTCTTCCATTTCTTCACCTTCAGGGCTCTTGGCTACATACACTACTGTGCAATTGTCACCGTCGATGTTTTCTTCCTTCACGGTGAAGGTTGCCTTTGGCTGATCGGCAGCCTCTTCTTCACTCATGTTGGCCAGACCGGCTAACATATCGAGCAACTGGGCGCTTTCTGCAGTGGCATACTGCTTAGCGTCTTCGAATTTCAGATCCTGAATGGCGTTCAGGAAATTTACGGTTACATCACCCGGCTTCGGCGCTCCACCGCCACAAGCTGTGATAAAGAGGGCTACTACAGCAGCCAATGCAAGGAATGAGGTTTTAACGGTACGCATACTGATAGATTTTTTCGCAATAGTTGTGTAAATAAAGATCGTCTACGCCTATGTATAACTTGTTATCTAGGCGGGACAAAGATATGAATTCCGCCTGATTTTCAGTTTCCTTCAATATTTCCCAAATGAACTCTGCACAATACAGTTCATGGTTGTCATCCAGCGTAAATTGTAAGTCGAAGGAGACCTCTGCCTGGTGTAATTCGCGTGCCTTTCGGGTGGCTTTGTGTATCTCCTCTGCGGGCAGCTTATACCGATACACGGCAAACTGGGTAACGTCCAACGGATGGCAAAAACTGAACAGCCCATCTCGCCGCAGGCGGTTATCCGGATTGTCTGTGCCTCCGATGGCATGGTACACCACCCACCGCCCATCTTCCTGTACAATCCAGCCACAATGTGAGTAGGTAGGATCGCGACGTGAGAACTTCCGTAGTTCGTTGCTGAAGAAACTCCTGCCGGCGCGCACGATGAGATCGCCTTCCTGCAAGGGAAACGTTGCCAACCCGCTTGCCAGCCATTGTTGTCGGTATTGCTCTCTGGCCGTTGCCTGCGCACTACTATATGCCACGGCAATGTCGCCGTTGGTGGCCACCCACACAAACAATGACAGGGAACAAATCCATCCGACCGTTATGAATAGGTGCTTCCTCATGAAAAGGTAGCCTTCTTGGAGAAAGACACCTTCCAGTGACCCTCCTCATCAACGAGCAGGTTGATTCGCTTGGTCATATCGTTGCCCTTCTCCCGGTAAGACACGATGGCCTTGGATGCATCATCATTGTACTCCACACCGACGATGGTAACTTCAGGACCTCGCCAGCCTTTGTAGTACTGTGCAGCCACCTCCAGGTCGCGTAATGATGCGCCATCGGTATATCTGGCTGCTTCTTGCCATACTCCCTCATGGAAAGCATGGAGGAAACAGCGGGCAGCATGAACAGGGTCATATCGACGATAGACCACCCGCCACGCATCATCGCTGACAGCCAGCTGCAATATGGATGTATCCGGCACTCCCTTGAACCAGTTCTCTACCTGTATGGAGGTCGTACGCTCGCCTTGGTTTATCGTAGCGGGCAGTATGCGGCTGCTATCCGGCCAGTCCATGGCAAATTGCCGTCTGTCCGACACCATGTACCTGAGTGCCTCCCTGGTGGAATCTACGAGCAATGGCATTACTGATTCGAATTCCTGCTGTTGGTAATGACGCTGAAAATGCTCCGCTATCTCCACAGGCGACCTGTCATCCCTGTTACAGGCAGCCAGCAGCACTACGAGTAGGAGGATACAGCATGTTTTCACGGAAGCGGAAATTACGAATTCCCACTGATAGCAGCAGCATCCTGCTTCTCTTCGAACATACCGGTCTGCTTGTTCTTCCGCACGTTATCCCAGGTAAATATCCGGCCGTTCATGGCAATGTAGACCCCATGCGGCAGACACTGCACAAAGCCAAGGGCGTTGCCCAGATTGAAGTAGCCGTCGCTGGAGCCAAAGCGCACAGGAATCATGGCACCGGTAATGACGATGGTCTTCGGCAAGTTGGCCGCTGCCAGATATGCAGCAGTCAAGTGCATCGTATCCGTGCCATGAGTGATTAGAATGCGCTCTTCTTCTGTCTGGCGGCAGTTGCTGAGAATGGACTCCCGTTCCGTGTCGGTCATGTCCAGACTGTCTACCATCATCAAGGTACGAATGCGCAGGTCCAGATTGCATCGCCCCAGCCGGAAGAGTTCCGGCAGTTGTGTGTCCCGGAAAAACAGCCGGCCTTGTATCTCATCATATTCCTTGTCGAAAGTTCCTCCGGTGACGAATACACGAATGGGCTGCATCATGGCATGTTATTGTCGCACAAATTTACCAATCGCCTCACTACCGTCATCGTAGGTGCTGTGCACGATATACACACCTGCAGGCAGATTGCCTACGAAGACAGCCTGTTCCGCCCTGCCAGAAGCTACTACCCTACCCTGCAATGAATAGACCTGATAATTCATAGGCTGCGACCCTGCCCACTGTATGTAGTCGGTTGCCGGATTGGGGAACCAGGTCAAGGTGGAGGGCTGTACTTTTTCAGGTACGGATGTAATCCAGTTGCCGGGCAGTTGTGCCGTCCAGATGCCCCTGCCGTGGGTGAATATGAAGAGCTTACCGTCAGACTGCCGAAGCCTGATCATGTGGATGGATACATCCGGGATAGCATCTTCCTTGGTCCATGTCTGTCCTTCGTCAGCCGTAGCATACAGACCATAGTCAGTAGCTGCCACGATCACGGAATCATTGAGCGGACTTACCTGCACCCAGTTCACCGGGATGTTCTTCGGCAGGTTTTCAGAAATGTTGATCCATTCGGGTTGAGCCGTGTTGGCTGCTATCACCTTGTACAGACGGGGCCGGGGTGCGAAGTTGCTGAAAGCCACATACACCACACTATCGAACTGTGGATGTACGGTGATATTGACGATGAAGTCGTTGGTGACACTATCGGGCACGCTGGCACTCAGGTTCACCTCATCACCGGCACTGGCTGTATCGGCATTATCTATCCTATAGAAGAGGCCTTCCCCGCCACCCACATACACGGTAGGCGACAGATCCTGACTAATTCCTACGCAGTAGGGATTGGCAGATAGGGTCACCATATCTCGCGTAATGGGCTGCCATTCTATGCCACCGAGGACGGTACGCCACAGCCTCCGGCGGGTAACAAAGTACACCTGTTCGCCATCCAGCGGATTGATGTCGAAAGGATTAATGAACCAGGATCCATCATCGATATTGCCATCACCATTGCCGTCAAGTTCGTTTTTGATGGGATAATAGCTGGGGAAATCCAGGTAGGAGTCGTCGCCACGGTAGATGTTCCCATTCTGCCAGGATATGTAGGACGTATATGGATCTTCCTGTTTTACCTGTGTGAAGGAGCCATCACCACCGAAGATATGGTCGAAGGTGGGGCGGCCATTGCGGCTTGCCTGTGTGCCGTTATCCTGCGTGCCACCATACATACGCGCTCCCTCGGGGAAGAAGGCACCGGTGTAGAATTGCGTTACGTTGTAGCCCTGATTCAGATCCCTCACCAAAAACTTGTGTGACGACAGGTTATAGCGATATACACCACCATCGTTACCTGTCAGATAGTCGCCCGGATTGATCGGATCAAAAACCACGATGTGGTGGTCGGCATGGCTGTATTCTGTCTGTTCCCAGCCGGCGCCACCTGTGTTGGAAAAGCCACTGCCTACAGAGTTACAGATCACCGTGTTGCTATCGTCTGGCGCTACACCTACTGCCAGGCAATACCACGGAAAGTT
>CAYYHM010000175.1:0-3708 GCA_964471795.1 uncultured Chitinophagales bacterium | reverse complement strand
GCGCTTCCCGGAGGTGTGGCCGGCACTCACCGGCCGCCACTGGCAAACGCTCCTGCTGTCGGGCCAACCCCTCACCCTCAGTCTGCTCCGGTCGCTGGCTTTAGCCGTGCCGGTGGCGCTTCTCAGCACAGCAACTGGGTTCCTGCTCAGCCGGGTGATCGCCCACCACCGACTGCGGCGCACCCTCCTGTTCATCACCTACCTGCCGTATGTGGTGTCTCCCGTCATCCTGGCGGGGCTCATCTACCTGCACTACCTCACCTTTGGGCTGGCAGGAACGGCTGCCGGCGTGGTGTTGGGCCATTTGCTGCTGACCATACCCTATGCTACCCTGCTGTTTACCGCCTTCTGGACACCACGGATAGCGTCGTTCGAGGGCATGGCACAGACGATGGGCGCTAACCGCTGGCACCTCATCCGGCATGTGTGGTGGCCGCTGGGGAAACGGCTCATCTTCACCGGCCTTTTTCAGACCTTTCTGATATCGTGGTTCGAGTTCGGGCTGACCCGGCTGCTGGGGACAGGCAAGGTAGCCACATTGCCGGTACTCGTCTATCAATTCACGCAGGAAGCCAATCCCTACCTGGCGGCAGTGGCCTGCCTGTTGCTGATGATTCCGCCTGCCGTGCTGCTGGGGTTCAACAAGCTATTTTTGTTTACTAAATTGCCGTAGATGCTGCAGGCACATCACATCCACAAACAATTTGACGGCACGGAAATCCTCTGCGATGTGTCATTCCGTGTAATGCAGGGAACCACACTCAGTATTTTGGGTGAGTCGGGCAGCGGCAAAACCACGCTGCTGAAGATACTGGCTGGATTGGAGCCTGCCGACGAGGGGCAGATCCAATGGGCAGGGCGTGATTTGTCGGCCGTACCGCCGGCACAGCGGCACATGGTGTACCTGTACCAGGAGCCGCTGCTGTTTCCTCACCTGAATGTGGCAGACAATCTGGCTTTCGGACTACGGTTGCGCAGCAAGGACAGCAGGGAGCAAGACCGGCAGGTGGATAGTATGCTGGAGGCGCTGGAGCTGTCGGAGCATCGGCATAAGTTGCCGCATCAGCTGTCGGGTGGGCAGCAGCAGCGGGTCAACTTCGGGCGGGCACTGCTGGTGGCACCGCAGGTGATGCTGCTGGACGAGCCTTTCAGCAGTCTGGATACACTCACCCGCCAACGCATGCAGCAGCTGTACCGACAGCTGGCGCAGGAGCGAGGCCTCACCACACTCTTTGTTACCCACGACCTGAAGGAAGCACTGCAGATGGGCGATGAGCTGGCCACACTGCGCAGCGGCAGGTGGCACAGCTATGCTAGCCGGGACGCATTCGTAGCCGACATTGCCACCGGCGCACAGGCAGAAATCGATTTCTGGACAACCCTATCACCCTTATGACAAGCGACTTCAACCATTGCGAATCACTGTACTGGGTATTTACCCATCTCTGCAATGATCAGTGCGATCACTGCTACAACTTGTCGGGGCCGCAGGGTAACCGACTTACCGAAGAAGAGCTGCTGACCATCATCGGCAACCTGCCCGATACCATCGACAGGATTATCTTGTCGGGGGGCGAGCCCCTGGCTGAGCGCAGCAAGCTATACCTGATACTCGACACACTGCGGGAGCGGTATGGCGAGGCTACACAGATCATGCTGCAGACCAATGGTGACCTGCTGACACCGGAGCGGCTCGACACGCTGCTGGAAAAGGGCGTTACCCGCATCGACATCGCCAGCATCGACAGGTTCCACAAGCACCGGGGAGAGCGGATGGAGCAGCTGCGGGAGCTGTTCCTGAGCCGCGGTATGAGCGACGAGGATCCGGGTCCACTCATCCGCAAGGACAACTACGTAAAAAAGCATGCCCTCACCTTCGGCTTTTGGGGTGCTACCGAGGATATGTGGCTGGGCGGCAACTGGGCCCGCGGCCGGGCCATGCAAAAAGGCATCTGGGCGAAGAAACCACGACACAACTTCTGCGGCATCCTATCGGGGGGCATCGGCTTCCTGACCGGCGGTGAAGGCATCCCACAAGAGGTATCCATACAGCTGTGGCAAATCAACCCGTGTTGTCCGGGTACCAAAGAACCCATGGGCGATGCCCGCACCGAAAAGGTGGCCGACGTATTGGCACGTGTGGCCGACAGTCCCATCTTCCGTGCCATCAACGACGGCGACCCATGGGCAATGGGCGAATCCATCGGCATCAGCCGGGAGGAGGCGTTGAACCGTACCGACACGTTGCAGAATGTATGTTTGTGGTGTGATGAATTCTTCTCCCGGCACTATGACATGAAAACCCTGCAGCCGAAAAAACCGTCTTCGTTGTCATGAGTAGGGCAGAACAAGGGTGGGCAGCCATCCGACGGTTGTTTCCGGTGTTGTTGATAGCGCCATTGTTTTCCGTGCCTGTATTTGTGGGTAGCACCAAGGTGATGATGCCGGCCGAACCGTTGCTGGCAGTGCTGGCTCCGGTAGTCCTCTGGCTGGCATGGCAGTTCCGGCGGTCTACCCGCCTGCAGCCGATAGACATGGGGGTAGCCGCATTTTTGATGGCAGCATTGGTGACCATCCCTTTCGCTACGTTCCCCACAGTAGCGGGCAAGGCGTTGCTGGTGTTGGCGGCCTATGGCACGGTGTACTTTGCCGCTTTCCGCTGGCTGCCCTGGACAGCAACCGACCTGCATCGCTGTTGGCAGGGCTATACCATCGGTTATGCTTTATTGATGGTGTACAGCCTGGGGCGTTTGCTGTGGCTGGGCATCAGCTATCACCACAGCTATGATATGGCGTTGCCGTTTTCGCAGGGACATACGTTGCTGGTAGCTGCCGGTATGCCGGCATTCCTCTATCAGTGGTACCGATGGCATCAGGACCGCAAAGTGTCGTGGGGGCTGGCCTTCATGGCGGTGTTTCTGGCCTTTGCCTTTCTGTCGTATTCGCGTCTGTACTGGCTGGCGCTGCCGTTGTTTGGCTGGGTGTATCTGATGTATGCCATCAAGCGCTGGAGAACGGTGTTGCTGATAGCGGGCATTGTAGCCCTTGGCGGCGGGTATGGGGTACTGGAATACGTAAAGGCCGAACGCGCAGAAAGAAGGGCATGGGAGGATCCCAACGACCACACTACCCTCACCGCACAGGTGCTCAGCATCGTTACCTGGAATGCCAACGACTCCAACCTGGACCGCCTGAACCGCTGGCAGATAGGCGGCATGATGTTCCTGGATCACCCTGTGACGGGTGTGGGCCTGAACAACTATCACCGCGTGTTCCCTGAATATCCCACCCAAGTCACATTTTACTCCGATGAGCGCATCGGCATCGGCGAAAACGCCCACAACCTCTTTCTGGGGTGGCTCAGCGAGATGGGACTGATGGGGCTGGCCGGCGGGCTGGTTCTCGTTATCACCATGGTGTTGCAATGGCGTCGGCTGACCGATTCCGGCTGGCGGTTCTTTACCGTATTGCTGGTGATGAACCTGTTTTGCCTGGGTATGATTGAGGACTACCTGTTCTATGAGAAGGTACTCCCCTACGCCATGCTGTGTCTGGCCATGTTGGCTCCGTCCTACAGCATGCGTTCCACCTGAGTGATGGCCTGAGCCACGGCTTCATTGTGAGGCAACTCCTTTGCTGCTTTCAGGTGCTTGCGGGCTTCTGCTTTCTTGCCGGCAGATGCTTCGGCATGGGCAATGCTGACATGCG
>CAYYHM010000174.1:0-3845 GCA_964471795.1 uncultured Chitinophagales bacterium | reverse complement strand
TATATCCTGCCACAGGGGCATTGCTCCGCTCGTCGGTGGTATACAGGAACTGTCCATCATCGCTCAGCCACAGGTTGTGGGCGAAATTGAACGGTGTAACCTGCTGCGCCATTACCTTGCTTACCGGCACGGTAGGCTGGGATTTATCCCTGATGTCGATCACCCGAAACCATCCATTGTTGATCTCAGCTGTCCACATAGTATCTCCCCGCACGAAGATGTCGTGGATGTACTTGTCGTCGTAGACAGTTTTCAGGATAGGCTGTCCGGGTGTGGTGAATAAGTCCACGATGATAGCGCCACCCCGACCATAGTTGGCACCAACGATGTAGCCGTAGCCCTGCTCGTCGATGAATATGTTGTGTGCGCTTTGGAAGTTTACGTTGCCGGAGCCGGTCCAGTTCCAGTATTGGATGCTATCCGGCAGGAAGTTCAGGTTTACCACCAGCAAGCCGCCACCGGAAGAATTCTCGTTCGTCACATAAGCATAGCCATCCCACACCTTGACATCTCGCCAGATGGTGGATGGACCCGGGATAAAGAACTTTTCTGTAGGAGTGGATGGATTAGATACATCCACAATAGAGAATCCATCGAATACACCAACCAGTGCATATTCACTACCATCACCGGTAGCATATCCCCATACGTCGCTTAAATCTTGCGTGTAATTCAATCTACCCAGTAGGGTCGTGTTCTTTGCAATTTGTGCCGTGGTAATCGTCCACGACAAGATGATCATGGCCACCAAAAAGAGTTGCTTCATAGGTAATGCTGTTGACAGTGCAATGCTACTGCAAATTGAGATGATGAATTGTTAAGTATTGTCATGTTAGCGTAAGGGTTCCAGTAGGTAGTCCTTATATCTGTACCACTGTACCCTGTCGTTGACCCGGAACATCGGCTCTTCTGCTGATATGGGTGTGTAAAAAGGAATGTACTGTACACCATTTGTAACCCCCTGAAAAGTGGTAGTCTTTACTGGCGCGGGATGCAGTTCCTGCCATACCAGCTGAATGCCGGTGTATGCAGCTTCAAATCCGGTGATGACCTGTTGACTGGGAGCAAAACCAAACCGTTCGCGGTATCGGGCATCCATTGTTTTCCAAGTGGGGAGGGTAGTGTCTGCCGCCAACCCTTCGGTGATGTGAAGCTGCAGGTTGTTCAGGTAGTCGAATCGCAAGGATTCGAAGTTATCCAGCCAGCCGGGCATGCCCACAAGCCGAATAGTATTTGATTGTCCATATTGATCAAGTTGCCGGAGCAGGTTATTCAGAAACACCTCATTGTAGGAGGTAGCAACCACCCAATTGGTACGGTCGGGAGATAATTTAGCAGAGTCGAAGAAGCCATTTGACGATGCCTCCAATTTGATTGCAGGCGACACATTCTCGTAGGGAGCCAGATTTGTCATGGCTGTTAGCAGATCATCTGCCATCTTCTTATCGTTTTCACTGTTGCTGTGTATCAACAGGATGTTGTCCAGTGCATGGTTATCGGTGAGATAGGCTGCTATGTTCTGGATGTGACTCCACACGGTAGGCATCAGGTTCAAATAATATGGATTGGGGCTGGCGATGGTGATGATACTGGCATAGGGTGATATCAGTGGAATCTGGTTGTCGCGGCTGAACTCACTGACAATATCCAGGTTCTTTGGAAACAGCGGACCAATGATCAGGTCCATGTCCTTCATACGCCGTTGGGCCAGTATGTACCTGATTTCCCCTACATTGTTCTTGGTGTCGAACACTTCTACCCGTAGGTGGAGGGTCTCACTTTCCAGCGCTTCCAGCGCCAGCAGCATCCCCTCATACAGCTCTGTGGCTATGAGCGGCCTGTATCGGGTGGTGCGCATCTCCATGTCGAAATCGTCCATGAAGGTCTTATCGACGGAAAAGGGAAGCATGATGGCCACCTGCAGCGTATCCTTCCGGGGAGGCTTCGTTTCCGGCTGGGTATCTACAACGGGCGTAGCTGTGTCAGCAGGCGTTACCACAGCCGCCGTATCTGTACGGGTGGGCTTGTCGGATGGCCTGTCCACCACCACGGGCTGATCCGCTTTTTTGAATAGCGAACAGGCTCCTGTAAACAGAAGGATCACCCAAAATAGCCGATATGTCATCTTATTCCCACTCAATGGTTGCCGGTGGTTTGGTGCTTATGTCGTAAACAACGCGGTTGATGCCCTTTACCTGATTGATGATACGGGTAGAAATGGCCGCAAGAAAATCGTACGGCAATTTACACCAATCTGCTGTCATTCCATCAACGGAAGTCACGGCGCGGAGTGCTGCCACGTTCTCATAAGTGCGTTCGTCACCCATTACGCCAACGGATTGCACCGGCAGCAAGATTACCGCTGCTTGCCACACATCGTCATACAGGCCATACTCTTTCAGTCCGTTGATGAACAGGTGATCTGCTTCCTGCAGGGTAGCTACCTTGTCTGCTGTGATGTTGCCCAGGATACGAATACCCAGTCCAGGTCCCGGGAATGGATGGCGTCCCAATATGTTGTCCGGTATGTTGAGGGCTTTTCCCACACGCCGTACCTCATCTTTGAAGAGGGTACGCAACGGCTCCACCACCTTCAGGCCCATCTTTTCGGGTAGTCCTCCTACGTTGTGGTGCGATTTGATGGTGACACTCGGCCCATGTACCGATACCGATTCGATAACGTCGGGGTAGATGGTGCCCTGTCCCAGCCAGCTGACACCCGTAATCTTGTGGGCTTCCTTATCGAAGACCTCAATGAAGGTCCTGCCGATGGCTTTGCGTTTTTGTTCCGGGTCGGTGAGTCCATCCAGCGCGGTATAGAATTCCTGTTTGGCATCAACACCGATCACGTTGAGACCCATATGCTGATAGGAGGCCAGCACATCTTCGAACTCGTTTTTCCGGAGCAACCCGTTATCCACGAAGATGCAATACAACCTGTCGCCGATGGCCTTGTGGATCAGCTCAGCAGCAACGGTAGAGTCCACACCACCGCTCAGTCCCATTACGACGCGATCGTTGCCCAGCTGCTGTTGCAGGTTGGCGATGGTTTCTTCTATGAATGATGCCGGCGTCCAGTCGCCCCGACAGCCGCAGATGTCGTACACGAAGTTTTGCAGGAGTTGTTTGCCGTGGTCGCTGTGGGTAACCTCCGGATGAAACTGTATGCCGAATACCCGTTGGTTCGGGTGGGTACTCGTGTAGGCAGCAACTTCCACGTCGTGTGTGCTGCCGATGATCTGGTATCCCTCGGGTAAGTTGAATATGGTATCGGCATGGCTCATCCATACCTGCGATCCCACGGGCACATCTTTGAACAGGATGTTGTCGGTGTCGATGGTTTGCAGGCGGGCGCGGCCATACTCACGGGTACGGGAAGCCTCTACTGTGCCACCTTGCTGTTGGGCCAGGTATTGGGCGCCATAGCAGATGCCCAATACGGGCAGTTGGTCGATAAAGGATCGGAAGTTGACCTGCGGCGCTTCCTTGTCACGCACGGAAAAAGGTGATCCCGCCAGGATAACCCCCTTTATGTCGCTCATGTCGGCCGGCAGCGTATGGTAGGGGATGATCTCACAGTACACGTTGAGTTCACGTATTCTGCGGGCAATCAACTGCGTGTATTGGCTGCCGAAGTCGAGGATGAGGATCTTGTCGTGCATGATGCGCAAAAGTACAGCCTATTCGGGTGATGAAGAATGCACATTTAGACAAACAATATACGATGGTATATTAGCCTCAATGACTAACCTGAAAACAATGTCGGTACACTTTGCCTTCAGTCTGCAAAATGGCAGTGTACATGCCGGATGGCCAACTACTCACGGATATTTCGTTAGTTGTGC
>CAYYHM010000173.1:0-3905 GCA_964471795.1 uncultured Chitinophagales bacterium | reverse complement strand
AGCCGGGTTTTTTTGTAGGGTTACTTCACAAACGATCGTATCAGCACGCCCGCCTCCGACTGCCAACGCACGAAGTACATACCCGCCGGGAGCTGATCCACAGGCAACCACTCCTGCGATTGTGTGACTGCTTTTTGTGCCAACACCTTGCCTTGTAAGTCAATTACTTCCAACACACCTGATGGTGTTGACATCCCTGATAGTTCAATCCTGATGACCTCACTGGCCGGATTGGGGTAGAGTTCCATAGTGCCACCAGCCGGATGGCCGCCGATGCCTACAGCTCCCTCCAATCGTATATCATCGATGTACAAATCGCCCCCGTTATCGTTAATTGTCAAAAAACGTATGAGTTCATCTCCCCAAACCGTCAGGCTTACCTGTTTCCAGTTGGCAGGATTGGTGATGTCGGTGGAATTGGAGGAATTCATGTCTACACCCCCATTGGCCCACAAGCGCTCTATACCGGCAGTCTGATCGCAGGCACTAATGCCATCAATGATCAACGAATCACGGAAGATGGGAGCCTTGGATCGATAGTAATATTGAAAGGTAATGTTCCAGCCGGCATCCGGCACCAGTTCAAATCTCGGTAGAAAGAACTCATCCCGCTGGCGATTCCTGGGCAGGTACTCCGAAAAGGGCATCAGCAGTGCCAGGTCACCGGGATAGTCCGTATGGACAGTATCTGTAAGCCAGTTGAACTTATCATCACCCGGTGCGAAGTAGATACCGGTGGCAAACATGTCCACACTGTCGAAATTGACCCACTCCCACTCATCCAGAATTTTGTCAAATGGAATGGTAGCTCTGAAATCAAATCGAATGACCCGCTGATTGTCGAATGGATCCCAGTCTTCGATAGTGATATCGCCATGATCGACACGGACTACCAACTCATTATCCCCCAACTGCAGACCACCATCCCACAAGAAATCGACCGTATCGCGCTGACCGGCATTGAGGAAAGAGAGCACGATATGTTCAACCTGCTGCCCATTGTACCACAAGCTCACCTGCGGGTAAACAGCCATTGAGTCGCCGTTATTGGCTATTTCCACCGACACCGTGAACACAGAATCACAAGTAGTGGCAAAGGTGGGTGACAATATCCTTGTCACCACCAGATCGTTGTCTCTAGGCAGGGGCGGCACGGGCGTAAGGAACGTGGACAAGCTGTCGAAGGCGGCTTTCACATCAATGATGCCCATGCCGTAGACATTGTCCTCCCCCGGATCGCCCAGATCTGTTGCGGAATAATACAATGCTTCCAGGATTTCTTTGCCTGATGCCATCGGGAACGCTTCCTTCAGCAGCAGCACAGCACCTGTTACGTGGGGTGAGGCCATGGAGGTGCCGTTGTACAGGGCATAGCCGTTGTCGTCGATGGCGCTGCGCACCTGCACGCCGGGGGCACTTACCTCCGGCTTGATCTTTTGTGCGCCTGTGCCGGGGCATATGGTTGGTCCGCGACTGGAGAAACCGGCAATGGGATAGGCGCTGTTGCGGGCATCCAGCGCACCTACTGCAAACACATTCACCAGCCCCGAATTGATGAATGCGGGCCGTCCGACCGTAGCAGGATCGGGGCCATTGTTGCCTGCTGAGAAGACAACCGCTATACCGGCAGCCTGCAGGGCATCGAACATGTCGGAGGCGAAGCTATTGCACAAGGTAGTGTCTGTGCTGGCCAGCCCCCACGAGTTGTTGATGGCAAAGGGCACATCATAGGTAGTGTTAGTATCGCCATCGGGGTTGAACACCCACTCATATACGCCAATGTAAACCGGCAGTGGTTTGATTTTTGACAAATCATCAACGATGGGGTCTGTAGCGCTGAATCGAGCACCCGGCGCTACACCGATGGTATCGCGTGTGGCAGGATCCAGACCCAGCACAATGCCCGCCACATGGGTGCCGTGGCTGCTGGACTTATCCCGCGGATAATAACTGTCCACGCCATTCCACCCGAAGGCTCCGGGCATGTTGTGGTAGAGGAAACGGTCCCGTACAGCAGGATGGTTCATGCGGATGCCGGTGTCATAGATGAGGGCATGCTGCCCACGGCCACTGTAGCCCATCTTCCACAGCTCATCAGCACGGATGGCCAGCAGACCCGGCTCTGTACCCCCCGGGGAACGAAGCGGTGCCGACTCACGGATTTCTACCGGCTCTATGAGATAGGCCTTATCCTCGTCATATAGTTGGATGTATCTGATCTGTGGATCGGTAATGAGTTGCGACAGCGTCTTCTTGTCAGTGGTAAGGCTGATCATGTTCACCAGCCAGTGGGTTTCGGTGATGGTGATGGCTGCCGGTGCCATCGACTGCCACATTTGCTGCGTGCGAGCCGCATGTTGCTGCAAGGCACGTGCTACATAGCGAGGACGCTCCTGCACAGGCACTTGCTGCTGCTCCAATTGTCGTTCCAGCGCAGTAATGTCGAACCTATCCTGTAGGTATACATTCACGTGGATGGGCTCTTCCCATCGTTGGTTCAGGATGTGGACCACGCCGGTGGATAGGTGTGGTTGTGCCAGAGAAACAATCTCCAGACAAATCATCAGCAACAGTAGCATCCAGACTTTCATAGGCAGGTAAATAATCGACTAAAATAAGGAATATCGAACCTCCAAAGTTCACCGGAAGACATACTGCAAGGTAGTTGGCCTAATCAGCGGTAGTGATACTTTTTTGACCTAACCAGATGCTGCCGGCAGCGGTGGCAAACATGATGAGGCTGTAAATGGCACTGGGCACTGTCATGGCAGGATTGGACAATAAGGTGGCGGCTACGGTGATGCCAAGCGTGCCGTTTTGTATACCCGACTCAATTGAGATGGTGGTGCTTTGCCGTTTGGAGATGCCCAATAGTCTGGCGCCATAATATCCGATGAGCAGCGTACCTAGATTGAGTGCCAGAGCTGCCGGTCCGGCAATCCGGAAGAACTCCGCCACGTTATCACGCTCCTTCAGCAAGGCAGCAGCAATGATGAGCACAAGGAACAAAGCCGATAAAATCTTTACCGGCTTATCCATCCGCTTCGAAAAAGCCGGCCATCGGCTATGGATGCCCATGCCGATAGCTACCGGCACCAGGGTGATCAGCAACACAGACAGGATGGTATTGGCAATAGGTAATGTGACGGCCTCACCTGCCGGCATGAACCGCAGTATGGCGAAGTTGACCAGAAAGGGAATGGTAACAACGGTGATCAGTGAGCTGACAGCGGTGAGGCTGATCGACAAGGCCGTATCACCTTTGGCGAGATGGGATATGAGGTTGGATGTGGCACCACCGGGGCATGCTGCCAAGATCATCAATCCCACCGCCAGCTCGGTCTGAAGACCAAATACATAGATCAAGCCAAAAGCGATCAGGGGCAATACCACAAGTTGGTTCACCAATCCCACTACTACAGCCTTCGGATAGCGTATTATGCGAGTGAAATCGCCAACGGTAAGGGACAATCCCATCCCCAGCATGATGACACCCAGTGCCAATGGCAACAATAGTTGTGTGAGTACTGATTCTTGCATAGCCTACACTTTACTGCTGAAATGTAGGCAAAATGATGATGAACCGCAACAGCTTCACTATTTGATGGGTCAGCAATGCGTGTGGGAACATGATGGTTTCACTGCTGCAAATACAAGTTCGGCAGACCTGCATCATTGATGTGCCCGATGGGTTGGTACGCCAGTCGGCATATATCACCCAGCTGTACCAAGTCGAATTCCGTGCAAAAAAAGTAGCGTCGCTGGCAGATTTCTATTGGATTATGCGAAGACTCTTTATATTTGCATTCGCTTTTAGCAAAAGGGGCGCATAGCTCAGCTGGTTCAGAGCATCTGCCTTACAAGCAGAGGGTCCGCGGTTCGAATCCGTGTGCGCCCACACCCAA
>CAYYHM010000172.1:0-4110 GCA_964471795.1 uncultured Chitinophagales bacterium | reverse complement strand
GGCAGGCCATAGATCGCCACATCACTATCGAAGATGCTGATGATAAAACTGAAGGGCAATATGAATCCATGTAATAATCCCGACAAGAATCCATATTGTGTACCGGGATCCGGATAAGAATTGGCACAGGCGGTGAGGAACAAAACAACAGAAAGTAGAACGATGAAATAACGTACAGAATGTTTCATTGGCTTGGTTTTAGCTTAAAATTGCCAAGAATCATCTACTTTTCCCAATCAAAGACCCAAAGTCCATGATTCCAACCAAACGCATCGCCCTGATTGCCCACGACAATTGCAAGGCCGACCTGGCCGACTGGGCAGCATACAATAGACAGGTACTGAAACATCACCAACTATTTGCTACCGGCACTACCGGAAGTCTGATTGCTGAAAAAATCGGGTTGCCCATCCACACATTTGCCAGTGGACCGCTGGGTGGCGACTTGCAGATAGGCGCTGCTATCGTATCCAAAGAAATCGATGTGCTCATCTTCTTCTGGGATCCGCTGCAAAGCCAGCCTCATGATGTGGATGTAAAGGCACTGCTTCGGGTAGCCGTCTTGTACAACATAGCCGTAGCCTGCAACCGCACTACAGCCGATTTCCTGGTCTCTTCTTCACTGTTTAGTGAGGCCTACCAACCCTTCCAGATCAACTATGGTGAGCGACTAAAGGGCTAAAAAGACCGTTTACGCCCTACACCTTGCCTTGCTGCCGGAGCAGGGCAAAGTCCTTGGCCAGATAGGTGATGATGATGTCGGCCCCGGCACGGGCCAAACCAACCAATGTCTCCGGCATGGCCTTCTCATAGTCGAGCCAACCATTCTGACAGGCTGCCTTCAACATGGCGCACTCACCGCTTACGTGGTAGGCAGCAATGGGTATGTCGAAGTGCTCCTTCATCACATGAATCACATCCATATAATGCAAGGCAGGCTTCACCATCAGGAAATCTGCCCCTTCTTCATAATCCAGAGCACCTTCCCGCAGGGCCTCCATCTTGTTGGCAGGATCCATTTGGTAGGTCTTCTTGTCAGCCGGAATCTCATCACCCTCACGTGGCGCTGAATCCAGCGCATCACGGAATGGCCCATAGAAGGCACTGGCATACTTGGCCGTGTAGCTCATGATGCCCACCTCCGTGAAACCTGCTTCATCCAATGCCTCGCGGATGTAACCAACCCTGCCATCCATCATGTCGCTGGGGCCTATGATATCTATTCCTGCTGCTGCCTGAGCCACGGCCATCTTGCCCAAAATGGGCAATGTCTCATCATTCAATATCCGACCCTTGCTAACCAGACCGTCGTGTCCATCGCTGTTGTAGGGATCCATAGCCACATCACTGATGAGTACCACCTGTGGAAATTGCTTCTTGATAGCTCGTATGATGCGCAGGTAGAAGTTGTCAGGATCGTAACCGTAGGTTCCTGTCTTGTCTTTCAGGTCCTCCGCTACAGCAGGAAACAAGATGAACGTGCGCAGTCCCAGAGCAACACAACTTGCCACCTCCCCAAGCACCTCATCCTCTGAGTACCGGAATATGCCGGGCAGAGATGGCACCTCCGACTTTACGCCTACTCCATCCTGCAGGAACAATGGAAATACAAGTTGATCTGTGGAAAGCCTTGTTTCGCGGGCCATGCCACGGATTACCTCGTTGCGTCGGTTTCTTCTGGGTCTGATGTACATAGTGTTCTTGTTTACCTCAGTGCAAAGGTAACCCCGTCAGTGGCGATAACACCATCGTTTAGATTTCTTTCACATTTCCAGATGTACCAAAATCCGGAATACGGCCTACAGTGCCGGCAACCACCTTGTACTACAACCCCAACTGCCTACGGATATCTCTGGGGAGCGCATCCTTGTGCACCATGATATCCATGGTCTTATAACGCACATATGACTCACTGGCCAGGAAATAGCCGTCACATTCGTTATCGGTTCCCCAGCTGTTCTTCACAAAGTAGAACGGCCTGTCGTGCTGATCCCGGTAGAGACCCGTAATGTGCATGCCATGATCATCAGTCGTTTGATAGTTATCAAACCCTTCCTGCCGCATATCCTGTGTGATTACCCGCTCATCTACCGGTGCCAGAAAGGCATTGCTCACCTTCTCTGCACCGGCATCATTGAAGTATCGGCTATCGGTTCCCTTACTTTGTATAGTTCCCTCATCTTCCGGCACTATGGCCAGTCCATCGCGGAACGAAAATCCCTTCTCACTCACATCAGCCGCCCAGGCGATTGTATATCCATTCAGCAGTGCATGGTTCATTACCTCTACCAACTCATCAATCGGCAGGTTGTACACCTCGCCAAAGTTCCAGTTGTCCGGCACCTCCAGCACAAAGGACTCATAAAAGGGATGGTGCGTGTAGGAAGTGAGGTACACATAATCGTCCATATTCAATCCCAGAGAAGCAGCAAACGTCTCCGGCGTGTACGCGGCACCCCGGTAGTCAAACGTTGCCGGAACCTCCCCCAGATAGGCATCCATAGCTCCTTCTAAAGCCCTCGTCCAGGCCGGCGTAAGCTTTCTTCCGGTATTCCGGATAACGGCATCAGCCATACCCTTCAATACCTCATCCATCTCCATGTGATTGTGCTTATCGCTGCCGTACTCCATGCCCTGATAGACTTCCTCCGGCACAATACCATAATGGGATATCACATGGGGAATATCATGAAATGCACCACCAGGTCCAAAGTTGACGCTACCATGCATACGCACGTAGTTCACGGCCTTGTCCAGATAGGCCTTTCGCACCACATACATCTCCGACAGATTATGCGCACCTTTGCCCATTCGCATCAATTCTGATTCCAGAAAAGACAAGGCGCTGAAGCTCCAACAAGTACCGGTAATCGATTGATTCTGTACAGGCATGGCTTCATGATTCACCACCTCGGTAAACACATAGTCACTCCCGGCTTTGTTGATGAGGGTCTGCTGAGCAAAACCGATGGCTGGAAAAGCCAGTATCCATAAAGCGGCCAGTCGAAATAAATGGGTATGCATCCGGAAAAGATTTCAGTTAGTTGATTGACTTCAATAGGTTTGCAGGTATTACTAAGCGCTACTGCTACAAACGGATTCTAAAAATACAGATTACATGACACAACTGATCGGACAAATCGTAGATGTTAGAAACCGTAAAATCTTCCCCGGGAAGGTAATCATTGCCAATGGCAAGATAGACCGAATTGAGGCAGTAGACACGGCCCCCGACCAATTCATTCTGCCCGGATTTATTGATGCACACGTACATGTAGAAAGCAGTATGCTTGTGCCGACAGAATTTGCCCGCTTAGCAGTTCCCCACGGCACTGTTGCCACCATTTCGGATCCGCATGAAATCGGCAATGTACTGGGCGTACAAGGTGTTGAATACATGATTGAGTGCGGAAAACAGGTAAACTTCAAGTTTTACTTCGGTGCACCATCTTGCGTACCGGCAACCTCGTTTGAAACTGCCGGTGCCGAAATCGATGTAGCAGACATCCGGTACTTGCTGCGAAAGCCGGAGGTAAAATACCTGGCAGAGATGATGAACTGGCCGGGCGTACTACAAAGAGATGGGGAGGTGATGCGGAAGATTCAGGCTGCAAAAGAATTGGGCAAACCAGTGGATGGCCATGCACCCGGCTTGCGTGATGTTGATGCCAAACGCTACATTGCTGCCGGTATTTCAACGGATCATGAGTGCTACACGGAAGAAGAGGCAAAGGATAAGCTGCGGTATGGCATGAAGATCATCATACGTGAAGGCAGTGCCGCCAAGAACTTTGAGGCGCTCATCGGCTTGTTGCCGAAACATGCAGCCAACATGATGTTCTGCTCCGATGACAAACATCCCAACGATCTGGCAGTAAGCCACATCAATCATTTGGCAGCGCGGGCAGTGGCGGCGGGATGCCCGGTAATGGATGTGCTGCAGGCAGCTTGCATCAACCCCATAGATCACTACAACCTTGAAGTAGGCACGTTACAACCCGGCGAACCGGCTGACTGTATCGTGGTAAAAGACCTAACGCAGTTCGAGGTGTTGCAAACCTATATCAACGGTGAATTGGTGGCAGAAAACGGCCAATCCCTGTTGCCTCG
>CAYYHM010000171.1:0-4150 GCA_964471795.1 uncultured Chitinophagales bacterium | reverse complement strand
TGGCTGTATTTTTCCTGTTGGTGAGGATGCACTTACTGGATATTCCGTTGGAAAGGGATGAAGGTGACTATGCCTATCATGCGCAGCTGCTGCTGGAAGGGGTTTCGTTGCACGATGATATCGTCGTAAAAAGAATGCCCCTCATCTACTACACGTTTATGCCCCTGTTATGGTTGTTTGGGTACACAGCAAAAGCCATTCATCTGGGGTTGTTGCTGGCGAATGTGCTGTCTGCCTTTTTGGTGTATCGGATTGCCAGGGAGTGGTTTGGCCTCGAGGCCGGAAAGCTGAGTGCGTTGTTCTTTATTACCCTGTCGGCTACCTACAGGATGGATGGGTTTGCTGCCAATCGGGAGCATTTTGTAGTGCTTGCCGTGCTGGGTAGTGTTTGGCTTTGGCAAAAGGCCAAGCACACCAAACCAATACTTTACCTGTTGCTCTCCGGACTGGCGATGGGGTTGGCATTCCTGTACAAGCCATCTGCAGCATTTGTCACTCTCACCTTTGGTGTAGTGATTGTACTTGATGGCCTTTTGCAAGAAAAAGTAGGATGGACAAAGACAATACTGCGAGGGCTATTGTACAGTGCAGGCTTTTTTGTCCCTGTAGCACTGGTATTGCTGCAATACAAACTGGGAGGGACATTCGAGGCGTTTTGGATGAAGTCCTTTACCATGAATAAAGCCTATGTGGCTGTTTTAACAGGGGAAGAACGCTGGCTGAATTTTCGTAACAATGGTGGCAGTATTGTCGCATTATGTTGGTTGATTGTTGTGGCTGGTGCTGCAGGGTTGATATTGTCAATGACACGCTGGCGAAAGTGGAATCATGTGTACTTGCTTCTACTAGCAGCCGGATTGATATATGGAGTCACTGCCGGAGGGTATTACCGGTCGCATTATTTTCTATTTATAGTACCTGTAATTGCCATTGCGGCAGCTATTGCGTTGGTAGCATTGCAAAGAATAGGACAAAGCGAATGGATACACTTAGGTGTGGTAGTGTTGGCGACAGGTATGGTATTGCAGCCCATTTACAGCCAATGGCAGTACTACAAGGCAACGCCCGTGGAAGCCTGTAAGATGAGATATGGTGCCAATCCTTTTTCGGAGTCTGTCACCATTGGTGAATATGTGCGGCAGACCACGAATCCGGAAGACAGGATCTTTGTCTTTGGATCAGAGCCTCAAATTTACTTTTGGGCACAGCGCAAGTCAGTTTCGGATGCTATCTACATGTATGACCTGACCCAACCGACGCCGCTGGCCTCTGAGCAACAGCGTCAACTGATTGCCACCCTGGAGAAAGAGGCGCCGCCGGTGATCATCATGGTCAACGTAAACACATCATGGCTCCTTCAGGCCGATTCCGATAGAACACTCATGGATTGGATCAATCAACAGCTACCGGTAACTTACACGCCGGTGATGGTTTGTGAAATTCTGCCTCAGAGCAGTCAGTTTATCGTACAGCCGCAGCTCAGCACCTACAAAGTCAGGTCAAATACGAACGTGATCGTATTTCGGAAAAACGGGTAGCTATGAAGTCTATTTTCATCTCCCAGAGTAACTACCTACCCTGGATCGGGTATTTTGACGCCATCAATGTGGTGGATGAGTTCCACGTGTATGATGTTGTGCAGTTTACCAGGAGAGATTGGCGAAACAGAAATACGATCAAGACGAGCAGCGGATTACAATGGCTCACTATCCCGGTGCAGCAGAAGTCGTTTTACCAACCAATCTGTGAAACGATTACTGCTAGTAATGCCTGGCAGCGCAAGCATATGCAGGCGCTGCGGATCAACTATGGCAAAGCGCCCTACTTCCATTGGGTAATGGAGCACCTCCAATCCTGTTATGAGTCTCAGGAAGAGAACCTAACAAAGATCAATCGACAGTTCTTAACGGCCATCTGTCAGATGCTGCAAATCAATACAGCATTTACGGAGGTGTCAAATGCTGTTCTTTCCATTACGGACAGGACAGACAGACTGCTACACCTATGTCATGAGGCTTCTGCAAGCAGGTATGTGACCGGGCCGGCAGCAAAAGCCTACATCAAAGAAGAAGCATTTGCAGCGGCAGGTATTGAACTGTGTTACCTGCGTTATGACGGGTATACACCGTATCAGCAATCTCATCCACCCTTCACATGGCAGGTGAGTATTGTGGATTTGCTGATGCACACCGGTCCTGCTGCCAGAGACTACCTGCTCTCCAATCACTCGCCTTCTACCTTATTGACCTGTCTATGAACCCCGTTGTTTATTCCATAGTGATTCCGGTGTATGGTGCCGGTGAAGCCCTGCCGGAGTTATTGGCAGGAATCGATGAAGCGCTGGCTGGTTTTACCCATGAAGTTATTTTGGTGGATGATGCTACACCGGAGGCTCCCGGTTGGCCCTTGCTGAAGCGCTTGGCGAATGAGCACGGCCACGTAAAGGCAGTTCGGTTGATGAGAAACACAGGGAAAACAGGTGCCTTGTTGTGTGGATTTACGATGGCTTCCGGTACGTATGTCATCACCATGGATGATGATGGTCAGCATAGTCCCTCCGATTTTCAATCCTTAATCAGGGAGCAACACCATGCCATCGTGGTTGCTGATCTGCAGCAAAAGCAAGAAGGCTGGTGGCGCCGGCAGGTGGGCGCATTAAAAAGTTGGCTGGATGTAGGTCTGGCAGGAAAGCCGGCACACTTACGGTTTAGTCCGTTCCTTATGGTTCATAGGTCGGTAGTGGAGGCTATGTTACAGGTACGTACAGCACATCCATATCTCCCTGCCTTGTTGTTTGGGGCTTCCCGTGATGCTGTCAATGTGCCTGTGCTGCAACATCGTAGGTCTCATGGATCGGGCAACTTTACGTTGTGGAAGATGCTGCGCTTGATGAGTAATCTCATCATCAACAATAGCCCGCTTTTGTTGCGGATGGTGTCACTCACCGGGGTGTCAGCCTTTTTGATCAGCCTGATACTGGCTGTCTATTTCATGTACAAGAAATGGTGGATCGGTATTGATGTGGCAGGATGGACCAGCCTGATGGTAGTAACCCTGATGCTAGGGGGGCTTATCCTTTTATCGATAGGGGTTATCGGTGAGTACCTCATCCGCATCATCCGGAATCAGGAAGCCAGAGGTGCCTTCATTATCCAGGAATCTGCGCCCTGATTTTGCTGTTGTAGAATCCCTTCGATCCAAGCTCTTCCGGTTTCATGATACGGCGCTCAGCCAAGGCCGCCAGGTCATGGATGCGTTTCACCAGACCGATGTTGGTAGCCAACTTGGTGCGATTGCCATCCCAGTAAATGTTATCCTCCAACCCTACACGGACACCGCCACCCATAGCAATAGCCATCATGTTCATAGGCAGTTGTGCCTCTCCTATACCTGCCAGTGACCAGTAGCTCTCCGGAGGCAGATCCCTGATGGTAATGCCTACATGAGCCATATCCGGCTGCATGCCTGCCACATTGCCATACAGCAGATTGAAATAATAAGGAGGCTGTAATAATCCCTTCCGGATCAGGTAATGAGCATAGTTAACCATCCCCAGGTCAAACACTTCCAACTCTGGTTTTACCCCATACGCATTCATCTTCTCAGTCAGCTGTACAATCATATCCGGCGCATTCACGCTGGCCTGTCTGGGGAAGTTTAGGGAGCTGAGCGTTAGGCTGCCCATATCCGGATACAACTCTATGGCTTCCGACCTTTTCTCGAATGTGTTGAAGTTGCGGCCACTCAAGGAAAGGCAAACAATCAAATCCGGACAATGCTTTCGCACACCTTCCAGTATGTCCCGATATATCTCTGCCTTATAGGTTGGAGCTTCTGTTTCACTATCGCGGGCATGCAGGTGCGCCATAGTGATGCCCACCTCATACGCTTCATGCACCTGCTCTATGATTTCCTGCGGTGTAACAGGTACGAATGGTGTCATCGCTCGTACGGGAATCATCCCCGTAGGTGTGAAATTGATAATCAAAGAATTCATGCTTTTAACCTTACCGTAAAAGTATCGGATTTGGGTGGAAACAGTTATGTTCTTAGCAGGATAAAAGTCCCCATCTTTACTTCCACAATTGATTGGGGTGATGATGAAGAACAGGTTTTCTGCCATACTGGTCTGGGTTCGCCTGTTGATAGG
>CAYYHM010000170.1:0-4301 GCA_964471795.1 uncultured Chitinophagales bacterium | reverse complement strand
TCGTGTTATACGTGTTATCAAAAAGGTGTTTGCATAAAACATTGACATCTCATAAAGTATCCATAACATGAAATCCCTCATTCTTTGGTAATCCAGCATAAATTCGGCTATATTTATCGCTCTCTCTAATCCGATTCCCCCCCATGTGGCAACCTCTACTCCGACGATATTCCAATAAGTTCCTCTCCCGGTGGGTAGTCCTGTCCATTGACATGGGCTTCGTGCTGATCAGCTTCCTGCTGGCCAACTTCCTGCGGTTCAACTTCGAATGGTCACAGATGAATGTGGTCGGCATCAACGCACAACTGTTTGTGGTGATGGCTGCCTTCTTCGCCGGATTTGTGCTGTTTCAGCCCTTTGCCGGCATCATCCGCCACACCAGCAGCAAGGACTTAGAGAACATCCTGCTGGCTTCCCTGACAGGGATGGGCTTCGTATTCCTTTTCAACGGGGTGTTGGAAGCACGCAGTTACAACGGCATCTTCCGCGTGCCGTTCAGTACACTGCTGATCCATTTCGTGCTGGTTGTCTTCCTCATGGCTACCTCGCGGTTCTTCATCCGCTCTTTCTTCCGGATTATCACCCACAGGGGCAACAAGACATATGCGGTACTGATTTACGGTGCCGGCAGGAGTGGCATCGCCACGAAGCACTCCCTGGATCAGGAAAGTAGGATCAAGTACCAGGTGGTGGCTTTCCTCGACGACAACAGCAGCCTGCAGGGTAAGGCCATCGAAGGCATTCCGGTGATGGCGCCCCTATCCATCAACCAGTCGTTCATCGACAGGTATGGGGTACAGGACATCATCATCGCCATACAGGACATCGCCAAAGAAGACAAGAAACAGCTGCTGGATAACTTGCTGGGTCTGAAGGTGTCGGTGAAGGAGATTCCCCCCGTATCGCAGTGGATTGATGGACAGTTCTCTGCCCGGCAGATCCATGCCATACAGATCGAAGACCTGCTGGGACGCGATCCCATCCAAATCGACAACGAGCAGGTAGCGTCCTACCTCACCGATAAGGTCATCCTCATCACCGGTGCTGCCGGATCCATCGGCAGTGAGCTGGTGCGGCAGGTGTCGGGATTCATGCCCAAGAAGCTAATCCTTGTCGATCAGGCGGAAAGTCCGCTCCACGACCTGCTCATCAGTCTCGGCTACAGCTACGACCGGCCGGGTAACATTGCGGCCTATGTCACCAGCATCAACCATGTGGGGCGCATGCGCGAAATCATGGAGACCCATCGCCCGGAGGTGATCTTCCACGCTGCCGCTTACAAACATGTGCCCATGATGGAATTGCAGCCCGACGTGGCTATGGAGACCAACATCCTGGGCAGTAGGATACTGTGCCAGCTAGCCAATCAATATGGCGCTAAGCGATTTGTGCAGGTGTCCACCGATAAGGCGGTGAACCCGACCAACATCATGGGGGCCACCAAGCGGGTAGCTGAGATGTATGCACAGGCGATGGCGCAGGTGACAGGCAACGATACGCTCTTCATCACCACACGCTTCGGCAATGTGCTGGGCTCCAGCGGTTCGGTTATCCCTCACTTCCAACGGCAGATTGAGCAGGGTGGGCCGGTAACGGTTACGCATCCTGAGGTGACACGCTATTTCATGACCATCCCTGAGGCGTGCAGCCTCGTGCTGCAGGCAGGATCCATGGGGCAGGGCGGCGACATCTTTGTGTTCGACATGGGTCAGCCCGTTCGCATCTATGACCTGGCGAAGAAGATGATCCGCTTGTCGGGTAAGGAAGTTGGTGTCGACATCGACATACAGTTTACCGGTCTTCGTCCCGGCGAGAAGCTATACGAAGAAGTGCTCAGCGACCATGAGAAGACCATGCCGACCTATCACCCGAAGATCAGGATTGCCGGTGTACGCACCCTATCCCTACGAGACCTGGAGGCCGACATCAGCGTATGCCGCTCGTTAGCCGACAAAAAGGACTTGCCGGCACTGGTCGCTCAACTCAAAGCCATGATACCGGAATACAAGCCGGACAGCCGCTGGGTGGACGGCGAGGGACAGCTATCGGAGAAAGTGGCAGCCGATTGATTGGTTACGGCTTATAGCGGGCAGCATCCAACAGTGCCTGAGCATCCTGCATGTCCATCAAGTCCGATACGGACGTTTCCGGGTAGCGTTGTGCATACGCCCGCACGATCTGCCATCCCAGCCATTGTCCAATCTTCCCCGGCGACTCCGGCGGCATGCCCTGCGTGGTCGGGCCCTCGGCAATCCAGTGTCCATAGCGGGCGAAGATATCCGTGTACAGCCGGTCGCCATCCAGGAAATAGGCCCAGATCTCCGCTTCATTGTTTTGGGACCATGCCAGCTGCTCAGGCAGGTAGCCGATCTTGATGTGGTCAGGCACATGCGGCAGCACCAGATCCAGCCAGTACAGCGCTTTACCGTAGTAGATCATATGGTCCAGCAAATTGCTGCGCGGCCCCGGATCCGGCAGGTGACTTTGTGCCCATGCCAGCATGACGGCAGCAGGGATGTGTTCCGGCGTCATGCGGTAGGTGAGGTATTGGGGAAACTGCAGGGCTTCATAAAAGGTGAAGTAGCGCCCCAGGAACATGTCGAGGCCGACGCCCACGGTAGTGTCGTCGCACACCACAGCGCCATAGCTGTACTCAGACACGAAGGTGTGTACAGCAGGCACCGGCAACTCCGGCAGGTAATACCGCTGATAGCGGAAGGCCTGGGTCAGGGAGTCGTGTAGCCATTCCACGTTAGGGTATACCACCATTACACTGTCGTAACAGGCACGAAATCCGGGATAGCGCACAGCATCCTGCAGCCTGGCCATCCACTCTGAAGCCGTGTCAGCGGGCAGTCGGAGCCCTACGATGAAGTCCAGATAACAGTCGGCAAAGCCCGGAAAACGCTGCTGCAGGGTAGACAGGTCGGTGAAGCTGAGGCTGTCGCCAGCAAACAGGGCTTCCTCGAACCGCTGCAGGTCCAGCGACACCTCGAGATGCCCTACATCCGGCAATTTTTGTCCGCCACGGCCGTTACATCCTGCCAGATAAAACAGCAGAATGAGCATACCCATCCCGATTTTACTTGTATTTTTAACCATCATACCTATTTTCTGACTGCACAAAAGTAACGACCTCTACATGAAGCATCTTGCCCTCCTCGTGACAATTCTGTCGGTGGCCTTGTCCACGCAGGCACAGACGGTTCGATTTGGACTAACTGCCTCTCCGGTATTCTCATTTCCTTACTCGCTGGATGCCTCACTGGAGAACGATGGCGTCAAGCTGGGCTTCAGCTACGGACTGCTGTTGGACCTGGCAGTCGACAACAACAACCGCTATGCCTTCCACACCGGATTCCTGCACACCCTCACGGGGGTGCGTGTACAGCAGAACATCACCGACACTGCCGGCACCGTCGTGCAAACCCTGTCACAGGAGCTGAAGTACCAATACGTGGAAATCCCGCTGACCATGCGCCTGCGTACCAACGAGATCGGCTATATCACCTATTGGGGTCAATTCGGCATTACACCGGGCATTCTGGTAGCCAACCGCTACGATCAGATTGGTAATCCTGATCCTACAGGGCTGCTTTCTTTCGAAAACGAGCGGGTGCCGAACTCCATACCCGTCAACCTGGCACTCACCATCGGTGGCGGTATCGAATACTCGCTGGGTGGCGCCACCAGCGTGCTGGCAGGGTTGATGTACCAAAACGGCTTTACCAACATCTGGAACTACGACAAGGCCGACAAGGACGACCGCCTCAGCATGCGCAACATCACGCTGCGTGTCGGCTTACTCTTTTAAACCCTGTCCCCTTGTACCCACGTTTCATCAAACCGCTGGCCGACCGGCTGGTAGCGCTTGTGGCACTGCTGGTGCTTAGCCCGGTGTGGGCAGTAGTGGCCCTGCTGCTGTGGGTGTCGCTGCGCGGGACGCCTTTCTTTGTGCAGACACGTCCGGGGAAGAACGGCAAGCTGTTTCGGCTGGTGAAGTTCCGCACCATGACCAACGACCGTGATGTGTCGGGGAAACTGCTGCCGGATGCGGAGCGCCTGACCTGCATGGGAAGATTTGTGCGGCGTACCTCGCTGGATGAGTTGCCACAGCTGTGGAACGTGGTGGTCGGTGACATGAGCCTGGTAGGTCCACGTCCACTGCTGGTGCAGTACCTGGAGCGGTATGATGCGGTGCAGGCACGCCGCCATGAAGTTCGACCCGGCATCACCGGCTGGGCACAGGTGAATGGCCGCAACGCCCTCAGCTGGACGGAGAAGTTCGCCCACGACGTGTA
>CAYYHM010000169.1:2397-4304 GCA_964471795.1 uncultured Chitinophagales bacterium | reverse complement strand
ACCTGACCTGTATGACGACCAAGAAGACCATCGACAACCACACCCCCAAAGAGGAAGCGCTCACTGCTGATCAGTTCCAGCTGATGGCCATCAACCGCATCAAGAGCCTGTTGGCCAATCCGGATATCTCCCGCAGCCAGAAGAAGACCCTCCTCAACATCCTGCGCAATTTGGAGCAGGGGCAGCAAGGCTAACCCACATTAGTCCGGCTGATAGTTGAGGTTAGGCGCAAGCCATCTTTCCATCTCCGACAGGGCATACCCCTTTCGTTCGGCATAGTCTGACACCTGATCGCGGCTGATCTTACCCAGACCGAAATACCGGCTGTCGGGGTGCGCAAAGTACAAGCCACTCACCGAAGCAGCCGGGTACATGGCAAATGACTCTGTCAGCTGAATGCCGGTATGTGCTGATGCCTGCAACAAGTCGAAGATGATGCCCTTCTCCGTATGGTCGGGGCAGGCGGGATACCCTGCTGCCGGCCGGATGCCCTGGTATTGCTCACTGATCAGTGCGTCGTTGGTCAACGCCTCCGCCGGAGCATAGCCCCAGATCTGTGTACGTACCAGCTGATGCAGGCGCTCAGCGAAGGCTTCCGCCAGCCTGTCGGCCAGTGCCTTCAGGAGGATAGCGTTGTAGTCGTCATGTTGTGCCTCAAACGCTTGCAGGTGCGCCTCGATGCCAAGGCCTGCCGTCACAGCGAAGGCACCCACATAGTCACCTCGCCCCGATGATAGCGGCGCTACAAAGTCTGACAGGCAAAAGGCAGGCTGTCCGGCAGCTTTTCGGTTCTGCTGTCGTAAAAAGTGCAGGGTGGTCTTCACCTGCTGCCTCGATTCGTCTGTAAACAACAGCACGTCATCACCGGTGGCGTTGGCCGGAAATACGCCTGCCACTCCCTTGGCTGTCAGCCACTTGCCGTCGATGATCCTGTCCAGCATGTCCTGCGCATCGGCATACAAACGGCTGGCCTCTTCTCCTACGACGGGGTCGGTGAGGATGTCGGGGAACTTGCCGGCCAGCTGCCAGGTCTGGAAGAAAGGGGTCCAGTCGATGCAGGCCCGCAGGTCGGCCAGGTCGTAGTCCTCGAAGTGATGGAGCCCCGGTCGCGCCGGCGGATATACCGGCGTGTCGGTCCAGTCGATGGCGACCGGTTGCTGCCGCGCCTCCGCCAGTGGGAGGTACTTCTTGAAGTCCTCCTTACGGTTGAAGCGCTCGCGCAGCTCCTGCTGATCGGCCTGGTTTTGGGCAAGCAGCGCCTCCTGTTGCTGCCGGCTGAGCAGCTGACTCACCGTGTTCACCGCCCGCGAAGCATCCAGCACATGCAGTACAGGTCCTTCATAGGCCGGCGCAATCTTCACGGCCGTGTGGGTGCGCGAGGTGGTAGCCCCACCGATGAGCAGCGGTATCCGGAAGCCACGCCGTTGCATCTCGGCAGCTACATGCACCATCTCGTCCAGCGACGGGGTGATGAGTCCACTCAGCCCGATGACATCCACCCCATGGTGGGCAGCGGCATCCAGTATCTTGTCGGCAGGCACCATCACCCCCAGATCAATCACCTCATAATTGTTGCACCCCAGCACCACGCCCACTATGTTCTTGCCGATGTCGTGCACATCCCCTTTCACGGTGGCCATCAGGATCTTCCCCTTGGCCTGTCCGCCCTGCTTGTCCGCCTCTATGTAGGGCGTAAGCCATGCCACGGCCTTCTTCATCACGCGGGCACTCTTCACTACCTGCGGCAGGAACATCTTGCCGGCACCGAACAGGTCGCCTACCACGTTCATGCCGTCCATGAGGGGCCCTTCAATTACCTCCAGCGGTCGGTTGTATTGTTGCCGTGCCTCCTCCGTGTCGGTTTCGATGTGTTCGGTGATGCCATGCACCAGCGCATGTTCCAGCCG
>CAYYHM010000169.1:0-2297 GCA_964471795.1 uncultured Chitinophagales bacterium | reverse complement strand
GCAATGAAGTCGATGGCATATCGCCGGTGCTCGTCGATGCCGGTGGCGATGGCGAAGATGTTGGGATCGAAGATGATGTCGGTGGCGGCAAAGCCGATGTCGTGGGTGAGGATGCGGTAGGCACGCTGGCAGATGTCGATCCGTCGCTGCAGGCTGTCGGCCTGTCCCTGCTCGTCGAAGGCCATCACGATAACGGCAGCACCATAGCGCCGGGCCAGTGTAGCCTGTTCCCGAAAGGCCGCTTCGCCCTCCTTCAGGCTGATGGAGTTGACGACGGCCTTGCCCTGCACGTTCTGCAGCCCTGCCTCAATGACGCTCCACTTCGACGAGTCGATGACGATGGGTACGCGGGAGATGTCCGGCTCGGCAGCGATGAGCCGCAGGAAGCGGGTCATGGCGGCCTCTGCATCCAGCAGGCCTTCGTCCATGTTCACGTCTATCATCTGTGCGCCGTTCTCTACCTGCTGGCGGGCGACGTCCAGCGCCACCTCGTAGTTGCCCTCCCGGATGAGGCGGGCAAACTGGCGGGATCCTGTGACGTTGGTGCGCTCACCGATGTTGATGAAGTTGCTTCCCGGGTATACCACCAGCGGCTCCAGTCCGGTAAAGTGTGGTCTGGGGGTTAGTACGGGTGGCTTGCGGGGTGGGAGGGTAGCGGCTACTTCGGCGATGAGGCGGATGTGGTCTGGTGTAGTGCCACAGCAGCCGCCCACGATGTTCACCAGTCCGCCGGCCATGAAGTCGCGCAGGTATTCGCGCATCTCCTCGGGTTGCTGATCGTAGGCACCCATCTCATTGGGCAGTCCTGCGTTGGGGTAGGCGCTGATGTAGGCGGATGTTTTGGCGGCAATCTCTTCGATGTAGGGCCGCAGCTGCTGTGCGCCCAGGGCACAGTTGAAGCCGATGCTCAGCAGGTTGGCATGGCTTACCGCATAGAGGAATGCCTCGGCCGTCTGACCGCTGAGGGTGCGGCCACTGGCGTCGGTGATGGTGCCGCTGACCATCACCGGCAGGCGTTGCCCCCGCTCTTCAAACAACTGTTCGATGGCAAACAAGGCAGCTTTGGCATTCAGCGTGTCGAAGACAGTTTCTACCAGCAGGATATCGGCACCACCATCCCACAGACCTTGTGCCTGCTCATGGTAGGCTGTCACCAGCTGATGGAAGGTAACGGCGCGGTAACCAGGGTCGTTCACGTCGGGACTCAGGGAGGCGGTGCGGTTGGTAGGACCCATGGCGCCGGCCACAAAGCGGGGCTTGGTGGGGGTGAGCGCCGTGTATTTGTCGGCAGCCAATCTGGCCAGCCGGGCACTTTCATAGTTGATGTCGTAGACAGCCTCTTCCAGTCCATAGTCGGCCTGCGCAATGCGGGTGCCACTGAAGGTGTTGGTCTCGATGATGTCCGAGCCCGCTTCCAGGTAGGCTTCATGGATGGCCAGTATGATGTCGGGCCGTGTGAGGGACAGCAGGTCATTGTTGCCCTTGAGGGGCAGCGGATGGTCGGCAAAGCGTGTGCCCCGGTAGTCGGCTTCCTGCAGTCCGTACCGTTGTATCATGGTGCCCATGGCGCCGTCGAGCACCAGGATGCGTTCTGTAAGCAATTGTGCAATCATGGAGTAGTGTCAGGGCAATGCCTATACCGGAAAGAGGGGGGAACAATGATTCCACTTATCTCTCCACAGTCATGTGGCTGGAGTTGGCACCTTCTTGCGACGGCGATGCAAGCATCGATCCGAACGCCAGGGTTGCCAAGACATCATCGGGCCAGTACCCTCCGTCTTTCTGGATAAGCTATGCCGGTTAAAGAACTGCCGCAAAGGTAGTTTATGGAGCGTCTTTTCACAAATCAGTTGGTGTTTTGCTGTTGACGTGTATTTTTGAGCCGGAAAACAACCTACTATGACACAACTTTGGAAAGATATCGACAAGAGTTTGCTGAAGGGTCTGCCGAACCCCTCGTCGGGTGCCTACGAGATCAAGGTGAAGATTCCGGAGATGACCTTCCTGGGTGTGAAAGAGCAGCCGGACTTCGCTGAGGTGTACCTCACCATCTACCCGAATAAGAAAATCCTGGAGCTCAAGTCCATGAAGGTGTATGTGTATCAGCTGCGCAACATCGTGGTGAGCTATGAGCGGTTGATCAACATCATGTACGATCAGCTGATGGAAGTGCTGGAACCCGATCGGATGCGTATCGTGATGATCTGCAATCCACGCGGGGGCATCAGCAGCCGCCTCACCATCGACTCCGACTGGAAGGTGCGGGGCGGTGAAGACAAATACCAGGGCTGGGGCAC
>CAYYHM010000168.1:0-4321 GCA_964471795.1 uncultured Chitinophagales bacterium | reverse complement strand
CTCCAAAGTCGCCTATCACGAAGGCTATTTCATCGATGGGCTCGTGGCTCATGCGAATAATGTCTTCTACCAGTCGCTGAACGATGGGTTTTCCTGCAACGGGCAACAGCGGCTTCGGTACGGTAAGTGTGTGGGGGCGCATTCTCTTGCCGCGGCCGGCCATAGGTACGATGATCTTCATGGTATCAGGTTGTTGTTTGTGTTGAATTATTGTTGTCCTGTGTGGCCAAATCCACCGGCTCCACGGTCCGTATCGGACAGTTGCTCTACCTGTTGCCAGTAGATATGATCATACCGGGCAATCACCATCTGTGCGATGCGGTCGCCATCTTCGATGGTTTGCGGTTCGCCGGACAGATTTACCAGAATGACTTTGATTTCGCCGCGATAGTCAGCATCGATGGTGCCCGGCGCATTGGCTACGGTGAGTCCTTTCTTGTAGGCCAGGCCACTGCGGGGTCTGATCTGTGCTTCCATACCTTCCGGGAGTTCTATATGCAAGCCGGTTGGTATTAGGGTACGCTCCAGGGGTTGCAAGGTAACAGGGGCCTCTAGTAATGCACGTAGGTCCATACCGGCGGCACCGGTGGTCTCATAGGCAGGCAGCGGATGCCGCGAGTGGCTTATGATGTTGATTTTCATGCGGCAAAGATAGTCAATTCGACACCTTGACCTGTCGTAATTTGTGCCTGAATGGAATGATCGTTGCCGCTGCATACAACAGGAAAAGCAGGGTGGCCAGCCCATATTTGATGGTTGACTGTGGCGACCATGTGTGCTGAATCCACCAGAATAGTCCATACAAGGAAAGGGCTCCGGCCAGGTAAACAACCAGAGTCAGGATTGGATAGTCTATCGGATAATGTCGCTGCCCCATCCACCAGCTGATGATCGTCATCCATCCATAGCAGACCAATGTGGCCCATGCAGCACCCGCATACCCCATGATGGGTATCCACCACCAGTTCAGCAGAATGGTTACCAGCGCGCCGGAAATCGCTACCCATGCACCCAGAGACGTCTTGTCAGAAAGCTTGTACCATACCGATAAGTTGTAGTAGACACCCAGCAACAGGTTGGCCATCAACAGTATCGGTACTACCACCAGCCCTTCATGATAAGCGGGTCCGATAAAGAACTTGAGTATATCGAGGTACAACATTACGCCGAGGAATATCAGGGAGCCAGCCAGGGTAAACGCCTGTAAGGTAGTAGCATAGGTATTGCCTGCATCGGCCTGCCTGGCCCGCGCAAAAAAGAAGGGCTCTGCCGCATATCGATAGGCTTGTATGAATAGCGTCATCAATATGGACAGCTTGTAACAGGCGCCATATATCCCTATTTGAGCCTGATTGCCTGCAGGCGTGCCCGGTAGCAGGAATTTCAGCAGGATGCGATCCAGTGTTTCATTGACGATGCCGGCTAGTCCTACCAGAATCAATGGCAATGCATAGACCATCATTTTCCGCCACAAAACAGTGTCAAATGTTAGTGTAACGTTTCTCCACAAAGGAAGCAGCAACAGGAATGTGGCGGCACTGGCAATCAGGTTACTGATGAAGATGTATCCAATGCCCATGTCCGGGTTGTACAGCCGGGTGATTGGTGCATGGAGAAAAGACCATGACTCTGCAGCAAGAAGGTACGGGCACAACACCAGAAAGAACAGGTTTAGCCCTATGTTTAGCCCTATGCTGACCAGCTTGATAGCGGCAAACTGCATCGGTTGGTTACGGGCTCTCAGCAGGGCAAAGGGCAATGCTGTCAGCGTGTCGAAACACAGAATGAGTACAAACCAACGAATGAAGTCCACGTGGCTGCTCAGGTAAAGCGCATCTGCGATTGGGTTGGCCAGTAGCCACAACAACCCACCCAGGATGACAGTAGTGGAGGTTATGGAAAGTAAGGCAGTACTGAAAACGGTGGTGTCTTGCTTGCGTTCTTCATAAAACCTGAAGAAGGCAGTTTCCAACCCATAGGTAAAGACTACAAGCAGGAATGCGGCATAGGCATACAGCTCTGTTACGATGCCATATGATTCGGCAGCAAACTGATACGTATAAAGCGGTACGAGCAGATAGTTCAGAAACCTGCCCACAATAGAGCTGAGCCCGTAAATGAGTGTTTGCCCGGCAAGTTGTCTGATCGCTGACATGCGGTGTGAAAGTTATAGCGAATGGATGGGAGTCGAAACGCTAGTTATGTACGTATTCTTTACGTATGTGTCTTGTAACGTACAATGTGCTGCAATTATGTAAGTCAACAAGTATTTACTGCGAGTTTTGTTAACTTAACACCCTAAATAATTATACATAGTAGCAGGTTTTACGCTCTGGAAAGCATTTGTCAATTGGGTGATCCCTTCCTTCCGGGAAGAGGAATGCTTGTCTTTGGCGTCCTATCTGCGTGTGTAGTCGATTTTCTCGCAATAATTAAGCAAGTATGACGCAAAAAGCCTTCTTCTGGCGCTCTGTGCTTACCGTGGCTGTACTGTTGATGTCGGCATGGGGACAAGCACAAATTACCCTGTCTACCTATCCTACTATCCAACAAGACAATGGATCAGGGGGTATTACCTTTGAGGTTACACCTTCAGTTCCGGTTATCCTCACTGATATAGCCAATGCATTCAGTAGCGGTGGGCAAACAGTCGATATTTGGTATCGTCCCGGCGGTGTACAACACATTGTTGGGCAAGGGCCCACGGTGAGTACTGCTAATGGCTGGATTCAACTGGCGACAGGGATTGCTGTTACAGGCAACGGCACCTCTCCGGTATCTATCCCCTTTGCCCTTAACCTGCCATTACAACCCGGGCAGACATATGGTTTCTTTCTGGAAGGCAATACGCAGTATACCACCTGGACATCTACCAATCAAGACAGGTTTACAGATGGATTCATAGAGATCTTCACCGGAACTAATGCCGGATATGGGGGTAGTGGTCCTTCTCCCATCAATCACCCACGTCAGTTCGTAGGAAGTGTTACCTATCGTCTGCTCAGTAATGCCAACGATGCCGGCATCAATGCATTAACTGAGCCACAGAATTTTTGCTCGGGCACACAGCCTGTGTCGGTGAGCATTCAGAACTATGGCATCAACCAAATCAACGGCCTTACCATCAATTGGGAAGTAGACGGCACAGCACAGCCGCCGGTATCCTACAATGGATTGTTGGACACCTTCAATGGCACAGGACGGAATATTGATACGGTGTCGCTGGGTACGCTGGCATTTACATCCAATCAGGTACGTACCATCAAGGCGTGGACCTCCAACCCCAATGGTCTGCAGGACACATCAAACACCAACGACACCATAGAGGTAGCGGTAAGGCCTTCCTTATCGGGCACCTTTACCATTGGCGGCGCCAATCCGGACTTCAACACCTTCGCAGATGCGGTTACAGCATTGCAATTCGGCATTTGTGGACCTGTCACCTTCCAGGTGAGGCCGGGCACCTACAATGAGCAGGTAAAACTGGCCAATATCGGTGGTAGCTCTCTGACGAACCCGATTACTTTCGAGTCTACCGTGCAGGATAGTTCGGCAGTAAATCTGGTAGGCACAGCATCTTCCGGCGACAACTACACACTGTTGATCGACGGCACCAGCTTTGTTACCTTCCGCAACATTACCCTCGGCACCACCGGGGGTACCTATGCCAAAGTAATCGACCTGACCAACCAGTCCAGCGACATCTCCTTCCTCAACTGCCGTATCATGGGAGATACAACAGGAGCCACTACCAGCACATTGAAGTCCATGGTATCGACCTCCACAACTTCGGCAGAAAACAATCTGACTTTCATGAACTGCTATATGAGAGGCGGATCATATGGTTTCTACAACTATGGAGCAGCTACCCAAAAGGAGGAAAACCTGGTTATTGAAAATTGTGATATTCTCTCTTATTACCGGGGGATACAGATCTCCAATCCGCAAGGAACCACCATCAGGAATAACCGCATCATCTCCAACACATTCGCCAACTACACTTCGTTTGCCGGTATCTATGTGCTGAGTGGTGTGGAAATGGGGGAGATTTCCGGTAACTACATCAACAGCGCAGCAGGTAACTACGGTATGTATTTCTCTGCTACTACCAATACCATCCCGACGCTGGTTGCCAACAACATGATACATGTAGGCGGTGGCACTTCTGCTGTCTACGGCATCTATTTCACCGGTACTTGTGCCAACTTCGATTTATATCATAACACGATACATGTTACAGCGCCCAATTCTTTCGGCCGCACCCTTCAGGCGGCTTCTGCCAACACGGTGGGTATTTCCGTCATCAATAACGTGATGGCCA
>CAYYHM010000167.1:0-4325 GCA_964471795.1 uncultured Chitinophagales bacterium | reverse complement strand
TGGCCATCACGTTATTGATGACGGAAATACCCACCGTGTTGGCAGAAGCCGCCTGTAAGGTGCGGCCGAAAGAATTGGGTGCCGTAATATGTATCGTGTTGTGGTACAAGTCGAAATTGGCACAAGTACCGGTGAAATAGATGCCGTACACAGCAGCAGTGCCCCCGCCCACATGTATCATATTGTTGGCAACCAGTGTCGGGAAGGTATTGGTGGTAGCAGAGAAATACATACCGTAGTTACCCGCTGCACTATTGATGTAGTTACCGGAAATCTCTCCCATCTCCACACCGCTCAGCACATAGATGCCGGCAAAGGATGTATAGTTGGCGAAGGTGTTGGAGACAATTCTGTTGTTCTTGATAACCGTTCCTTGAGGATTGGACACTTGTATTCCCCGGTAATAGGTATAAATTTCGCAGTTCTCGATAACCAGGTTCTCCTCTTTTTGTGTGGCTGCGCCGTAATTATAGAATCCATAGGATCCGCCGCGCATGTAGCAGTTTCGGAAGGTGAGGTTGTTTTCAGCCGAAGTAGTAGAGGTGGATACAATAGACTTTAAAGTGCTGGTGGTGACGCCTGTTGTATCTCCCATGATACGACAGCTGAGGAAAGCGATGTCACTGGCCTGATTGGTCAGGTCTATCACTTTGGCATAGGTGCCACCGGTAGTGCCCAGCGTGATGTTGCGGAAGGTAACAAAGCTGGTGCCTTCGATCAACAATGTATAGTTGTCGCTGGAAGATCCAGTGCCTACAAGATTCACTGCAGAACTGTCTTGCACAGTAGACTCGAATGTAATCGGGTTAGCCAGAGAAGCGCCACCGATATTCGACAGTTTTACCTGCTCGTTGTAGGTGCCTGGTCGCACCTGGAAGGTGACAGGACCACAAATGCCGAACTGTAGCGCAGTAACCGCATCCGCAAAGGTGTTGAAGTCAGGGTTGGCACCGCCAATGGTAAAGGTGCCAGCCAGGGAAGGTCTCACGATGTTTTCAATGGTGTCATTTCTGTTTGTGGTATCTGCCACACCATTGGGATTAGATGTCCATGCTTTAATGGTGCGCACCTGATTGGACGCAAAAGACAATGTTCCCAATGACACTGTATCGATATTACGACCTGTGCCATTAAACGTATCCAACAATCCATTGTAGGATACCGGCGGCTGTGCTGCGCCGTCCACCTCCCAGTTGATGGTAAGTCCGTTGATTTGATTGATGCCATAGTTCTGGATGCTTACCGACACAGGTTGTGTGCCCGAGCAGAAATTTTGTGGCTCTATCAATGCATTGATACCGGCATCGTTGGCATTATTCAACGTTCGATACGTAACACTACCCACAAACTGCCGGGGGTGGTTGACCGGCGAGGGGCCATTGCCTCCATACCCGGCATTCTGTCCAGTGTATATCTCTATGAATCCGTCGGTAAACCTATCCTGATTGGTCGATAGCCACGTGGTATACTGCGTATTCGCTTCCAGGAAGAAACCATATTTCTGCCCGGGCTGTAGCGGCAGGTTGAAGGCAAATGGTATGGCTACCGGTGTTGTACTATTGCCAGTAACGGCAATCCCAGTTGCCAGCTGAATCCAGCCGTTGGCGGTACTCACCGTGGGACCTTGCCCAACAATATGCTGTACACCACCAGGACGATACCAGATATTGACAGATTGGCCACCCGAACTGAAGGTATTGGCCATCTCGCTGATGATTACAGGCACCGAAGGTGTTATCTCGAAGGTGATACCACCAGCACCATTGTTTGGCTGAGTTGTCGGGAAGGTAGATAGGGTGATTTGTGCTTGCCCCCATGCCGACATCAACAGTACAGCCACGGTAAGCACAGCGCGCCAGAAGAAGGCTTTTTGCGTCATACTTGCTTAATTATTGCGAGAAAATTGACCACACAGGCAGATATGACACCGTCGAATCAAAAAGGATATCCCACCTTCGTAGGAAAGGACAAACCAATTGACAACTGTATTCCGAAGCGTAAAACCTGCTGCTATGTATAATGATTTAGGGTGTTAAGTTAAGAAAACTCGTAGGAAATACTTGTTATCCTACAGAATTGACCGGCAATGTATGTTACAGGACACATAAGATAGGGTTACGTACATAACTGCCGTTGAGATAGCCATACATTCGCAATAACTTTCCCCCACATGTCAGCGATACGACAACTTGCCGGGCAAACACTTATTTACGGGCTAAGCTCTATTGTGGGCAGGTTTCTGAATTATCTGCTCGTACCCTTGTATACGTATCAGTTTGCCGCCGAGTCTTATGGCATCGTGACAGAGCTGTATGCCTATGCCGCTTTCCTGCTTGTAGTGTTCACCTATGGGCTGGAAACTGCTTTCTTCCGGTTCTATGAAGAACGCAAACAAGACCTATCCGTTTTCAGTACTGCCTTGCTGTCCATTGTATCCAGCACTATCATCCTTGGCGGGTTATTGTGGCTTTTGGCAGACCCCATCGCTGAAGTGCTTTACTTAGGCAGCCACTCAAACTATATTCGTTGGTTCGTACTCATTTTGTGCTTCGATACGCTGACAGCATTACCATTTGCCCTGCTGAGGGCCCGCAATCAACCCATGCGGTTTGCCGCCATTAAGCTGGCCAACATCGGCCTCAACATCGGCCTCAACTTGTTCTTTCTTGTGTTGTGTCCCTACCTGCTGTCCAATGAATCATGGTCATTTATGCATGCCTCGATTTCATTCCTGTACAACCCCGAGGTAGGAATCGGCTACATTTTCCTGAGCAATCTGGCAGCCAGCTCCATCACATTCTTGCTGTTATTGCCCTTGTGGAAACACGTGAAACCGACATTCGACACTGCTCTGTGGCGGAAAATGATGGCCTATGCACTGCCGCTCATACTGGTGGGGCTGGCAGGCATTGTCAATGAGACACTGGATCGTATCCTGCTGAAGTTCCTGCTACCTGGCACCCCCATAGAGAATCAGGCGCAAATCGGCATCTATGGCGCCTGCTACAAGCTGTCGATCCTGATGACGCTATTCATACAAGCCTATCGCTATGCGGCCGAGCCCTTCTTTTTTGCACGTGCCCGGCAGGCCGATGCAGGCCATACCTATGCCACTACTTTACAGGCCTTTACCCTGGCAGGATCCCTGATATTCCTGGGAGTGATGCTGTACCTCGACATCCTCAAGTACTTTATTGGTCCTGCCTATCATGAAGGGCTGGTAGTGGTGCCCATCTTGCTGATGGCCAACCTGTTGCTAGGCATCTACTACAACCTATCAGTCTGGTACAAGCTTTCCGACAAGACATCGCTGGGCGCATGGGTAGCCGTATCGGGCGCACTGGTAACTATTCTGCTCAACTGGTGGTGGATACCCGTCATGGGCTATGTTGGCGCAGCATGGGCTACGTTGGTCTGTTACCTGTGGATGACGGTCATCAGCTGGTGGATGGGACAACGATACTATCCGGTGGACTATCCAATCATGACGCTGGCATCCTATCTGGCCGGAGCCCTTGCCTTGTATGGAGTGTTTTGGTGGACGCAGCATACCTGGCCGATGCAGCCAACCCTAAAATTTGCGCTGGCCACCCTGTTGTTTCTCCTTTTTTCAGCTGCAACCATCATTCCGTTCTGGCACAAATTACGACAGGTCAAGGTGTCGAATTGACTATCTTTGCCGCATGAAAATCAACATCATAAGCCACTCGCGGCATCCGCTGCCTGCCTATGAGACCACCGGTGCCGCCGGTATGGACCTACGTGCATTACTAGAGGCCCCTGTTACCTTGCAACCCCTGGAGCGTACCCTAATACCAACCGGCTTGCATATAGAACTCCCGGAAGGTATGGAAGCACAGATCAGACCCCGCAGTGGCCTGGCCTACAAGAAAGGACTCACCGTAGCCAATGCGCCGGGCACCATCGATGCTGACTATCGCGGCGAAATCAAAGTCATTCTGGTAAATCTGTCCGGCGAACCGCAAACCATCGAAGATGGCGACCGCATCGCACAGATGGTGATTGCCCGGTATGAACATGTCTACTGGCAACAGGTAGAGCAACTGTCCGATACGGACCGTGGTGCGGGAGGATTCGGCCACACAGGACAACAATAACTGAAAACAAACAACAACCTGATACCATGAAGATCATAGTACCTATGGCCGGCCGCGGCAAAAGAATGCGCCCCCATACGCTTACCGTACCGAAGCCCCTGTTGCCCGTTGCCGGAAAACCTATCGTTCAGCGCCTGGTGGAAGATATCATCCGCATGAGCCACGAGCCCATCGATGAAATAGCCTTCGTGATAGGCGACTTTGGAG
>CAYYHM010000166.1:0-4374 GCA_964471795.1 uncultured Chitinophagales bacterium | reverse complement strand
TCCGCATAGACAACCCGCACACCAAGAGCTTCGGCTTCTGGGAGTGGTGTATCGCCGCAATCCGGAAGGACCATCCAGACACCATCTTCCTGGCGGAGGCCTTCACCAAGCCTTCGGTGATGCAATACCTGGGAAAGATCGGCTTTAACCAGAGCTACACCTACTTCACGTGGCGCCCCGACCGGCAGAGCATGGAAGAGTACATGCGTGAGCTCACCCAAACGGAGATGCGCGATTACTACCGGCCTAACTTCTGGCCCAACACACCGGACATCAACCCATGGGAACTACAGATCCCCAACGAAAATCTATACATGATCCGCTACTTCCTGGCAGCCACCCTCAGCAGCAACTACGGCATGTACGGACCGGTATACGAACACATGATCTGCGATCCGGTAGACGGCAAGGAAGAGTATATCTATTCCGAGAAGTATGAACTGAAAGTGTGGGACTGGGAGAAGGAGAATCGGATCACCCGCCTCATCTCCACCGTGAATGCCATCCGGAAGGCCAACCCAGCCCTGCAGACCACGTGGAACCTGGACCTGTTGGAGAACCACAACCCCCACATGATGGCTTACTTCAAGTGGGATGATGCCGACAGCAACCACCTGCTGATCGTGGTGAACATGGATCCACACAACGCACAGGAGACTTCGGTGAAGTTTCCGTTCCACCGCCTGCAGGCCGCCGTGGGCGAACGCTTCCTGATGAGCGACCTCATGACCGGCAATCAGTATGTGTGGCACGACGAGTGGAACTATGTGCGACTTGATCCGTTTATCATGCCTTTCCACCTGTTTAAAGTAAACAAACTTTGAAAGACGGCAGCTCATCCGTATCACTGACCGCACGGAGTAAACACCCGTGGCCGGATTGCATGGAGGACACCGTGTTCCTGCAACAGCTTACGGATAAGTGGCTGCCTGCCTATCTGCAGCGATGTCGCTGGTATGGCGGCAAGGCACGTAAGATCGACGACCTGATGCTGCGCCACGTGATCCCGATGGACACGGCAGCCGGCACCTGTTTCCTGCTGGTGTTGAGCCTGGTGTACCATGATGGCAAAACCGAGCAATACTTCCTGCCGCTGATGCCCGCTTCCAATGACCACCCCGAGGCCAAGGCCCTGATCGGTAAACTACAGGCGGGTGGGAATACTCTCCCGATCATCGATGCCATCTACCACCCTGCCTTCCGGGAATCGCTGTACCGTCATTTCATTGAGGACAGCCGACTGATAATCGATGCAGACACTACATTGGCATTCGAGCGAAGCAAGACACTGGCAGAAACTTTAGCCGACGTACAGGAAACGTCTGTGCTGAATGCTGATCAGAGCAACTCTGCCCTCATCATCGACAACAAGTATTTCCTGAAGCTATACCGCAAGGTCGACTACGAGATCAACCCGGATCTGGAGATCACCAGATTCCTGACGGAAGAGACCTCGTTCCGCCACCTGCCGGCCTTTGCCGGTGGCATATCGCTGTACACCGACAACCACCCGGTGATCAATCTGGGCATGATGCAACAGATGGTAGCCAACAAGGGCGATGCCTGGACCTTGACACTCCGGCTGATGGAACGCACCTTTGAGCGCATTGTACAGCGGGGCATCACACAGGAGCCGGTGCCCCATATGCCGAAGGCGCTGTATTACAGCTATGAGCAACTGCCGCCACTGCTGCAAGCCTGTATTGCTCCCGAAACAGCACACTACCTGTTCCTGCTGGGAAAGCGATCGGCAGAGATGCACATCGGGTTGGCCAGTGGCACCACACCGGCATTTCAGCCTGTACCTTTCGATGACGCCTATCGCCTCAGCTTCTTCGACCACCTGGAGCAGCTGCTCAACAAACGCATCAAGCTGGTGAAGAGCACCTATGAGGATTTGCCACCCACACTGCAGCAGCAGATCTCCTACCTCATCGACCACCGTGACACCATCCTGCAGTGCTTCCGACAGTTCAAGACGCTGGAGACAACCGCTTTGCGCACCCGCATCCACGGCGACTTCCACCTGGGACAAATCCTGAGTACGGGCGATGACTTCATCATCCTGGACTATGAAGGAGAGCCGGAAAGCACCCTCAGTGCCCGCAAGATCAAACACTCTCCGCTGAAGGACATCGCCGGTATGATCCGGTCTTTCCACTATGCCCTTTTCAGCACCATCCTTTTCAACGAACGCTTCCGGTCTATCAGCCCCAGTGTGAGCGACGACTGGCGGGAAGCCATCTTCCGGTCCATCACCAACCTGTACCTGCACGGCTATTTTTCTACCGCAGCCGGCAGCGCCTACTTGCCCATAAAGCCGGAAAACACGCAATTGCTGCTGGACCTGCACACGCTGGAAAAGGCCGTGTACGAGCTGGGATACGAGCTGAATGGCCGCCCTGACTGGGTGATCATTCCCTTGCAAGGTATCCGGTATATTGTAAATGGTCTGGAACAGACTCCCAAAACCAACTGACATGAGCCAAACCACACCACCGGTATGGGGACATACCCTGTTTACGGAATTCGACATCAACCTGTTTAAGGCAGGCAAGCACTTTACCCTCTACGAAAAGCTGGGATCCAAGCCCATGCAGCTCAATGGCACCGACGGCACCTACTTTGCCGTGTGGGCTCCCAATGCCAATCAGGTAAACGTAATCGGCAATTTCAACTACTGGGACACCAATACGCATGCGCTGTACCCACGCTGGGACCACTCCGGTATCTGGGAGGGATTTATCCCGCATATCGGCAAGGGCGACATCTATAAATATGCCATACACACCAAATCCGGTGCTGTGTTGGAGAAGGGTGATCCCTATGCACTGGCCTGGGAGGTGCCACCCAAAACGGCCTCTGTCATCTGGGACCTGGCCTATCGCTGGGAGGATGGCAGCTGGATGCAGGAGCGTGGTCGCCGCAACGCACTGGACGCACCGCATGCCGTATATGAGATGCACATCGGCTCGTGGAAGCGCAACTACGAAGAGAATGGCCGCTCCCTATCCTACCGTGAGCTGGCTACCGACCTGACACAATACATCAAGGAGATGGGCTTTACTCATGTTGAGTTCATGCCGGTGATGGAGCATCCGTTCTTTGGATCATGGGGCTATCAGGTTACGGGATATTTTGCCCCCAGCAGCCGCTATGGCACCCCGCAGGACTTCATGTATCTGGTAGACACGCTACACCAAAACGGCATCGGCGTTATACTCGACTGGGTGCCATCGCACTTTCCGGGTGATGCTTTCGGCCCCTACCGGTTCGATGGCACAGCCCTATACGAGCATGAGGATCCCCGGCTGGGCTATCACCCCGACTGGAAGAGCTACATCTTCAACTATGGACGGAATGAGGTGCGTGCCTTCCTGATCAGCAATGCCATCTTCTGGCTGGACGTGTACCACGCTGATGGGTTGCGGGTGGATGCCGTGGCGTCCATGCTGTACCTGGACTACTCCCGAAAGCATGGGGAGTGGATTCCCAACATCCATGGCGGCAACGAGAACCTGGAAGCCATTTCGTTCCTGAAGGAGTTCAACGAAACGGTGTACAGCCGCTTTCCGGATGTACAGACCATTGCGGAAGAATCTACAGCCTGGCGGGGGGTGTCGCGCCCCACTTTCAGCGGTGGACTGGGCTTTGGCATGAAGTGGATGATGGGCTGGATGCACGATACACTGGAATACTTCAGCAAAGAGCCCGTATACCGCAAGTACCACCACAACGAGGTTACCTTCAGCTTGCTGTACATGTTTACCGAGAACTTTATGCTGCCGCTGAGCCATGACGAGGTGGTATATGGCAAGCACAGCATGATTTACAAGATGCCGGGTGATGACTGGCAGCGGTTTGCCAACCTGCGCGCCCTGTATACCTACATGTACACGCATCCGGGAGCCAAGCTACTGTTTATGGGTGCGGAGATAGCACAGACTTCCGAATGGGCACATGATGAACAGGTGGCATGGCACCTGCTGCAGTTTGCGCCACACCAGGGCATGAAGGCCATGGTGACAGCACTGAACGGGTTGTACAGAGGAGAGCCCGCGCTTTACGAAAAGCAATTCGGCCCCGAAGGGTTCGAGTGGATCGATAATACGGATTATGAGAACTCGGTGATGAGCTACCTGCGCAAGGGGCACGACACCGACAACGACCTGCTGGTTGTGTGTCATTTTACGCCTGTGGCCCGCAGCAGCTATCGTGTAGGCGTACCGGCCGCCGGTGAGTGGGAGGAGATACTCAACAGCGACCACATGGACTATGGCGGATCAGGGGTAATCAACAGCACACCAATAGCGGCGGAGCGCATTGCCTACCAAGGCCGGCCGTATTCCATAGATATTCAGATGCCCCCACTGG
>CAYYHM010000165.1:0-4433 GCA_964471795.1 uncultured Chitinophagales bacterium | reverse complement strand
CTACTATTGTTGCACACAAAACGCTGAACCTATGCCGTTTTACTACAAGCTGGGCCATATACCGCACAAACGACACACACAATTCCGCAAGCCTGATGGCACCCTCTACCACGAGCAGCTGTTTGGCACCATCGGATTCGATGGCATGTCGTCACTCCTCTACCACCTGTATCCACCTACACAGGTAAAGGAAGTGCACCAACCGGTAGACCTCACCCCGGAGGTGGCCGTGGCGAAAAACATGCAGGCCCGCAGCCTCAAAGGGTTCGATGTGCCATCAAAGGATGACTACCTGGAAAGTCGCGTGCCCGTGCTGGTCAACAGCGATTGTGTTATTGTGCTGGCAGCTCCACGGAAGTCGCTCAGGCAATATTTCTACAAGAATGCCTCTGCCGATGAGATCATCTTCATCCATCGGGGTACCGGCACGTTGCGCACTTTCCTAGGCAACATACCCTTCAGCTATGGTGATTACTTGGTAGTGCCACGCGGTATGATCTACCAGATCGACTTTGATACGGACGACAACCGCCTCTTTATCGTGGAGTCGTTCTCACCGGTGTACACACCCAAACGCTACCGCAACTGGTTTGGGCAGCTGCTGGAGCACTCGCCCTTCTGCGAACGTGACCTCCGCGGTCCGCAGGACCTGGAAACCCACGATGAAAAAGGTGACTTCATCATCAAGGTAAAGCGCGACCATGTGCTGCATAGCTTCACCTATGCCTCGCACCCTTTTGACGTGGTGGGCTGGGATGGCTACAACTTCCCGTATGCTTTCAATATCAAGGACTTCGAACCCATCACCGGTCGCGTACACCAACCACCACCCGTACACCAGACCTTCCAAACCAATGGCTTCGTGTTGTGCTCCTTCGTACCTCGCATGTACGATTACCATCCACAGTCTATTCCGGCTCCCTACAACCACTCCAACATCGACTCAGACGAGGTGCTCTACTACGTGGAAGGCGACTTCATGAGCCGCAACAACATCGAGCAGGGAATGATCACACTCCACCCGGCCGGCATTCCACACGGTCCACACCCCGGCACCTACGAAGGCAGCATCGGCAAAAAAGGCACTGAAGAATATGCCGTGATGGTGGATACCTTCAAGCCACTCATGCTCACCAAGCAAGCTTTGGAGATAGATACCGGGGATTATTATCGGTCGTGGAAGCTTTGATGAATTAGATGATTAGATAATTAGAAAATTAGATAATTGGATTATTCTAAAAATGCAACAGACGGTTCCAAATAAAAAAGGTTGGAGAGCAGAGGTAGATCGCTTGATTCAGGAATGGGCGGATGAAAATGACATAGTGATGGATCCATCTACCGGGTATGCTACCAACCCCAGATATCGAGGCAATCCTTTGTTGGAAAAGACTTTTAGCTTCGGCGTTGATGTTTTAGACTTTGCCGAGACACTGCTTGCCAAGCAGAAATTTGATATGGCCAGGCAGCTTATTAGTTCAGGTACATCTATCGGCGCTAACTCAAGAGAAGCGCAAAATGCAGAAAGCAAAGCTGATTTTGTACACAAAATCAAAGTGGCGCTCAAAGAGGCAGATGAAACAGAGTATTGGTTACTTTTATGTACGGCTTCACCGCATTATCCTGATGGAACTGCCCTGTTGGAGTCACTGCATCCCATTATCAAGATTCTGAACAGCATTCTATCTACTTGTAAACGGAATAAGAAGTGACGAGGATCCTATTTTCTCATTTTCTTATCTTCTCATTTTCTAATTAAGAACCATGAATCCAAATCCAACAAACGTCAACTACACACTGGAAAAGATCTTCGATGGTGCGCAGGACTTCCTGCCGCTGCTCGGGACAGACTATGTAGAACTGTATGTAGGCAACGCCAAGCAGGCGGCCCACTACTACAAGACGGCTTTTGGCTTTCAGAGCATGGCCTATGCCGGATTGGAAACAGGTATCCGCGACCGGGCCAGCTATGTGCTGAAGCAGGACAAGATCCGACTGGTGCTCACCACCGCCCTCACCAGCGACTCGCCCATTGGTGAGCACGTGAAGAAGCACGGTGATGGCGTTAAGGTGATTGCCCTGTGGGTGGATGATGCTACCAGCGCCTTTGAAGAGACCACTAAGCGGGGCGCCAAGCCCTTTATGGAGCCTACCGTAGAAGAAGATGAGCATGGTCGCGTGGTACGTTCCGGCATTTACACCTATGGCGAAACGGTGCACCTATTTGTGGAGCGCAAGGATTACAAAGGACTGTTCCTGCCGGGCTATAAGCAGTGGGAGAGCACATACAATCCATCACCCGTAGGCTTGAAATTCATCGACCACATGGTGGGCAACGTAGGTTGGGGCCAGATGAACCAATGGGTGCAATGGTACGAGGATGTGATGGGCTTTGTGAACTTTCTCACCTTCGACGATAAGCAGATCCACACCGAATATTCTGCCCTGATGAGTAAGGTGATGAGCAACGGCAACGGCCGCATCAAGTTCCCCATCAATGAGCCGGCCGAAGGTAAAAAGCGCTCACAGATAGAGGAGTATCTTGATTTCTATGAAGGCTCAGGTGTGCAACATATTGCCGTAGCTACGGATGATATCATCAGCACGGTAACCAAGTTGCGCGAGCGCGGGGTGGAGTTTCTCAGTGCACCACCTCATGCGTATTATGAGGAAATACCGGCCCGCCTGGGTGAGCACATGAGCATGATGAAGGAAGACATCAACGAAATCGAAAAACTCAGTATCCTCGTAGATGCTGATGAGGATGGATACTTGTTGCAGATCTTCACCAAACCGGTCGAAGACCGGCCTACCTTGTTCTTCGAAATCATCCAACGAATGGGCGCCAAAGGCTTCGGTGCAGGCAACTTCAAAGCACTGTTCGAAAGCATTGAACGGGAGCAGGAAAAGCGGGGAACGCTGTAGGGGTTTGTGGTTTGTGGTTTGTGTTTTAGGGTTTATGGTTTGTGGTTTCTGACAGAGACCCGGTGATTCCCTTCGCCCATGTAAGCTCGTAATTGTCAACGGGTAGTTTCCGACGGACAACAGTAAATTGCCGCATAAAAAAAGGCGACTTGTTGCCAGGTCGCCTTTGTATTTGGGGAGTAGTGGGGTGTTATTCCGCATCCTTCACAAAGAACATGCGGGTAATGAATATGCCCTGGCCATCATCTTTGCCGGCATTGCTTTCTACACCGCTAGTGACGAAAATCAGCCGAAAGCCTTGGTTGGATAACTCATTGATCTTGCTGGCAATCATGGCATCATTGCTGGCCACATTCTGGAAGTTGATACCTACGCCACTGAAGAAGTTGAGCATCTTGGTCTCGTTGAACTCCATCACCTTCAGTTCTGCCCGGTCAACATCACGCTGACCACCATTGTCGCGGCCATCAGTACGGGTTGTGGTGTATTGATTCACGTCAATAGGTGTGTTACTCTCAATCATGCGGCTTCTTCCTAAGCCCATCGGCACAATCGATTCGATAACAGTGATCACTTTGTACTCCTGTGCCATGGTAGTCACACCGGCTACCAACAATGCTACTGCCAGTAATAGTTGTTTCATAAAAGTTTGTTTAAAAGGTTTGTGTTGAACGGCTAAGATATACCAAATCCTATGCCAAAATTGATTGGTGCAGATGAAATCTTCATTAAGTAGGTCATAGGGAAAGCGGGCCTTCAGACATAAACTCTGAGCAATTACCGAAGTCCTTTCTGTATTGATAGGAATGTAGATACTACCTGCGGTTTCTTGGGTGGTATTGTAGCACGGTTTCCCGCAGGATTTCCTTGCTCAGGTGGGTATAGATCTCGGTAGTGGTGATGCTTTCGTGTCCCAGCATCTGTTGTACGGCTCGCAGGTTGGCACCTCCCTCTACCAGGTGTGTGGCAAAGCTATGGCGAAAGGTATGCGGACTTATGTTTTTCCGGATGCCGGCCTCACGTGCAACTTCCTTTACCATGGTAAAAACAGAGATGCGTGACAGCTGACGGCCGAACTTATTCAAATACACAATGTCAGCTTGTTTTGGGTCTATGTGCCCATGCCTACGCACCTGATCGATATACATCACCAACCATTTCTTGGCGCTGCCTCCTATCGGTACTAGCCTTTCTTTGTCGCCTTTGCCAATCACTTTCACAAAATCTACGTCCAGATACAAGTGGCTGATCCGCAATCCGGTTACTTCACTTACCCGCAATCCACAGCCATACATCACCTCCAATATGGCTCGGCTGCGCATGCCCTCAGGTGTGCTGTGGTCGATGGCGGCCAACATAGCATCCACTTCGGCAATCGACAGGAACACGGGTAGTTTCTTGCTGAGGCGGGGGCCTTCCAGCAACAATGTGGGATCGTTTACCACCAGGTCTTCCATTACCAGAAACTTGTAGAATGCCCGTACACCGCTTAGTATGCGCGCCTGTGA
>CAYYHM010000164.1:0-4472 GCA_964471795.1 uncultured Chitinophagales bacterium | reverse complement strand
AGCAGGCTGCCCTCGGCGGTGTCCAGCCCGCTGATCGGCATTCCTTTCTCGTAGCTTCCCGGATATCCTCCTGCCACCAACATGATGGTAGCATTCGGCCTCATGTCGAAGCGGAGGTCTGCTTTGTCGAGGGTGCCTGCTGCAATATGTCGGCAAATGTCCACCAGATCTGATTCGATGCGGGGCACCAGCACCTCTGCTTCCGGGTCACCGAAACGGGCGTTGTATTCAATCACCCAGGGTTCTCCCTCTACGATCATCAAGCCGAAGTAAATCACACCCTTGTACACAAGGCCTTCATCGGATAATCCGCTGATGGTAGGCCGGATGATGCGTTCTTCCACCTTTGCCATAAGTTCGGGCGAGGCAAAAGGGACCGGTGATATGGCGCCCATGCCTCCGGTGTTGAGTCCTGTGTCGAACTCGCCGGCACGCTTGTAGTCCTTGGCCGTTGGCAGGATACGGTAGTGCGTGCCATCTGTAAACACAAAGACGGACATCTCGATGCCATCCAGAAACTCTTCAATCACCACCCTGCTGCCGGCAGTACCGAACTTGCCGCCCAGGATCTCATCCAACTCGCCGAGAGCCTGCTCATAGGTGTCGCAAATCAACACGCCTTTGCCTGCAGCCAGCCCATCGGCCTTCAGCACTATCGGTTCGTCCATGTTGTACACGAACAGGCGTGCTTCTTTGGCTTGCTCCCCGGTAAATGAGGCATACCGTGCCGTAGGTATTTGGTGTCGCATCATGAAGGCTTTGGCGAAAGCTTTGGAGCTTTCCAGCTGTGCGGCAGCACGTGACGGACCGATAACGGGAATGTGCTGCAGGGCAGGCGTTTCCTGAAAGTAGTCGTAAATGCCGGCAGCCAGCGGCCCCTCCGGGCCCACCACTATCATATCAGCCTCATGCTGTAGTGCCAGCTCACCAATCTGTACAACATCGTCTGCCGGAACGGGGATGTTGGTGCCGAGGGTAGCCGTACCGGCATTGCCGGGCACAATGAACAGGTTGTCGCATTGAGGGCTTTGCGTTAGTTTCCACGCCAGCGCATGTTCCCGACCTCCGGACCCTAATAGCATGATGTTCATGAAGAGTGATTTTTCGCAAAGGTACTGGAACACGCAGGTATCTAAGACAGCCGAATTGACATAGACTGGTTAAAAAGTGGCCACATTGGCAGCGTTAACAGGTTTTTACGAAGGCCGGAGGCAAATAGTATTATTTTTGATGGGTTCGTTTCCACTAAGTAACCGACAACTCATGGCGAATTTCCTTACTAGTGCCATCGCTAAAATATTCGGTGGCAATAAATCCGACAAAGACATCAAGCTGATTCTACCTTTGGTAGATGAGATCAACAAGCTGTATCAATCCTATGCTTCGCTGACCAACGATGCCTTGCGTGGGCAAACGGATGCGTTCAGAAGCCGTATCGCGGAATACCTGAGTGACATTGATGCAGAGATAGCAGCCAAAAAACAGGAAGCGCAAGATGTGCCCGATGAGGCCTTGCAGGACAAAGAGGCTATCTATAACGAAATCGATGAGCTGACGAAACAGCGGGATCAGCGGCTGGAGGAGGTGCTGATGGAGATCCTGCCTGCAGCATTTGCCACAGTGCGGGAAACTGCCCGTCGACTGAAAGAAGGAGATGGACTTGTCGCTACGGCAACAGCACTGGACCGCGAACTGGCAACCACCAAGGATTACATCCACATCGACGGGGATCGGGTACGGTACGACAAGAGCTGGGTGGCCGCCGGCAACCGGGTAAGCTGGGAGATGGTACATTACGATGTGCAGCTGATTGGTGGTATCGTGCTGCACAAGGGTAAGATTGCTGAAATGGCTACCGGTGAAGGGAAAACGCTCGTAGCTACTTTGCCCGCCTACCTCAACGCATTGGCAGGGCAAGGTGTACATATCGTTACTGTTAACGACTACCTGGCCAAGCGTGACTCCGAATGGATGGGGCCATTGTTCGAATTCCTGGGCATCACCGTGGATTGCATCGACAAATATCAGTCGCACTCTGAAGGCCGGAAAAAGGCCTATCGCGCAGGCATTACCTATGGCACCAACAACGAGTTCGGCTTCGATTATCTGCGGGACAACATGGTGCAGTTCCAGGAAGACATCGTGCAGGCCAAGCATCACTTCGCCATTGTGGATGAGGTAGACTCCGTGTTGGTGGATGATGCCCGTACACCGTTAATCATCTCCGGACCCGTGCCGAAGGGAGATGATCAGGAGTTCCATGCCCTGAAGCCCCGGATTCAGCGGCTGGTAGAAGAACAAAAGAAGCTTACCCAACAATATTATTTGGAGGCACAGCGCCTCATCAAAGAGGGGAAGGACGGCGTAAAGGAAGGCGGACTATCCTTGCTGCGGGCACACAGAGGTTTGCCTAAGTCCAAAGCGCTGATCAAGTTCCTGAGTGAACCCGGCATGAAGCAGGTACTGTTGAAGACAGAAGCCAACTACCTGCGCGATCAGGCAAAGGATATGCCATTGGTAGACCAGGAGTTGTACTTCACCATCGACGAGAAGAACAATCAGGTTGAACTCACCGACAAGGGCATCGAGCTCATCACCTCTTCCGGAGAAGACAAGGATTTCTTCGTAATGCCCGATGTAGGTGCCCGGGTAGCCGACATAGAAAAGCAGGGGCTCGACGAGAAAGCCAAGCAACAAGCCAAGGACCAGCTGATGCAGGAATTTGCCATCAAGAGCGAGCGGGTGCACACCGTGCAGCAGTTGCTGAAGGCGTACACATTGTTTGAGAAGGATGTGGAATACGTGGTGATGGACGGTAAGGTGAAGATCGTAGATGAGCAGACAGGCCGCATCATGGAAGGACGCCGGTATTCCGACGGACTGCATCAGGCCATTGAGGCCAAGGAGAACGTGAAGGTGGAGGCCGCCACGCAGACCTTTGCCACCATTACCCTGCAAAACTTCTTCCGCATGTACCACAAGCTGGCCGGTATGACCGGTACTGCCGAGACAGAAGCGGGTGAGTTCTGGGAGATCTATAAGCTGGATGTGGTGGTGATTCCTACCAATGTGCCGGTTATCCGCGACGATCGCCAGGATGTGATCTACAAGACCAAGAAGGAAAAGTACAATGCCGTTATTGATGAAATCGAGTCCTTGCGCAATGCGGGAAGGCCGGTGCTGGTGGGTACCACTTCTGTAGAGGTGAGTGAGTTGCTGAGCCGTATGCTGCGGCTGAAGGGCATGCAGCACAACGTGCTCAACGCAAAGCAGCACCAGCGGGAAGCAGAAATCGTTGCCGAAGCAGGCCGTCCGGGAGTTATCACCATAGCCACCAACATGGCCGGTAGGGGTACGGATATCAAGATTTCGAAGGAAGTAAAGGCGGCAGGCGGTTTGGCCATCATAGGTACGGAGCGCCACGATTCGCGTAGGGTAGACAGGCAGTTGCGAGGCCGTGCCGGACGACAGGGTGACCCGGGTAGTTCGCAATTCTTCGTATCGCTGGAAGATAACCTGATGCGATTGTTCGGCAGTGAGCGTATCTCCAACGTGATGGATCGCCTCGGGTACAAGGAAGGGGAGAGCATACAGCACTCCATGATCACCAAGTCTATCGAACGGGCACAGAAGAAAGTAGAAGAGAACAACTTCGGCATACGGAAGCGTTTGCTCGAATATGACGACGTGATGAACACACAGCGCGACAACATCTACAAGCGCCGGTATCACGCCTTGTTGGGAGAGCGACTATCCGTAGACCTGGATAACATGTTCTACGATACCTGTGAAGAGTTGGTGGCTGCTTACAAGGGCAGTGGCGACTTTGCCGGCTTCAAGCTGGAAGTGTTGCGCGTACTGGTGATTGAAACCCCATTCGATGAGGCCACCTTCAAGTCGGCACAGCCTGACATGTTGGTGCAGGAGATGTACAATGCCGCCTTGTCCTATTACCGCCGGAAGTCGCAGGCCATCGTTGAGCGGGCCTTCCCCGTGGTACGGGATGTGTTTGAAAAGCGGGGCGATACGGTGCAGAACATCATCATTCCGTTTACCGACGGACGCAAGCTGATGAATGCCCGTGCCAACCTGAAGCGTATCATAGACACGAACGGGCAGCAGATAGTGCGTGAATTCGAGAAGATGGCGGTGCTGGCACTGATTGATGAAAGCTGGAAAGAGCACCTGCGGCAGATGGACGACTTGAAGCAGGCTGTGAATGCCGCTGTGTATGAACAGAAAGATCCCTTGTTGATCTATAAGTTCGAGGCATACGAGCTGTTCAAGGAGATGGTGATGAACGTGAATCGGGAAATCATTTCCTTCCTGTTCAGGGGTAACATACCGATAGAGCGACCCGAAGAGGTGCAAAAAGCCAGTGACAGACCGGAGCGTCAGGTAGATCAGACGAAGACGTCACGTGCCGGTGACTTGCTGACACCCACTGATCCTACCAAGTTGGCAACCAACAC
>CAYYHM010000163.1:0-4476 GCA_964471795.1 uncultured Chitinophagales bacterium | reverse complement strand
CCGCCTACCGGAGGTAGGTTAACGGTTCAAAGGTCAAAGTTGGCCGATGTGGGTTCTGGGTGCTCTCCGACCTGTCTCAGGCGTGGCAATCTCCTTCTAAGTTTGCACTTCAATTGTTAGGAAGCGACACTCTTACACTCTTACACTTCTAAACTTTTCAACTCATCCACTACCTTTCCACCCAATCCCCATGCTCTTTGATGAGGCCGATGAGCTCGTCCAGTGCTTTTTCAGTGGGGATGCTGCGCTTTACCACTTCCTTGCCTTTGTAGAGGGTGATCTTGCCGGGGCCACTGCCCACGTAGCCATAGTCGGCATCGGCCATCTCGCCCGGGCCATTCACAATGCAACCCATGATGCCGATCTTCACGCCTTTCAGGTGGTGGGTGGCTTTGCGGATGCGGGCGGTGGTTTCTTCCAGATCGAACAGGGTGCGGCCACAGCTGGGGCAAGAGATGTACTCCGTTTTGGAGATGCGGGTACGGCTGGCCTGCAGGATACCGAAAGCGGCATCATTCACCTTCTGCGCAAACACCTTTGGGGCGTGCAACCAGATGCCATCGCCCATTCCGTCAATCAGCAAAGCCCCTGTATCGGTAGCGCTGTGGAGCAGGAAATGGTCGAGGTCTTCCTGTGCATATGTGCGGTGCAGCACCACCGGCACGTCCACGCCCTGGTTCATCAACTCGAACAACGCCCTGCGCAGCTCCGGCATGGCTGCCTGGTTATCAGTATGCAACACCAACACCATAGTGGCATCATTTCGTAGTACTTCCAAGGCTGCCGGTGTGAGATCTGCCAGGGTGGCTTGTACGAAGTTGAGCACGGTATGGCGCTGTGTGGCTTGCGCATAGTCTGCAAGCGAAAACAACGGATACGCCCCACTCATGCCCTGCTGCCAGTCAGCAGCATCCATGATTTTGCGCAGCGTGCCCGGCAACTCGTAGGTTACATCTTCGCTCCCAAGATAAACGAAGTCGGCCGCCATATCGCCAATATGCCATTTGTCCAGCAATGGATCGTAAGTGTAGCCATAGCCCTTCAATGCCAGCGGATTGTCGCGCTCGGCACCGCTCAGGTCGGCAACTACCACCGGCACCTGCTCGCCCCCTACAATGCCGGTGGCACGGGTAGCGCGCTTCTCGAAGCTGTACAACGGAATAGGAATGTGGTCTATCGCAGCAATAGGCGCATGTCCCCGCCTTTGGGTATATCGCTCGGCCAGCATGCGGCCCACCGGAATCTCGTGGACAGGGTCCTCGGTCAGTGATACGCGGATGGTATCGCCCAGACCATCTTCCAGCAGGGCACCGATGCCCATGGCCGACTTGATGCGGGCATCTTCCCCGTCACCGGCCTCGGTAACACCCAGGTGCAGCGGGTAATTCATTCCTTCCTCCTGCATCTTGCTCACCAGCAAGCGGTAGGCTTGTACCATCACCTGCGGATTGGAGGCCTTCATGGACAACACGATGTTGTGGTAGTGCTCATCTTCGCAAATGCGGAGGAACTCCAGCGCACTCTCCACCATGCCCAGCGGTGTATCGCCATAGCGGCTCAAGATGCGGTCGCTGAGGGAACCATGGTTGGTGCCGATGCGCATGGCAGTGCCATACTCCTTGCAAATGCGTACCAGCGGGATGAACTTCTCACGGATACGCGCCAACTCAGCTTCGTAGGCCGCATCGGTATATTCTATGTGTTCGAATTTCTTCTTGTCGGCATAGTTGCCGGGGTTCACACGCACCTTCTCCACAATGCGAGCCGCTATTTCTGCTGCGTTGGGCGTAAAGTGGATATCGGCCACCAGCGGTGTGGCGTAGCCGGCTGCCCGGATGGCTTTTTTGATGTTGGCCAGGTTCTCAGCATCATTCTTGCTGGGTGCGGTGATGCGTACCAACTCACAGCCTGCCTCAATCATGCGGATGGACTGTGCCACGGTGGCAGCAGTATCCATGGTGTCGGTGGTGGTCATGCTTTGCACGCGGATGGGGTTGTGGCCACCCATCAGCAGATCGCCAATGCGTACTTCGCGCGTAACGAAGCGCTGGTATTCCGTAAGGCTGTGGCAGTAAAGCGGTGACGTGGTTGTGGTAGCCATGATCGGGACTGGTTTACGCCCTCATCAATGCGGAAAAGGGCGGTTTTGTTTTGACAGCCACAAAATTACGCAAGTTTGTGTGGGATGGCAGAGGCAAGCGATACCTGGTAGCACCTTCTACCCGACTCAGGGTGCACCTAGCCCCCCTTCCACCTATCATACCGGGTCACAAGAAGAATCAGTGGATTGTCAAAATGTTGCATGGTGCGGATAGACAAATGGAAGGTATATCCCTGGTTTCCTATATTTGAATAACTAGAGAGGGAGGCCAGCATTGGCTTGCTTTCTGTCTCTGACAAAAGTTAATACGCATTTTTACAAGAAAAATGGCATGTAACCAACTCTCTACCAATAGTTTATAATCGCCATTTTATAAGACAGATACAATCAACTCAACTTTAGCAACTAGTTGCCACACATATAAAATGAAAGAACTTCTGACCATTTTGATATTAATAATTTCAGTTAACCTTGCTTTATGCCAAGCAAGCAAAGTAGACACTACATTTTATCCCAATGGACAAGTAAACACAATAGACTCTATTTATGACTGTGATACCATGCGCCTCCACAAACAGTTTTACGCAGACATAGTATCTATTGACAGCGGAACAGTATATCTTGGAAATAGTGGTTGGACACAAATAGAAAGCGAAGGAGAATACCTATTGATTGGAGAAAGATCATGGACACAGCATGGAAAATGGACATATTGGGATAAAAAAGGAAAAATTAGATTAGAGACAATTAGTCCGAACGATGGGCGTGGGACAATTTACATAAATCAATGGCTTCCAAATGGAACTCAAATCTTGAAAAATGGAAATGGGTACTATTACCAAATTGGTCTGGAACGGAACACGGAATACGGTCTGGACAGCACGGTTTATGAAATCAAAGACAGTTTAAAAAACGGAACTTATACTGTTTGGTGCCCTCAAGGAAACGAACAGTACTACAAATGTGAAACGGGGCAGTATATAAACAATAATCAACAGCCATTGCAAATTTCATTTTTTGAAAATGGAAAGATTCAAAGACTTTCAGAATATGAAAACGATAGACTTACAGGAGAATATCACAGCTTCTACGATAACGGACAATATTCACAATATGGTTGTTACAATGAAGGACTGAAGACAGGAAATTGGAAATACTGGAACAGAGACGGAATGCTTATTAAAGAATGTAATTATCACAATGGGAAGCTAAAAGGATATTTTACAGAATACTATTCGAATGGTCATATAAGACGAACTGGTGAATATGCGCATATTACGGGAAAAGACACGATTTATACGGTTGACATTATGACGTTTGAAGAATCTATGGAGATTGAGGAAACTAACGATATTCCTGCAAAGGATGGAGTGTGGTATTACTACGATGTGAATGGAAATCTTTCAAGAATTGAGAAATATCGAAAAGGAAAGCTATTAAAAGAATAAAAAAACGTGTGGCAACAAAAGCCAAGAAAACATGCGATCCGAAAGAGTAAAATGAAAATTAATGCATATAATAAAACTTGGTACTATGTTGACAGAGATGTGTTCCAAAACCCGCACTTTTCTTAGCCAGAGCCGTTACTTGAAATCGTATCAAGATCGGATATCTTCGAATCATAACGTATCACTTGTGCCGTATCCTAATCGTATAATTTCGAATCATATCGTATCATTCTTGTGAGATTATCCTTCATTTGGCATCATGGATAGTGTACACACTGTAAGGTTAAGTATTGACTGGAGTCTAATCTCTATTCTGAGCAAGATCGATCGACTTGATGCAGAATGGACAACCATTGAGAAAAAAGAAGGAATTACTAGGTCGATTGGTTGGCGTTCAGAAAGCTCAAATCTCTAAGCTGGAAAGCAGTGCCAACAGTGCTACCATTGACACCATCCTGAAAGTATTCAGAGCATTGAAAGCAGAAATCAGCTTCAACGTAAAACTTGTAGACAACTTTATCAAACTCGCTTGACCTATCAATCGTCTGGTAAGTTGACCACCAAATGATACAAGATAACATTGCACTCTCCAGGAATCCGCCTCAAGCGTACAAACCAATCCCATTGCATCAAACCCAACCATCCTGCTAGTAGTCCTGCTGTTCTTTCTATCTTTCAGTAGTTATTCCTGGAGGCTATACTAGCAGCCGACCCCGGAATGCTGCAAGTCCAAATGGTGACACCAGTAACCATTGCAAAGAGCATACTCAATCAACCCCTGTAAATGAAGCAGTCAAAAAGGCAGATTTAGGCTTATTAGGACACTTTATGTAAATATAGATAGTTTTAATTCTGCTTATTTTTACATTTGCTGTAACTTTAAGCAGATTTTTAGCTATGTCTACGCTTATTCCATCAGAGAAAATC
>CAYYHM010000162.1:0-4497 GCA_964471795.1 uncultured Chitinophagales bacterium | reverse complement strand
CACTACCCCTCCACATGAATCTTCTCTCCCAACTTGCGGTAGGCTTCGCGGAGCTTGTCAGGTTGCACAGTATCGCCTGTTTCCTTGCCCAACACTTCGGGCAGGCGCTTCATCAGCCGGAAATACAGGTTCTGCACCTTGTACAGGTCAGGATGAATGCCAAGTTCCTGTAGCAGGGTCAACTTCTTGTTGATGATCTTCAGCAATTCCAGGTCCGTCGGTTTGATATCTATGATCTGCATGAAGAAGAAGATATGGTCGGAGGCGGCAAACGTAAGCCCCTCGATATCCAGCGGCACATTCCACTTGCGCGATTCCTGCACCAGCGATTGTAACTTGATGACAGATCGCTGATTCTCCTCCAAATACCGGAACAAGTCCGTATTGACTACCACCTTCAGGTTTTCCTGCAGCAGGAAAGGCAGGGGTATCTTCTCCCGGTGGAGTACCGATAGCAGGTTGTAGTTGCGGTTGAAGATCTTCTTGTAGGAGTCGGCGGCCATCTCCAGGTCCTTCTCCATGATCTGATTGAGCACTTTGCGCTGTTCGTCGCTGAAGAGGCTGCGCAGACTGAACTTTCGGCTACCAAAGTACTGCTCCATCACACTGATGACGTGGGCTACGCTGCTGTCATAGAAGGCAGCCCTCAGTTCCTTGTACATATCCTCGAAGGTAGACTCATTCATCGAGTCACTCACCGAGCCAATGATATGCTGCTGACCCAGGTACAGCGCTGCAAAGGTGTACCGCTTCTTGGAAAGGGTGATGCGGCTGTGTACGCGTGTGCGGCCGATGGCCAGCTGCAAGACACCGGCTTCCAGCTTGTCGAAGTACTCGTTCTCGGCGCGGTAATTAAAGATCTCCTCCTCCGGCTCGTTGCTGAAGATGGAGGCCACAGCATAGTGCATACCCACTTTCGACAGGGTAAGTCGCCGAGGTTCTACATAGGTTTCGTAGATGTTGGCACCGGTGCCCAGCTCTCGAATGTTGGATCGTGCCTGTGCCAACATGTTGATGAATTGCTCTTCCAGCAATACCTGTCCCTCCTGCTCCGCCAGCTGCATGGCCCTGTTGGCATACTGCAGGATCTGTGTGGTTTCTATACCGGAGATCTCATCAAAGAACCATCCACAGGAAGTGTACATCAGCAAGGAATGCCGCTGCATCTCCAGCAATCGCAGCAGCTTGATCTTTTCTCGGGTAGCCAGCTTCCTGTTGAAACGGGTGTCCAGAAATTGATTGACATGCCGTGAATCGCGGTTGTATACCACCTGTATGTATTGGCACCGCAACTGCCACGGGTCTACCCGAAACGGTGCCATCTCTTTTTCATAGACCGCCGAGAGCTCATCGCGCAGCCAGTCCAGCGACTGACGCAGCGTAGCGCGCCACTGCTGATTCCAGGAAGGATTGCCGCCTGTATTACAACCGCAATCGTTGCGCCAGCGTTCTATGCCATGCGCACAACTCCAGGAGCTGTTTTCGTGAATCTCGGCCTCGTAGGTGGCGGGGTACAGCTCCAGGTACTGTCCGTAGTTGGTAATGGTAGCCAGCTGATGTTCCTGTATGTGCTGCAGGCAGAATGCCAGCGCCATCTCGCCCATACGGTGATGATGTCCATAGCTCTCACCATCAGTGGCAATATTTACCAGCTGCGGATGGTCGCCCTGCCGGAAGGCTTCCGTGATCTTGTGGGCAAACAGCTGCCCGTCTTTCAGCAGGCCACTGAAGGCCACATCCTGTGCTAGTCCGCCATGGTAGAAGAACACATGAATATGTTTACCACTCGGTAGGTTGATGCGATACGGCATAGTGGTATCCAGCGTGCCCTCATGCACCTGCTCCCACTGATCGTGCCCCAACTTGCGCACCTGTTTGGCCTGCCGGGGCGCTAATATGGTATATTGGATGTCTTGCTCTGCCAGTACTTCCAACGTCTCGATGTCTACAGCAGTTTCGGCCAGCCACATACCTTCCGGCTTCCGACGAAACCGGTACTCAAAGTCGTAGATGCCCCACTGCACCTGCGTCACCTTGTCGCGGCGGTTGGCCAGTGGCATTATCATGTGGTTAAACACCTGTGCTACCGCATTGCCATGCCCATCATATTTTACGATGCTCTCCTTGTCGGCACGGAGGATGGCAGCATACGTATCGGGGGCGTGCTTTTCCATCCAGCTAAGCAGCGTAGGGCCGAAGTTGAAGCTGATGTGTAGGTAGTTATTAAAGATGTTGGTGATCTTTCCACCGGAGCCTAATATGCGGGCAGATACGTTGGGCTCATAGCACTCGTAGTTGATTCGCTCATTCCAGTCGTGGAATGGGTGCGCAGAATCCTGTAGCTCTATCTCCTCCAGCCAGGCGTTTTCACGGGGTGGCTGGTAAAAGTGGCCGTGGATGCATACATATCTTGACATGTTGTTTCTCGTCGTTTTTCTTGCCTGTGTTATTGCTGTAGGTGCCACAGCTGTGCTGTGCGTGGCGGCACTTGCATGCTTGCAGGTATAGTCATTTTTTCGTCGGTCATTACCTCCAGGGCCTCGTTCATGCCTGCCAGACGCTCGGTAAACCGTTGTGTATCCAAAGTTCTGTAATCTGAGGAAGTATTCACCACTATCATGGCACATTCGTCGTCCGTGTACCGGAAATACACATAGCAATCATCCTGCGGCACAAACTGCATCAACCTACCTGCAGCCAGTTGTGGATGTTGCCGGCGCCATTGCAGCAACCGCTGCAGCCAGTCAAATGCCTCCTGTTCCAACGCAGTCCTGCCGGCAGGCTGGAACTTGTCTACAGCATCACCCGGCCATCCTCCGGGGAAATCCAGCCGCACCAGTCCATCGGGTTCTGCCTTGTTGGCCATCAGGATCTCTGTGCCATAATACAGGCAAGGTATGCCTCGCAAAGTCAGCAACATCAGCACTCCCATCCGCCAGCTGTCCATATCTTCGCCGATTACGGTAAAGAAACGGCTTACGTCGTGATTGTCCAGAAAGATCACATTACCGGTGGCATCTGCCAACAGGTAATCGGCAGCAAGCACCTTATACACTTTGCTCATGCCGGTTTCCCAGCCCTGCTCTTCTTGCAACGCATCCAGCAGCGCAAAATACAGGGAGAAGTCGGTTACCCCCGTGAGATGAGATTGAAAATCCTTGTCGATGTGCGTCCTGCCGTGAAAGTAATCCTGCTCCGCAATCCCTGATACAAAGGTTTCACCAAAGAGGCTCACCTCCGGAAACGCCTCTGCCATGGAGGCACCCCACGCTTTCAGGAAGTCAGGATCGCTAAACGGATAGGTGTCCAACCGATAGGCGTCGATGCCCGCAAACTCTGTCCACCACAGGCTTTGCTGTATCAGGTAGGTCGATAACAAGGGGTGATCCTGGTTTAGGTCTACCATCGACTGATCGAACCAGCCCTCCACGAAGTGCCGCTTATCGTCGTCAGAGGCATAGGGGTCGGTGAGGGTGGTAGACCGGAACGATGATTTGGTAAACGTAGGCCATTGGTGAAACCACGCCTCCTCGGGCGGATCCTGTACCCACCAGGTTTGGTTGCCTACATGGTTGTGTACGAGATCCATCACCAGCTTCATGCCCCTTTGATGCAAGGAGTCGGCCAGTTGCCGGTATAGGTCGTTGCTGCCCAGGCGTGGATCTACCGCATACAGGTCGGTAGCATTGTATCCGTGGTAGGACGTTCGTGGCTGGTCATTGGTAAACACCGGGTTGAGCCACAGTGCGGTGACACCAAGCTGTTGCAGATAGTCCAGCGACTGTAGGATGCCTTGCAGGTCGCCACCATGCCTGTCGGTAAGGGAGCTGCGGTTGCAGGTGCTATCCAGCATGCCGATCTGTACATCGTTGGTGGTGTCGCCATTCACAAACCGATCGGGGTAGATCAGGTATAAGACATCCTCCTGGCTGATGCCGGCAGCACGATTGTCAGACTGCCGTGCCTCCAGTCTATAGGGTAGGGAAACCTGCCGGTTGCCATTCGTGAGCGTCAGCTCCAGGGTAACGGGTGCTGCTGCAGAGTCGATGTGGAGTGTTACGAACAGGTAGTTTGGGTTGGATACACGGTCCGTGGCCGTTATTGTGACGCCCGGATGCGTAAGGTCTACCTCCCAGGCAGACAGCCCATCGCCATACAGCAGCAGTTGTACGGCTGCTTCGGGCATCTGTACATACCAGTGCGGTGGTTCAACACGCTGTACCGGATGTTGCGCCTGCAGCAGGGCGGGCCAAATCATCAGGCATAGGGCGATCCACCTCATTCACCTTTCTTTTTTCGGGGGGCCGCTTTCTTGGGGGTTGCCGTGCCTGTTGTGGCGACTTTCTTCCTTGTAGCAGGCTTCTTCACCTTGGCTGCTGTTGTCTCGGCAACAACGGGTTCACTTGCCGGCTTCGTGGATTTCCGTTTCCACACACTCACGGCCAGTGGGGGCATCTGAATATCTATGGAATACGGCCGGCCTTGGTAGGCAATGCG
>CAYYHM010000161.1:0-4690 GCA_964471795.1 uncultured Chitinophagales bacterium | reverse complement strand
GCAGAGCGGAAACGCATTGAGGCAGAGGGGATACAAACCTTCCAGGAAATCGTATCTGAGGGCATCAACGAGAACCTGCTGCGCTGGAAAGGCATTGAAGCCACCAAGGAGCTGGCCGAGTCGCCCAACACCAAGATTGTCGTTATCGGCAACGGAGAAGATGGACTGCCGCTAATACTTGGCGGCAACTAAGTCCAGGCCCCAAAGTGCCTCCTGGTGTTGCCCAACACTCACCCGCCAAGTGCCGGGTCAGTGAGTTCCCAGTATGAAATTGCTGCAGACTTCCTGTATGTCTTTGCGAGTTGTTACCCCGGGAAGGTTATATAAACAAAAGAAGCCGTGATGTGTATCACGGCTCCTCTTGCTTCGCTCAGAAAAAACGCAATTGAGAAAAATTGAAAAGAAATCTAACCTTGCTTGTGTATTGCCTTTGACTATACAGACCACAAGTGACGCAAAAGGGTTGCAAGGGGTGAAAAATTTCTTGCAAATTGGTAGCATTACATGATGAAGCATACCTTTTTTCTAGTTGCCTTATTACTACTGTGGGGCTGCACTGCCAACGACCCGTCGCCAGCTACGGAGCATCCCTTTCAGCAGCGATATGGCATTCGCTACCAAGGATATGTAGGCGAAAAGGCCATGGTGGTCAGTGCGCATGCCCTGGCTTCACATGTGGGCAGGGACGTGTTACTGCAAGGTGGCAATGCGGTAGATGCTGCCGTGGCGGTTCATTTTGCGCTGGCGGTTGTACTCCCGGCAGCCGGCAACATCGGAGGCGGCGGTTTCGCCGTGTACCGTGATGCGTCGGGCGCAGTGTATTCCCTGGACTTTCGTGAAACAGCCCCCGGACTAGCGCATCGCGACATGTACCTCGACGAAACGGGAGAAATCATCCCACGCTCATCCCTGGATGGACATTCGGCTGCCGGCGTACCGGGCATGGTAGATGGCATGGTGCGGCTGCATGACTCACTGGGCAGTATGTCATGGAACCGCCTCCTGCAGCCGGCTATCGATATGGCAGCGATTGGCTTCCCGGTTACTGCCATGCAAGCCGACCGCCTCAACGCCCTGCAGGACAGACTGCTGGCCGTGAACACACACAGCGACATACCTTTTCTGCGTCTGCACTGGCACGCTGGAGACACCCTTGTACAGCCGCAGTTGGCATCCACACTCCGGCGCATTCAGCAGCTGAAACGTGCCGGTTTCTATGAAGGTGTAACTGCCGATCTCCTCGTCCAGGAAATGAAGAACGGCGGCGGGCTGATTACGCATCAGGATCTCAGCAAGTATCGCAGCCAATGGCGGGCACCCCTCACCTTCCGGCACAAAGAGTTTACCCTCCACTCCATGGGGCTGCCCAGCTCAGGCGGCATACTACTGCGGCAACTGCTGTTTTTCCTCAATGAATTCCCACTTACAGAATGGGGCTGGAACAGTGCCCGCACCGTACACCTGCTGACAGAAGCAGAACGGCTGGCCTATGCCGACAGAGCCAAATGGCTGGGTGATGCCGACTTTGTGGAGGTGCCCGTAGCCCAACTGACAGACACCGAGTACCTGCAAGGGAGACTCGCCCTATTGGATACAGCACACGCAACGCCATCACTTGCCATACAGGCCGGCAATCCCATGCATCCCGAATCAGAGGAGACCACACATTTTTCTATCGTTGACGCTTTTGGCAATGCCATTGCCATTACCACTACATTGAATGGAAGTTACGGAAGTGGTGTTGTAGTACAGGGAGCAGGCTTTCTGCTCAACAATGAGATGGATGACTTCAGCAGCAAACCGGGTACACCCAACCTGTACGGCCTCATGGGCTCGGAAGCCAACGCCATTGCGCCGGGCAAACGGATGCTGAGCAGCATGGCGCCAACCATTGTGGAGAAGGACAACAAATTATTCATGGTACTGGGGACACCCGGAGGCAGCACCATTCCCACCAGTGTGCTGCAGGTATTCCTGAATGTAACAGCCCACGGCCTTAGCATGCAGGAAGCAGTCAACGCCGGAAGGGTGCATCACCAATGGCTGCCGGATGTGCTCTATTATGAGGATACGGCGCTGGACAGCACAGCGATCCTATGGTTGCAGCAACGGGGGCACACTTTGCAACAGCGCGATAACATCGGCGCAGTAGACGCAATATTGGTATTACCGGATGGACGTTTGGAGGGAGCCGCAGACTTCAGGATGGATGATGCTGCTGCCGGATATTAGGAACTATGGGATTGAAGCAACATATACGCAGCTGGTGGCCTCCACGGAATTATTACCTGAAGCCCCCCTACCTCAACTGGTTTTTCCAGCGTGTCGTCTTCGATTTCGCCCTCGCCAACCCCGAGCTGCTGTCGTTTGCCCGGGTACTGGAGCGGTTTGGCATCCACTGGCATAACAAACGGCTCACCGACATATCGGCAAGGGCACAGATAGAGCAGAACCGACGGTTTGCCATTGACCTGCGCATCCTGCGGAGCTACAATCAGACCCACCTATCCCCTTCAGACAAGGTAAGCTTTCAGGTGCTGGAGTGGTACCTGGATAATGAGGTAGCCCGCACACCTTTCCTTTTCCACGACTATCCCGTCAATCAGCTGTCCGGTGTACACAAAGAGCTGCCACAGTTCATGACCACCATACACCAGATACAGGATGGCCGTGACGCCAGAAACTACATCCATCGGCTGCGGCGTTTCCCTACCAAGATCCGGCAGGTGATCAAACGCATGCAGTATGCCGAACAGAAGGGGGTAATTCCGCCCCGATTTGTAGTGGAAAGAGTAGTGTCTGAGCTGGACACCTTTATCCAGACTGCCTACCATCAGAATGAGCTCTACACCACGTTTGAAAACCGGGTGAATGGCCTGCAGGGACTATCGGTATCCCGCATTAAGCACCTGAATAAGGTGGCACTGACTGCCATGGAGGAGCGGGTGTACCCGGCCTTTCTTACCCTGCGGCAATATATAGACGAGCTGCGAAAAAAAGCCAGCGAGGAAGATGGTGTATGGAAGCTGCCCGATGGCGACAGGTACTACCGCTATGTGCTGAGGAGCCACCTGACAACAGACAAGGATCCGGCATGGGTTCACCAAATGGGATTGGATGAAGTAGCTAGAATTGAGGAGGAACTGCGGGCAGCTATGCGACATGCCGGTTGTGCAGCCAAGAAAGAGAAACTGGGCGACTGCCTGCTTGCCCTGGCACAGGACCCAGCATACCTGTTCGACAATACTCCTGAGGGAAGGGAGGCATACCTGGCCTATTACCACTCGCTGGTACAATTTGCCGAAGAACGGATGACAACGCTGTTCCACACTGTTCCGGACAAGCACGTGAAAGTAGAGCGTCTGCCGCACTACAAGGAGCCCACTTCTCCGGAGGCCTACTATGAACCACCCAGCCTCGACGGAAAGCGCCCCGGTATGTTTTACGTAAACCTCCGCGACCTCACCGCCATACCCAAATGGGCCATGGCTACCCTGGCCTTTCATGAAACCATTCCCGGACACCATCTGCAGGTGTCGCTGCAGATGGCGCAGCAGGATGTCCCATTTTTCCGCAACATCATTCCATTTACCGCCTATGTAGAAGGATGGGCCCTGTATGCGGAGCGGCTGGCGTGGGAGCAAGGATGGCTCACCGACCCCATGGATAATGTCGGTCGATTGCAGTCGGAGCTGTTGCGGGCGGTGCGGTTGGTGGCAGATACCGGCTTGCACTGGAAGCGATGGAGCCGGCAACAGACCATCGATTTCATGACTACCCATACGGGCATACCCCGCAATCAAATCGTTACCGAGGTAGAGCGATACATTGTGCATCCGGGGCAGGCTTGTGCTTACAAGGTAGGTGAGCTGCACCTGTTGCAGTTGCGGCAGCGGATGCAGGATGCGCTGGGAGATGACTTCCGGCTACCGGATTTTCATCACCTCATCCTGTCGGCAGGGGCAGTACCTCTGCATGTATTAGATACCTTAGCAGACAATTACCTGCAACAGTATGGACAACGCCATAGCAATCATCACGTCGCTTGATATGCAGCCACATCCGGAAGGTGGCTGGTGGAAACCCTACTACCTGTCAGAAGAGGAGGTGTGGGTAGATCGGCTGCAGGGGTACAGAAAGTGCGGCAGCAGCATAGCGTACCTGCTGGAGGAAGGCGACTTTTCTGCCATTCATGTGCTACGTGCCGACGAGATCTGGCACTATCAGGGTGGAGATCCCATGCGTCTGATGTGGATAGACCTGCAGGGGCGATACCAAGAGGTGCTGATAGGGCCGGCAGGAATGACCGGCACCAGCTTGCAGACTGTGGTGCCACACGGGTGTTACATGGCTGCCGAAAGTACGGGAAGCTGGTCGATAGTTGGCTGCACGATGGCGCCAGCCTTTCATGAGGATGACTTTGTGCTGTGCCGGCGGGAAGACCTACTGCAGACATTCCCACACCACTGCGATTGGATTACGGCCTTTACCAGAGACTAGCGCATGTCACGCGGAAATAACCCTGACCGGGTTTTACGCTTGTCCTTGATGGAATACTCACCGGTTTTGCTGTCGTAAGAGGGGCATCCTGTTTTCCGGCTGCAGGCAACCGTTGTCAGCAGAACCATCAACAACAGGTATAGCGTATAACGTCTCATCACTTCGAAAATACAAAACGCTACCACTTTTC
>CAYYHM010000160.1:0-4732 GCA_964471795.1 uncultured Chitinophagales bacterium | reverse complement strand
ACATCCATGGAGCGACCTGCAAAATAGTCGTTGGCGCCCCATACCACTTCCAGCGCCTTCTCCCGGGTCAGCACATCATTCCGATGGATACAAAGCATGCGCAGCAGCTTGCCCTCCTTCTGTGTCAGTTGTTGCTTCTCCCCTTCCCTGATGAGCTGCAGCTTCCGGTAGTCGAAGGTAAAGCTGCCGATGTTGTAGATATCCTGACCGGCATCCTCCTGCCCATACACACGCTTCATCAGCACCTCAATCCGTAACTCCAGTTCTTCAATGCTGAAGGGCTTGGTGATATAGTCATCTGCACCGGCCCGAAAGCCGGCTATCTTATCATCTTTCAGGTTACGGGCAGTCAGGAAGATGATGGGCACCTTTTCATTTACCTTCCTGATCTCCTGCGCCAGTTCAAAGCCATCCATGCGAGGGAGCATCACATCCAACAGGCACAGCTGAAAGTCGCTGTTGAAGAAAGCAGTCAACCCTTCCTGACCATCTGCACACACCTGCACGATGAATCCATGCTGCTCCAGGTTATCCTGAATCACAAAGGCAAGGCTTTCGTCATCTTCTACCACCAACACTTTTCTGTTTTCTCCTATCTTGCTCATATCCTACGCTTTATAGGGTAGTGTAACCATGAATTCCGATCCTTTCCCCGGATGACTGTTCACCTGGATTCGACCTTTGTGTTCATCTACCATGAGTTTTACATAGCTCAGGCCTAACCCGAACCCCTTCACATCATGCCGGTTTCCGGTAGAAACGCGATAGAACTTCCGGAAGATATGCCGGAGATCCTCTTTTTCCATGCCAATGCCGTTGTCCTTCACGGTAAGGCGGATTCCCCAGCCGGCATCCTCTGTAGACACCTGTATCACCGGAGGCTTGTCACCGCTGTATTTGATGGCATTATCCAACAGGTTGTACAGGATATTGGTGAGGTGCACCCTGTCTGCCAGCAGTTGGTGCCGGGATGCATTCAACTGCACCTGTAAGCGCCCTTTTTTCTTCTCCAAAGAAACTTGCACAGCATCTACCGCTTGTTCAATAATGCTATGAAGGTCAACCTCCTCCTTATTCAGCCTGAAGTCCTCCTTCTCCAGCGTAGCCACCTGCAGCACCTTCTCTACCTGCTTCTTCAGCCGGGCGTTCTCCTTGGCGATCAGTTCTGCATATCGCTTCAGCCTGTCGTCTTGCTCAATCCGCTCATCACGCAACAACACCTCGCTGCTCACGCCAATGGTGGAAATGGGTGTCTTGAACTCGTGCGTCATGTTGTTGATGAACTCCTTGGTGATCTCCGACAACCTCCGCTGTCGTAAAATCACGAACGTGGTAATCGCAAAAAACAACACCACGATTGCCAGGATGGAGGAAGAAAATATCCAGAATCCCATCCTGTTGAATAGCAGGCTCTCCTGTTCCGGGAAATAGACCGCCAGGTAGCTTTGCTCACTTTCCAGCGGCGGCACACCTGCGTATCGATTAGGCCGTGGCACATAGGACGTATCAAAGCGCACATATCTGCCCAGCAAGAGCGTATCTACCACACAATCGTACACGGCATACTCATAGTCGGTGTTGACCTTGTTTTCCTCGAGCGAAGAGGATAGCCATGCCTCCGCTATCGACAAGGATACCGGCTCATTCAGCTCAATGGTAAAGTGGTTGGGTGTAACCTGCCGCACCGGGTTGATGAGCAAGGTGCTGTCATTGTTGAAGGCGGTAATCTTGTCGGCTACATCATTCAGCGCCAGGTCCACCCGGTGGGCGAACTGCTTCTGCCCCAGGTTATAGGCCTGTCGCACCCAATAGATCTGGATAAAAATGATGCCGATGATGCTTACTGCCGCAAATAGTACTACCCAGCGAATGGTATTTCGATGCATACCATAAAGTTACAAAGGTAACCGAAGTAGCTGGGCATCAGTTTTCGCGGTGCAGGAGCTGTTTTGCGAGTGCTGCCAATGGCTCTTTTCGCTCTGCAGGCACCTCCAGTTGCTGCAGCAACTCCATGGCGTGGGCATAATGCCTGTCGCGTTCTGCTTCGGACTGCTTCTTGATATCCAGTTGTCCGTAGATGGCCTTTACACCCTCTACTTTTTCTGCCGGATCGAATGCTGTTGCTGTCAGCCAGTGTTGCAAGGTTTGCTGCTGCTGCGCATCTGCCTGCTGCAGCGCGGTCAGCAACAGGAAAGTCTTTTTATTCTGTATGATATCTCCCCCCACCTGCTTACCGAACTTGTCCGGATCGCCATAGGTATCCAGGATGTCGTCTTGCAGCTGAAAGGCTACGCCCAGTGCCACGCCCAGTTCATATAGCTGATCGGCCATGGCGGTATTGCCATTGGCGATCAGTCCACCTATCTGCAGGCTGGCACCCAGCAACACTGCTGTCTTCAGGGCTATCATGTTCAGGTAATCCTCAATAGACACCTCTTCCATGGTCTCGAAGTTGAGGTCCCACTGCTGTCCTTCACACACCTCGATGGCCGTTTTGTAGAAGGCATCCAGTACCGGTTTCAACACAGGTGCGGGTGCTTCGGCGATGAGCTTACAGGCCTCCACAAACATGACATCACCACTCAATATGGCAATATTGGTATTCCAATGCTGATAGACTGTCGGCTGGCCACGGCGCAGGGGTGCCTGATCCATGATGTCGTCGTGCAGTAACGTAAAGTTGTGGAACAACTCGATACCCAGTGCAGGCGCCAGGGCTGCTGCAGGCTGTCCACCGGCCAGTTCACAGGCCATCAGCACCAATACCGGGCGCATCCGCTTTCCACCGAGATTGAGGGTGTACCGAATGGGTTCATACAGTTCTACAGGCTGTTTATCAATGGGCAACAACCGGATGGCCTCTTCAATCTGCTGCTGTAAGTGTCGGATATCAGTCATAGGTGCCGCCAAAGATACCAATTCCATGTGCGGTGGAATGTGTACTTTTAGTCTATTACCAGGTCCGTATGAGCCAACAAGAGAATCATCTCCCTACTTCCCAGGATTCATCCGAAAAGTCCCTACGTGAGCAGCAGCTGGAAGCGCTCATCAAGAAATACAAGATCCTGTCCGATGCTTCCGTGGATGCCATAGCCATTACCGAACAAGGCATTATCCGGTACATCAACGCTGCCTTTACCCGCACCTTCGGTTACGACCGGAAGGAGCTCAAGGGGTCGTCCATCTATCAAATGATCACTGCTGCCAGTGCCGATATTCTGGATGATGCGCTGCACGGCGACCACTATGAGATTTTTCCTTCCATCGGCAAACGGAAAGATGGCACCTCGTTTACGGCAGAGATCCACGTAAAACCCTGCGAGGGGCTCCCCTACATGGCTGTTACCATCAGGGACATCTCCATGCGCAAGGCACTGGAACGTCAACTCAACCGCAAGGAATCGGAATACCGCCAGCTGTTCGAGGACACCAAAGACGCCATCTACATCTCTTCCAAAGAAGGCAAGTTCCTGGACGCCAATAAGGCCCTGCTGGACATGTTCAAATACAGCAAGGAGGAAATCCTGGAGATGGAGATCCTGAAATTGTATGCCCACCCGGAGGATCGGGAGAAATTCATCACCCGCATAGAAACCGTAGGTTCCATCAACGACTTTGAGGTACAGCTGGTAAAGAAGGATGGTCATATCATTGACTGTCTGCTGTCGTCATCTGTAAAACGCGACCACAACGGCATGATCAACGGCTATCAGGGCATCATCCGCGACATCACGGATCTGAAGAAGACGGCCGAACTGAAGCGCCTGAAGGAGTTGGCAGAGAACTCTGCTGAGATGAAAAGCCGCTTCCTGGCCAACATGAGCCACGAAATCAGGACACCCCTAAATGCCATCTTCGGCATTGCCAACCTGCTGGAAGATACACCCCTATCCGAGCAGCAAACCCACTACCTGGACGTCATCCAATCGTCCACCGACCACCTGTTGGTGCTCATCAACGACATCCTGGACTTTTCCAAGATCGAAGCCGGCAAGCTGACACTGGAAACGGTGGAGTTCAGCATGGAAGACCTGATTGATGACCTGGAACAAACAGTGCAGTTCAAGGTAAATGCACGTGGACTGGATTTCCAGGTAAAGAAGAGCCCCCACATCCCACCCTACCTGCGCGGTGACTATGTGCGTCTCAAACAGATCCTGTTGAACTTGCTCTCTAATGCGGTGAAGTTTACAGAGGAGGGCTCGGTGATCCTACACATCCGACTGCTGGAAGAAAAAGGCGCGTACGTCCACCTGTTCTTCTCCGTTGCCGACACCGGTATCGGCATTCCAAAAGAAAAACAGGCTGTGATCTTTGACAGTTTCACGCAGGCTGCCGACAGCACTACCCGCCTGTTTGGCGGCACAGGACTGGGGCTGGCCATCACCAAGCGCCTGATAGAAATGCAGGGCGGCAGCATCAGCCTCACCAGCGAGGAGGGGAAGGGCAGCACCTTCAGCTTTACGCTGCGGTTTGCCACGGCCAGTGGGGAGGAGTACATGAAGCGCAAAGCGGATGAACACTTTGAGGACCTGAAAGACCTAGGCAACCTGCGCATCCTGATTGTAGAAGACAACAAGGTAAACCAGTTCGTTACCAAGGAAACCATCGATAAATGGGGTACCGGCATTCAGATCGACGTGGCAGATAATGGGCAGCAGTCACTGGATAAACTGCAGCAAAACGACTATGACATCATCATCATGGACGTGCAGATGCCGGTGATGGATGG
>CAYYHM010000159.1:0-4791 GCA_964471795.1 uncultured Chitinophagales bacterium | reverse complement strand
TTACGAACAAACCATCGGCCATCCATCACCTGCTGCTGAGTCAGGTGTTCATAGCGCTATGTGCTGTCGCCATGGCTGAACAGACATATCTGCAGCTGGAATATAGTGTGGGTGTCGACAGGCTATCGGTATTCATCGGCAGTGCCACACTGTTTACCTACCTGTTGCAGCGACAGATTGCCGTGTGGCAGGTTGGAGAGAGCCCCGCCACGTCATTGTTGTTCTATCTGACCAATCATAGGCTATTGGTATTTATACTGCTGGCGATTGCTGCTGCCGGCATGGCATATGGGTTTTCGGGTATTGACACTGTTTTATATCCACTGATGGCATTCATAGGCTTGATTTCGCTGGCATATGATATCCCGATCGGCAACAGGCGGCTGCGAACTACCGGTATTCTAAAGGTATTCCTCATCGCTTTTGTATGGGGTGCGGTTACCGTGTTGCTGCCGGCTATTCACGCCGGTGAGTCGTTACAATCTGCTAATGTTTGGATGTTGTTGGCACAGCGAAGTATGTTCATTCTGGCTATCACCCTGCCTTTTGATTTGCGTGATGTGTTGATTGACAAGGAAGTACAGATGGAGACGGTACCTTCCAGGATTGGACAAAGGGCTACGATCTCCTTGTCTTTATGGCTGCTGACAGGTACTTGGCTGTTGGAGGTAATTCGGATCTTCTTCTTTCACCATACGGCCTTGCTGTTGTGGCAGCCGCTGGTGGGCCTCAGTGTGGCATTGGCAGGTACTGCATGGATTATATACCGTAAGCCGGCAGTGGATGATGATGTGTATTTCTTCGGGATGCTGGATGGCACTATGCTGGTGCAGTTTCTGCTGATATGGCTGTCGGTTACTCTGCTACCTGCTGTTCCGTGGTAGGGCACTCACATTGCGAATCAGGACCTGTCCGGTGCAAATGCTCTATCAGCAGCGAATCAGCAATAACCTTACAGGTTAGGATATAAGAAGTTCCATGTAAATCACGACCCGTGATGCTGCAGGTTTCATTTGACTGGCTGATTTCGCCATATTGAAGGATCAGAGATAGACTTGAGTCACTTATTGATTGACATGCTTGCTGACAAAGAGCAGTAACGGATAACCGATAGGGGAGTGATCTAACGATGTCTTGCAGCGTTCCGGCTACCTGTATAGGGAGTATGCTGTTTGTTTCCCGATTTTGGTTGCACCTGCGACCCACCCATAGTGCAATGACCACAAAAAGGAGGAATGCCAGTTGCCGTGTATTGATGAATCGGTTCATATCGGGGTCAAATGTAGTGTGTTAGGGCGATACCAGCCAAATGACAAATTGACATGGTAAAATCATAAACCGCAGAAAATCAGTATATAGTGGTGTTTGTATAGATTTTATGTTCATGCATTTTGTGTGATTCCATAAATAAGTCTTACAGAAGTACTTCCTCGATGGCATTCAATGAAATCGTGTAATTTAGCCCGCAGTAAATGCTACTATGTTACTCAGATCCTTCCTTTCCATTACTCTTGTTTTGTTGGTTACAGCCTGCCAGGAGAACCCGTTCTGGGTGGGCAAGCAGGAATACTTTACGGTGGAGTATTCCAATTCCGGATTTCCCCGGGTAACGGAGCCGATTGATGCCAGTCCTTTCATTTCCGTTGACAACATGGATGTACGGAATCTGGGCAACGGTACGGTAGAGGTGATTGCTAATGGGGTGCGCATTGAAAGCGCTTTTTCCAAATTTGAGATTACCGACATCAACATCTTCGAGAAGGATGGCAACCGGTTTGAAGAGCAATTCGAGTTCACAGAAACGCCATCCAACAGCAAGAATGACATAGCCGTTGTGCTGGTGCTGGATATGAGTACTTCCCTGGAAGACCTGGTGAATGACCTGAAATCCTATGCCAAGGACTTCATTGATCAGGTGGTAGCCAGCACACCGGGCTCCAGGGTTGCTGTCGTGTTCTTTTCTGACAGGGATAAGATTCAGGCAACGCCATTCTTTGGTGCAAATAATGTAGATGTGCTGAAGGCGCTGGTTGACAATTACACGGATTATCAGCCCAGAACTGCGGTATTCGAGGCGGTATCCACAGGCATCAGCATTCTGAACTCGTTGAGTTTTGTGGGCTCTAAGGCGTTGGTTGTCTTTACCGATGGGGGTGACAATGCCTCCGACAACAAGGATCTTCTGAAGAGTCAGATAGGGAATTCCCCGTATCTGCGGATTGCCATCGGACTGAAGGGCAATGATTTCCGGAAAGACGAATTGGAGGATATGGCGGATTCGAGAGCCAATACCTTGATTGTAACAGATCGTGCCGGTCTGCAAAAGGCGTTTGATGAAGTGGGGAAGCAGGTAGTGTCGGTGTACCGGATAGTGTATGAGCGTTCCGATCAATTGCTGTCATCACCGATCCAAATCAAGTTCAACTTCGACGTGCAGAAGATCGAGTGATCGGTCTGTCTATATTTCAAATGATTGTAGACACTCAGGATGCCGCGGAGACCATACGTTTTGTATGTCGTTGAAACCGCACGAATAGCAACACAGAGGCAACAGCAAGTCCGGTAGCAAGACCCCACCACACACCTGTTACACCCATCTGCCAGGTAAATCCCAGCAAGTAACCCACCGGCAGACCGATGATCCAATAGGAGAACAAGGCGATTCCTGTCGGGAACTGAACATCTTTCATTCCGCGCAGTGTAGCCATGCCCATTAATTGCATACCATCAAATACCTGAAAGGCGCCTGCAACGATCAGTAAGGAAGCAGTGAAGCTCTGCACCACCGGTTCAGGCGTAAACCATGCCGGCAAGATATGTCGCAGCAGCAAGAAGCTGATGCCGGTAATGCCCATGAAGAGACCTACAATGCCAAAGCCGGTGAATGCGGCTCTACGCAGGTTGTGTATATCCTGACCGCCCAGGTATTTACCCACCCTTACCGTTACGGCCGCTGCGATGCCGCTGGCTGCCATAAAGGTGGTAGATGCCAGCACGATAGCGATTTGATGGGAGGCAAGCGGAAGTGCACCTAGCCAGCCAATCATGATGGCAGCTGTTACGAAGGCGCCGGCTTCGAGAACGTACTGCATGCCTATGGGTACGCCAACCTGCAGGATGTGCCTCATCTTGGACCATACCGGTTTCCAGCTGATTGCCGGTATCCAGAAGTGCTGAAAAGGAGCTGCCTTTCGTACGTACCAATACATGAGCAATACCATTACCACACGGCTGATGAAGGTGGCGATACCGGCACCTACCAGCTCCAGGCGGGGAAATCCGAACTTGCCGAAGATCAGCACGTAATTGAGCAACACATTCAGCAGGTTGGCACCTATGGATACGTACATCGCCGTGCGGGTAAGCGATAAACCCTCAGCAAACTGCCGGAAATGCTGGAATAGCATCAGTGGCAGCATGGAGAGCGCCAGTATCAGGAAGTAGGGTCGAGCATATACGACCACTTCATCGGGTTGCCCCAGGTTGTCCAGCAAAGGATATCCTGCCAGCATCAACAAGGCGATGACCACGCCGGTAATCAGGTTTACCCAGAATCCCTGTCGCAACAGTTGTGCATTCTCTGCCAGGTCGTTCTTGCCATCAGCGGCTGCCACATGCGGTGTGAGCCCCATGGATACACCCAATCCGAATACGAAGAAGATTACCCAGCCATTGTGCCCAAAGGAGGAGGCGGCGAGCTGTACAGCGTCAACCTGCCCGATCATGGCGCTGTCGGCCAAGCCGGTAAGCATATGGCCCAATTGCCCCAGCATGATGGGCCAGCCGATCTGCAACGTGCGTAATACATGGAATCGGCGAAGCCGAGAAAGTGCCATAAGCGGTAATGAGGCAGCGAAATTACGGGTTTCCTATGGCCTCGGTCACCAGGAAACCACTTCTTTGTTCAGAAAAGCGGCAATACCTTTCCGGCAGTCTGCCGTACCTCGGGCTGTTGCATTTGCTTCAGCAGCATAGGAGAGTGCGTCCTGCCACGGTAGATCCTGCACCCGTGCAATCAGTTGTTTGGTAAGGCCTACCGCTTGCCCAGACACTTGTTCGCACAGGTCTTTGGCAAAATGGAGCACCTTTTCTTCGATCCCGACGGGGCTCTCCAGATAGTTGACCAACCCGAGGGCATGGGCTTTCTCAGCGGTAATGCCGGTGCCGGTCAGCAACAGTTCCTTCGCCTTGGCCTCGCCAATCTTACGAATCAGGAATACCGATACGATGGCAGGTACGAAGCCGATGCGTACCTCCGAATAACCGAAGGTGATATCTGGAATGGCAAACACGAAATCACAAACCGTAGCCAAACCACAGCCGCCGGCGATGGCTGCACCTTCCACCTTGGCAATTACCACTTTGGGAAGGGTGTAGATGAGTTCGAACAGCTCCATCAGGTGGTGCGAGTCAGCCAGATTGTCTGAGTAACTGTTGGCCTGCAGCCGTTGCAATGTCTCGAGATCGGCACCTGCACTGAAAGCCTTTCCGTTGGCTTGCAGGATGATGACCTTCACCGCCGGGTCGTCGGCAGCCCGCTGGAAGGTTGATTTTAACTCGGTTACCATAGCCGCATTCAGCGCATTTCTCTTATCAGGGCGGTTCAGGGTGATGATGGCCAAGCGATCATCCGTAGCATACAGTACCGGTGGGTGTGACATAGTGCAGGAATTGATACATAAAGGTAACAATCAAGAGCCTGACTCTACCACCAGCGCTCCCATTGTTGCCGTATTATGTACCGACCAGCCCGAATCAGCAGCTACCTGAAGCCAGAATCGCTGTGAGCCA
>CAYYHM010000158.1:0-4807 GCA_964471795.1 uncultured Chitinophagales bacterium | reverse complement strand
CACTCACAGCGCATTTGTTTGCTACTTTCGATATCGTGCGGATTCAAGCTCGTGTATTTCCTGTCAACATAGCCTGTCAGCGGGTATTGGAAAAGGCTGGGTATCGCCACGAAGCCACACTGGAATGGGCAGTGTTCAAAGCGGGGGAGCTGATGGATGATGAAGTGTTTGTGCGCCTGAAAAGGTAGTGCTAGGTAGCCTGGCTCGCTCATATAATCCTGAGACCGTATGATAGGACTGCTTACAATCGGCGTTGTAGCTGGGCGCATGGTGGCTATCATACCACAACCCGCCGGTTGAAAAACAAAAGGCCATCCTCTCGGATGACCTTCTGCAAGCGCATTATGAGAAACTGTTGTATCACTTACACTTTAATGTGTAATGGGGTTATAAAGAGAATCAAAGTATATCCAACAGACTAGCCCTTAACTACATACTCAACTAAATCATGAACCCTAGCTTAGATGTATTGTGCAGATTGTCAACTAGTTGGTCTTATGCCCTGGTTCCCATATTAGTCGAACAAATGAGCTTAATCTTTCATTTTCTCGACGAATCGGAATGCCTGCTACAATACCAACCAATAAATTATCAGCAATCCCTACTCTCATTTGGGGGCGTATGACCATATCAAAAATCCCCTTGTCTACGGTCTTGTTAAACTCAACTCCAATAAAGTTTCTTGTACCTGAAATCATATAGTGAAAATTGGTGTTAAAATCGTAAGTGGTATGAAACTTATTTGAACTGAAGTGTTGCTCAATTTTTGGCCCAGTATATATCAATGAGTGAAAATTATTACCCCAACGTTTGGCAACAATTATAAATGGATTGTATAAGTTTCCTTTAATAAAAGGATTGCCAAAATTTCTAAAGTCGGAAAGCTTGAATTCATTAATATATCCGAATGCCATTGATGTAGCCATAGGCCCATTAACATAAAATGTCCATTGAGCTGCTATTTTTAGGCTGTTCAATTGGCTGGATGGAATTGAGTCTCTATCCAAACTTGTTTGGCGCGAAAAAAAGGAGAATGGTAGTTCCACCTCTAATCCTAATCTGTCAATGGGTGCCCATTCATATTCAATTAGTGCGTCATGAGAATCAAAGTTTAGGTTATCAGTAAGGCCTAAACCAATATTCCATTCTTTTTCTCCTTTTCTCGCTCCCAAATCACGAATCAAGTCAATATATAACGGCTCTGCGTGTAATACCTTATCAGGTTCCTTGTTGTGTTCAAATTGTTGAATGTACAAGCTATCTATTTCTGCATCAGCAACTTGTGAAAATGCATTTACATAAAATGCCATTAGAAAAAATAGCATTGTGAGTTTTGTGTCGCCCATCTTAGTTTGTTTTAAAGCATCAAGAATTGTTCCATGTCATTGGGAACCGGTTATTTAAGCTGCTAAAACAAATCACACTTTAGGCGGTGGACTGTCTATTTCGTTGAAGCTGTTCGTTAATCGAGCTTCGTGGTCGAGGAAATGATTATTCTTGTTTATGCTAACAAGCTTTACATCGCTTGAAGATTCAAAAAAGTTAATTAAAAATTGTTTCAATACATTATTCTTATTGTCTGTTTTGTGTTCTTGCGTTTCATCATCCTCGTACTCTATAAATGTTTCTTCGTAGCCTAGAACTTGCTCAACGATGATTTCTACAACACTTTCTTGTTCATTAATCATCAAGTCTTCAGAGGAATGTTCTAGTTTGGGTTCTACAGTGTTAACACTTATATTAAGCAGGTGAAGTACCAACAATACCCAAAGGATTCTGATGTTATTGTTCACTCGTAGACTGCTAATCATAGCTTATACTAACGGTATCTTGTTAACTTTCTTATCTTATCTAACTGAGGTATTTTTAAAGAATTAATCTTTCTTCAGGTAATTCAATATAGGTATCTCCCATGAACTTGAACGTGTTTTCCTGTCGTGTACTGTCTGTAATCAGCATATCATCTACAGGTATTACCTGGAAAGAATCACCCATAAAATAGAAGGTTGTGGTAAGAATTATTGCTGTAGGAGCACTGATCGGTGCAGTAGCAGCAGATTCCAAAACAGGCAAATCCGGATAGGTGTCACCCATAAACGTAAAGGTGCTTTCCGCGATTTTGGTGATGTCTGTAGTGGTTGCAGCGATAGTATTCGAACATTTATCGCCCGTATGGGCAATTTCGTTTATCGGCATTTCTTTCTGTATAAATGTCATTCGGGATTCCACTTGCACAACAGCCTGCTTCAACCCTTTCGTATGGGTTATACTTAAGACATATTTCGCCAGATTTCCTACTGATTGGGTAGCTGTTTGTTGAGCAAATACATGCACGGTACTGAGGGTGGCGAACAGTAAGATGAGCGTTCTCATGAGATTTGGTTGGTTTTGGTTTATGGTACAAAGGTAGGGCAGGTTTACAGGGGCTTGTGTTAATGGTGTGTTACACTGTGTGAAGCTGTGTTAAAGAAAAGTTACTACCTGTCATTGATGTGACGAACCATCCCTGCAGATAGTTCCATAGAGCTCACATTGGTCGACTGCAAGCAGTATGGGTGTCCTGCAGCGGCTATGACTGTAGACTGTCTGCCGCAGGAAGTTACTATCTGACTGTTGTGGTAACGGTGCTATCGGTTGGATACCGACCGGATCTCCTCCATCAAACGGTTTGCACCGGCGTATTTATCGATTACCCACAGAATGTAGCGGGCATCCACACTTATGTTGCGCACCCGGGTGGGGTCGTACATGATGTCGCTCATGGTGCCTTCCCAGTTCCTGTCGAAGTTCAGGCCGATCAGTTCTCCTTTGCCATTCAATACCGGGCTGCCGGAGTTGCCACCGGTGGTATGATTACTGGCGGTAAAGCATACCGGCATTTCACCATCTGCATCAGCATATTGCCCCCAGTCGCCCTGGCGGTAGGCAGCCAGCAGGTCCTCAGGGAGTACAAAGTCCGGGTTGTTGATCTTGTTCTTTTCCAAAATGCCCGTCACGGTTGTCCTGTAGTCATACTCAACTCCATCCCGCGGCGAGTAATTGTCCACCTTTCCATAGGCAATGCGCATACTGGAGTTGGCATCAGGGTACAGCCGTTCGTCCGCTTTCCATACCATAATGGCTTCCACATAGCGTTGATTGAGGGAATCCAATCCTGCCAGTGTTGCTGCCAACTCCGCCCGCACATGGGACATGTAATGCGCAATCAGTGTCTCCATCAATACATATCCGGCATCTTTTTTCAGTTTCGATACTTTCTTGGGGGTGTAGGTTTGCAAGTAAGCCATCAACCGGTTGCCATCTGCCAGCATCGACTTGTCGAACACGTGGTTGGCCAATGCGGTAAAGTCGCCCTCGAATTTGCTGACCAATGCCCGGAATGCTGCACTTTGATAGGGCACCGGTACATTGCGGTGATAACCTTCCAGCAGCTGCGGCATTATTTCCCGATCTATCTGCGGATAGAATTCGGGATAAAAGGAGGCTGCTCTTGCTTTCAGGGATTCCAGCTCTTGCTGCCAGCCATCACCGGCCTGTTCGCTGGCCTCTACCAGCGGAACAATCCGCCACGCAAATTGTAGCAATTCGCCGGCAAACACAGCTTCCGATATGTATTCGCGTACCAGTAGCAAGGGTTCATATTGCTGATAGGCATCTTCCAGCGATGGCAGGAGTGTGGCATAGGGTGTGTTGGCTGCCCACATACTGAAGGCATCCTCACGTTCTTGCTTTACCTGAAGGGCATTCAGGTGCTCCAGGCCACGTATGGCGCCCTGCCATTTCTTGTAACCGTTGGCTATACTGCTCTGCTTGTCGGCATACATGATGCGCAGGGCATCCGACGAGGCCATATACCGGTTGATGACATCCAGCCGCTTGCCACGCAGGTCTATACGGATTGGATAGGACAATCCCATGATCTGGCGAATGGCAAAGGAGGTCAAGTACTCTTCTGTGCGTCCCGGAAATCCGAAAACCATGGTGAAGTCGCCGGGTTTCACACCATCGGTAGACACGGGCAGGTAATGCTTCGGCTGATAGGGCTTGTTGTCCGCACTGTACGTGGCTGGCCTGTTGTTGGCGTCGGCATAGACCCGAAACAGCGAGAAATCACCATTATGCCGCGGCCACTCCCAATTGTCGGTATCGCCGCCAAACTTACCGATGGCAGATGGCGGAGCGCCTACCAGCCGCACATCTTCAAACGTTTCTGTGATGAAGATGTAGAACTTGTTGCCTTCGAAGAAGGATTTTACCGTGGCGCCATAGTGCGTGCCATCCACCATGGTTTTTTCCAGTTTTCCTGCACGGATTCTGATGTGGTTATTTCTTTGCGCCTTCGTCATGTCGGCGGTGACGCCTTCCATGATTCGATCGGTTACATCAAGGATATCCACGATGAACGTGGCAGTGAGTCCCGGATTCGGTAGTTCATCTGCTTGTGTGGCTGCCCAGAAGCCGTGTTGCAGGTAATCGTTTTCTACTGTGGAGTGGTTTTGTATCTCGCCAAAGCCACAGTGGTGGTTGGTGAGCAGGAGTCCATTGGGCGATATCATGGATCCGGTACAGAAACCTCCAAAACTCACGATAGCATCTTTCAGGCTGCTCTGGCTGGCGCTGAAGATCTGTTCGGGAGTAAGCGAAAGACCCATCGCTTGCATCTCACTGTAGTTCAACTGTTCCAGCAGTATTGGTATCCACATACCTTCTACCGGTGGATTGGATCGGGCAGTCATTGTAATCGCACCAACGACAAACAAGGCAACAAACTTCCGTAGCATATGCATAGCATTGAGTAATCTTGCAA